>CAYRKE010000027.1:0-53262 GCA_964424695.1 uncultured Polyangiaceae bacterium
ACCTCGATGGGGGCAGCCCAAACCGTTCGAGAATCGCGCTCGCTGATTTAGAGCGTGTCATGGGGTCTTTCCTTGCATCAAGCAGCTCGTTAGCTTCATCTATCAGGCGCAGTCCCAGGGTTCAGGGTTTCCGGTCCATTTCGTGGTCAGTCCGCGGCTCGGCTGGCAGCGCAGGTTGCTGGCCGCTCTGGTACGTATGGCCGCGGAACTCGTGTCCATCCAAGGGGGCTGAGTGGTGCGACGATGCTTCCTATGCTCGGCGCGTGGCGGATCACGGCCTCTGCAGGCGGTTCGCTGTTCTTGCTTGGGCTCCCCTTCAGGACTCCGAAACATGGACCAGGTCTGGCGCCATGCGCTGCAGGGCTGCAAGTGCCCGCGCCTGCCATGACAGGTTCCGATCCACCAGGAACACCACTGAGAACTGTAGCCCCTCAGTCTGAATGAGGTAGATGAAACGCACGAAAGCCTTTATGCAGCTCGAGTTGAGCAAGTAGAGCGATCGGATGTTGATCTCCGTGGCGCTGTATCCCCGGCGCGTCATGTCAAAACGCACCCGCTCCAGACACTGCACCAAGGGCTCAACGGCGGCCATGTCCGCGGTGCCTGACAGCACGATGGACAGCCGGTCGGCGGCCTCACTCGCTTCGATCCGAAACGATTCGAGGACTACGTTCTTAACCGTCAACATGCCACAAGCCTCCGTGCGGGCACACAGTCGCGTGAACGGCTATCGTTAGCTCGTTGTTCTCGATGGTGTAGTCGACTTCCAGTTCCGCTTCGGCGCGAATCCGTGCCAGCCCCAGTCCGGAAACGTCATCGAGTGGTGCACTCTCGGAGATCAACCGATCGTATAGCTCGACGGGATTCTGGGCGTTTTTCAACTCCTTGAGCCTCGCCTCCACGGCTTCGAGCTGCTGCGGGGAGCTCTGGTTCTTCGCCTGAAGACGCAGTACGGCCGAATCATCAGCTGAAATGAGATCCGCGGAGATGCTGACCATGGGACCGGAGGAGTACTTCACCAGGTTCTCAGCGAGTTCCTGGGCCGCGATGTGAAAACGGGCAGCCACATCCTCGTCGTCAACCAGACTGCGGCAGAACTCCGAAACGAGCCGAGACACAGCGGCCGCGATGCGGCTACTCGGAAACGAGGACATCGTGACTTCGAGGGTTGCCCTAGCCTGGGAAACGGACATCGTCTGGCACCTCAAGCGCGGCCGGCCTGGCACTAGGATTGGAGACGGCCGACTGTCGGATGTTCATAAGGCCAGAAGCTCCCGATTTCTTGAGGAATGATGACCCTCCACTTGGCGGCCCCACCTTCCATGCCCCCCCAGTCGGCCATTAGCTCAGACCAGGGGCACCGGTTTCGAGTGCCCGAACGAGCTCGCCCAGGTCTGCGTAGCGCGGACACTCCCGGTCCCTCTGCAGCCCTGCGCGGTCTATCAACACAGCCCGAATCCCCGCAGCGCGCGCGCCAACGACATCCACGTTGAAGAGATCCCCGACGTGAACGGTTGTCGCGGGATCGGCGCCAGCCCTCTCAAGACCAAGCTGGAAAAACCGCGGATCCGGTTTCTCAATCCCCTCCTCGCCAGAATCCACCACATGCTCGAACCAGTGCGCCATGCCAAGTTGCGCTAGCTTGCTCCGGACCGTCCCGTTGGCGTTCGACAACACGACCAGCCTTAGCCCGAGAGCGCGAAATCGCCCCAGGGCCGGAACCACGTCATCAGGAACCTCTTCCCATAGGTTCTCCGCGCTGTGTATGCGCCTCAGTTCAGCAACGGCCGCACCATACTCCCGCGACGAGACAGGCGCCCCAGCACGATGAAACACGCGGTTGAAGAAGTCGGTCACCCGATCATCGTCGTTGGTGCTGCCGATGTACGACGCGGAATCGATCTCCCTCATGACCTGCAGTTCGACCGCAGAGAGTTGGTCTGCTGCTATTCGCAGGCCAAAGGATGACGAGATCTGGGCAATCCGTCGCCAGTTCGGCCGAACCAGCACACCACCAGCATCCAGAGAAAGGGTTCGAAGCATACCCCGGTGGTGTAGCGCGGCGCGCTCGCGACGCCTCCCGTGTGTGCACGATTTCTCCCAGTCAACCTGCCCAGCTCACGCTGCCCGAGTGTAGCGCGCGCTGTCCTGCCTCGGTGTCCAGCAGCAATGCCCCGTCGGCGTCAATCCCCGCTCCTACGCCATGCGTGCCATCGACGACGACGGCCTGACCGCGCAAGGCGTCGGAGCGATGGAGCTCCGGCAACACCGCTGCCAGGCCACCTCGCTCGTAGACGCCAGTCAGGTCGGCGAGTGCTCCCAGCACCTCGGCGAGCAGAGCCTCCCGCGACACCACAGCCCCCACAATCTCCCCAAGCGAGATGGCAGAGCCCGCGAGCTCACCCTCGAAACTCGCGCAATTGACGTTGATTCCTGCCCCCACGATGATGCTGCTCACTCGATTTCCGTGGAGCTGGCTTTCGACGAGGACGCCCGCGAGCTTCCGTCTACCCACCAGCACGTCGTTCGGCCACTTGATGAGAGCGGAGCCTGCGCCGCAGCGCCCGACTGCCGCACGCACGGCAAGGCCAACGACGAGCGAGTAGGCGCGCACGTCCTTGGGGGAGAAGGAGGGACGGAGCACCACAGAGAACAGGAGGTTCTCCCGGGGAGCCGAGAACCAACGCCGCGCGTGGCGACCGCGCCCCGCGGTTTGGTGTTCCGCGACGTACAGGGCGCCGGTTGGCGCACCGCAGCGCGCCGCGCGCTTCGCCTCGTCGTTCGTCGAGCCGATCGACTCGAACACCATGAGCGGATGCCCTAACGCTACCCCGGCGCACTTCCGGAGTTGCTCGAACCGCACCGCATCGAAGGCGGGTAACGCCGATACCGGAGAGGAGTTGCCCATACAGCACCAAGCCGGCTGGGCTCAGCCCAGTCGTTCCAGGTCAAGGGAGATGTCGGCTGCCGGCGCCGAGTGGGTCAACGCGCCGACACTAATGACGTCCACCCCGAGACGGCCGAGCTCGGAAACCCGCTCGAGTGACACGCCGCCGGACAACTCGACGAGAGCCCTCCCTCGAATGCGGTCGATGGCCGCCTGCAGCGCATCGATCGCGAAATTGTCCAACATGATGATGTCGGCGCCAGCGACCAGGGCTTCGTCCACGCCTGCGAGTGATTCCACTTCGACCTCGACCCGCGCCGTGTGTGGAGCGTGGGCACGCGCCCGCACGATTGCCTGGGTGATGCCCCCCGCCGCCTCGATGTGGTTGTCCTTGATGAGCACCGCCGACCCCAGGCAGTCTCTGTGGTTGTGCGCGCCGCCGCAACGCACGGCGTAGCGTTCGAGGACGCGAAGCCCTGGCGTCGTCTTGCGGGTGTCCGCGATCCGAGTCGGACTCCCAACGGGAAGCGCATCGACGAAACGTCGAGCCATCGTCGCAACGCCGCACAGCCGCTGCACGAAATTGAGCGCCGTGCGTTCCGCCATCAGAAGCGAGCGAGCATGGCCCTCAACGATCCAAAGAACCTCACCTGCGGCCACGACCTCGCCGTCATCATGACGGCGTTCCACTCGAAGACGGGAGTCGAGACGATAGAATACTCGCGCAAAGACGTCCCCGCCGCACACCACGAGCTTCTGCTTGGCGGTGGCACGAGCAATGGCCCGCGCCTCGGGATCGACCGTCGCTTCCGTCGTCAGGTCCCCACCAGACAGGTCCTCGGCAAGAGCGCGATCGACGATGGGGTTGAGGATGACATCCGTGATCATTGAAACAGACCGTAGCCCCGACCAAGGAAGGAGGCAAAGAGGTTGCTCGCTGCATGAAGGAGTAACGGCGCCGCGATGCTGCCAGAGCGGACTCGCAGCCAGCCGAACAAGAGGGAAGGGAAGAACACCGCGAGGCGGCCAGGATTCATGTCCGTGAGCCAGTGGCCAGCAGCAAACAGAACGCTCGCCACGAGGATCCCGGGGCCAAGCCGCGCACCCAACACTCGAACACGACGGGGCCAAGCGTCGTCGAATGCGGTCTGCAGATAACCACGGTAGAACGCCTCTTCGGGCAGTGCGACGACGAGGATCTGACCCACGACATCGTCGAGGAGCCCAGGGGGCGCCGTCACCCGAAACGCTTGCCTCGGCTCCCACCACCACGCGAACCCGATCCAGAATAGAGGGAACACCACGAGCGCCACGGCGAGCGAGATCGTCAACGCTCGGAAACCCGAACGAGCGAGCCGCGCGGCGCTGAGCGGCGCAAATTCCAGCAGTCCGCCAAGCGACAACCCGAAATGCCGTGCCCGACTCCCGTCGTCGTCGCGCAGCGCGGCCCAGTACGTGAAGGAGAGGAAGCACAACCCGACCCCGGTCGCGGCCCAGGTTGGCGGAAGCGCGTACGATCCCACCGCTGCCACGAACGTGGCCGCGACGGCCACGCCGCAGGGGGTTCGCCACGAGCGAGCGGTGAGTTCGGAAGGGGAGGATTCTGCAGGGCGCACGGATGGCGAGGGGCTCGAGGCACGGTAGCCGCACCGAGGGGCCAAGCCAAGGTGGAGGGACTTCCTTTCCTAGTGCAATTTTCCGGCCCGCGGGTAGCATTTCGAAATCATTGTTCGGGTCCGTTTCGCGGCATCTCCTCTTGCACGCCGTGTTGGGATAAGGTCCCCGAGCTCCAGTGGATAGCCGGCGTGCGGCACGCCCCCAAGCGCCCAACTCAGGAGCCGTACGTCTCGGAGGACCCATGCTCGAACGAAACCAGCCGAACCCCTCTCCGGCCAAGCGCCCCGCCCGTCAAGGACAGCGGCACTTCGGCCCCGTGAAGCCTCAAGCAGGCAACCCGCTCCTGCTCCCCTTCCCAACCGGTGGCGGATTCCCAGCAGGTGCTGGCGATTTCGACGCGGACGCGGGTAACTTCAAGAAGGGTCGCATCAACCCCGTCTTCATCGTCATCGCCATCGCGGCAGTCGCGACACTCGCTGCATTCCTCTTCATCGGGTTCAAGCAAGATGCGAAGCAGCTCACCGTCGAGGAGGCGGAAGCGCAGAAGAAGCAGCTCTTCCTGTTGCCCAAGGCAGAGCAGATACCGAAGTGGCGTGAGTTGGCGGTAACCGAGACCAGCAAGTCCCTTCGCAGCGAAGCCTTGAAGCAATTGGCCTGGGCCAAGGATCCTGAAGGCGTAAACCTGGCCATCAAGTCCCTTTCCGCCCTGGACGAGCCGATCCAGGGGCAGGCGGCGACCGCACTGGCCGAGTACGGTTCACCGATGGCGGACGCAGCCAAGGGGCCCCTACTCCAGGCTCTGAACACGGCCGGACCGGGAGCGAAACCGCAGATCGCGTGGGCATTGGTCGAGCTGGGCGAATCCCAAGCGTTCGACAAGGTCATGGAACTCTACCGAGCGGGGCACCTCTCGCAGGTGATGAAGCTGAACGGCAGCGTCGCCTTCGACCCGAACAAGATCGTGAAGCTGGTCAGTCTGGACAAGCTCGCCACCCTCGCCGCAGATGAGAGTCCGGCGGTGCGCCAGTTGGTTGCTACCGTCCTCTCGGATAACGCAGCACCGAAGTTCACCGACGTCCTGATCAAGCTGCTCCAGGACAAGGACGCCGAAATCTCTCGGCAGGCCGCCCCTGGCCTCGGCAAGATCGGGGATCAGCGCGCTCGGGAGCCGCTTGTCGCCGCTCTCAAGGGCTCGGACAAGGAAAGCCGCAAGAAGTACCTGAATGCCTTGCGTGACGGGATCGGTGGTGCCGGCCTGGTCATTGCTCTCGACAGCGTCGACCCCGAAAACGAGAAGAGCAAGTGGTACCAGACGCGCCAGATCTTCAAGATCATGGATAAGCTCTCGGATCCGAGGGCTTCTGACCCGCTCCTCGCGTACCTCAATACGAAACCCCACATTCACTGGCAGACCGAGGCTGCGACTCTGATGGCCAAGGTCGGTGACGTCCGTGCCGTTCCCACGCTCGCACTCCGACTTCGCATGGATCCCCTCAAGATCTACAGCGACGAGTATGACTGGGAGATGGAGCTGAAGCGCGACGACAACGAGCGCGTCGTGGCGGCCCGCATGATCGCAGATCTTGCGATGCTGCATCCCGACAAGAGCGAGGACATTCGGGCACAAGCCGAGGACGCCGTGATCTTCTGGCTCCACCAGATGCCCCAACCCCATGCGAACGGCTTGCGTGCACTCGCCGCCATGGGCTCCACCAAAGACATCGAGTCCTTCCGCAAATGGGCCGACCCGGATGTCCCCCTTCCCAAAGAGGGTCAACAGGAGTTGCCGCAGGAGTGGATCATCGCGCAGAGCGCTCTGCGCTACGTTGGCTGGCTGAAGGACGAACGGTCCTGGAACACGCTGACGTCGGCCCTCACCAAGCGCCCCAAGGAGATCGACGTCACCATGGACGCACTGATGCAAGGCGGCCTGGCGGTGCTCGGCATGACTCTACGCGCCGTAGGCGTCGGTGCATCCCAGGGTTTCTCGCAGTGGGGCGACAACAAGGCGGTCAAGCCCTTGATGGAGTACATCGAGACCGAGCGCGAGAACGAGCAGGCACGGTTCGAAGCCTGCGCTGCCTTGGCGTGGGTTGCCACGGACAAGGACTTCCTCGAGGTTGCCAAGAAGATCCAGAAGTATGACGGAGAAAACAAGGCCGATCAGATCCGTCGTGCCTGCTTCCTGGAAACCCTCATCCAGCGCCCCGTTCCCGGCACAGCACCGGCTCTGCTTCAGCTGCTCGTGCCCGGCGCGACCATCGAGACCAGAGTCCAGGCCGCCCGAGCTATCGGCAAGGCTGGCTTGACGCCGGAGGTCGAGGCCAAGCTCTTCGAGATGATGAACGACGAAACACTGATGAACTCGGCGGCTCTCGCCCTCATCCTCGGCGGCTCTCCTGACACCGCAGCCCGTACGGTTGCGCGCTACGCTGACAAGGGCAAGGAGGTCATCGAGGAGCTCCAGGACCTCTGGTACAAGACATTCGGCTATTGGTCGACAGAGGATCTCGAGAAGGGTCGGATCTTCGATTGGGTCGACAACGCCGTCGCAATCTCGAGAATCAGCATCAAGCAGACACCCCAGGAGTGGGCGAGCGCACTGCTCACGCGCCAGTTCGAGAATCTCGATTTCGACAACGGCCCGCACTCCTTCACTCGGGTCGTGCTGAGAGCCCGACTCTTCAAGATGGCACAGGGCAACGACGAGAAGCTGCGTGGTGGCGCCATCCGCACCCTGCTCTTCATGAAAGAGCAAGGAGTGCTGCTTGCCCTCCGCGACTTCGAGGGCGAAACCGGCAAGCTAGCGCGCGATGCTTACCACGACCTGATGCACCCGAAGGTCGTTACCGGCGTCATCAGCACCGCGGATGGCGAGAAGAAGGGGGCTGCCGCGCCCTCCGGGGACGATGACTAGATCCATCGGCTCTTGAACAGACGAAGTAACCGTCCTTGACTCGGGCCATCCTGCTCCTCGCCGCGCTCGCACTCACCGTGTCGTGCAGCAACGGGGAGCAGCGGCCCGTCCCAACGAGCCCCGCACGCCCACATCGGGCGCCGGGGCTCGACGCTTTACGGGGGTGCACGCTCAACACGGAAGAACGCTGTTTCGATGCCCTCGACGACAACTGCAATGGGCTCATCGACGAGGGCTGTGGGGCACCGTCCTCGTCCGTCGCCATCTACGTCGCGTGGCTCGATGCAACAGCTGATGTCGATCTCTCGGTTGTGGGTCCGAGCGGCGAGCTTGCCACCGTGTCTGCGCCAAGCGCAGACGGATTGGTCAAAATGGCAGATTGCCCAGCCGACCCAACATGTCAAGAACGCGGCTATGAGGTCGTTGTTATGACGCACCGCCCAGTCCCCAGTGCGTCAAGACGGGCGACGTCGAAGACTCCGAAGACGACGCCGCCTCCGTCAGAGAAACCTGTATCCTCTTCCCGTGTGACCCCGACAAAGGGCGTCTTCCGGGTTACTGTGACGCTAGAATCCCTTGGGCAGCGTCCCGAGGCGGTGGAAGTGTCAGTGGGAGTCAGAATTGGGAGGGAGACCTACGCGCGGCGCGTCCTTCTGTCAGCCCCGGGAGATAACCGCACCCTCACCTTCGCACCCTGAGGTGTTGAAAGCTGGTGCACTGCGCTATCGTACGCGTTCATGGCAGAGGTCCTTGGGCGAGTCACCAGCCGAATCGCCGAGCAGCGAGGCCCTGATGCGTTGCATCGCATCCGAGTCCCCGAGCCTTGGATTCGGCGTGGGGAAACCATTGAGATCGACCTCCCGAGAAACCTAGCCTGCGCCGCCTGCCAGGGGGGAGGATGCGACGTGTGCGACCGGGCAGGCGCGACCTCGCTTCGGGGACGTCAAGATCCACCAGAGAGTATCGAAGTGACGCTCCCGGGACAGGCGGACGTGGACCCAGGTAGCCGTGTGGTGCTCAGAATACCCGGGCGAGGTGGTCTGCCGACTAGACCGGATGTTCAGGAGCGTGGACTTCTCTTGCTGCGCATCGAGGTGGCTGAAGAACCGGACGCGTCGGTACGGCTCGTGAACCCGCCACGAGCATCCGTCCCTCAGGTCGCTGCAGGACCCAAGGTTTCGCCCCTTCTGCGGCTTGTCCTGCTGCTTGCGCTGCTGCTTGTTCTGTGGGTGGTGACGGCAGTACTCCTGGGCATCTTCGGCTGAAGAACCGGTCGTCTTGCACACGCCTGCGTTGAGCGCCTTACCTGCTGACCCACGATGGCAGCCACTCGGTGGCAGTTGACTCGCGAAGCTGACTGCACACGGTGGGCCGCCCACGACGCCCACGTTAGGTTCGGCTCGATGCTAGCCTCGCGTGCTCGCTGATACTCCTGGAGCTCGCCTTCATGCCGCGACCTCAGCAATGAATCCTATTCTGGTTTCCTCTTCAATTCTCGTCGCGCTCTGCCTCTTCACCATGGGGCTTGGGCAGCGATTGCGTTCGTTGCGCGGAGCTGCAGCCCCTGCCGAAAGCCGTTTCGACCGCCCGGCAACGCGCCTGCGTCGCACCCTGTGGGCCGTGCTGGGTCATGAGAAGGTCCGCCTATACCCGCTCTCCGGGTTCGCCCATCTTCTAGTGTTCTTTGGCTTCATCGTGTTGAGCCTGCGCAGCCTCATCCTGATCGGGCGAGGCTTCGACCCAGGATTCAACGCTGGACTGTTCGCTCCCGGAACCCGCTTGGGGGACGCATATGGACAGCTCAAAGATCTGTTCCTGGCACTCACACTTCTGGGGACTCTGGTCTTCGGATATCAGCGAATCATTCGCCGCGCGCCGAGGCTGACTCTCAACCGGGAAGGCCTGGTGATCCTCGGTTTGATCGGGACGATGATGCTTGCTGACGTGTGCTACGACAGTGCCTGCCTTGCGCTGCTCCGCACCGCCGCCCCCCTGGCGGAAGGGCTCTTGGCCCCCTTCACTCCAACGGGCGGGGGAGACACTGCGCTCGCCGCTCACCCCATTGGCGCGACAGTATCGAGCTTGCTCATTCGCTCCGGCACCGGATTCGCGCCGCTCGTTCAAGTGGCTCAGGCTGGCTACTATCTCCACGTCCTTCTGCTCTGCGTGTTTCTCGTCCTCATTCCACGCTCGAAGCACCTGCACATTCTCGCGGCACCCCTGAATATCTACACGTCTCGACTCGGCCCCACGGGAGAGCTTCCGGTCCTCGCCAAAGGAACGGAAAACCTCATCGCGCTCGTCGAGATCGCCGCTGAGTTGCCCAGCGAGCTCGATGCACCAGTCGGCGTCGCGAAGCTGGAGCACCTCACCTGGAAAGACCGCCTGGATCTGCTGAGCTGCACCGAGTGCGGGCGATGCGAGGATCATTGCCCCGCAGCACGGTCGGGCCTACCCTTGAGCCCCAAAGGCCTCACGCTTGCGCTGCGCGGCGCAATGCACGGCGCCAGTCGGTGCGTCACTCAGGAATTGCTACCCGATCGGACGATGTCCGGGAAGGTTGCCCGCGAGCAGCTCCTGTCTGACGCCACGCACAACCGAGGACTCGTACCCGGCGTGATCTCGACCGAAGCGCTTTGGGCATGCACGACCTGCGGGGCCTGTGAACACGAGTGCCCCGTCGGGGTAACGGTCGTGAACAAGGTGGTGCAGATGCGCCGACACCTCGTCACCATGCGCGGAGAGCTCCCGGAGGGGCTGGGTCGCCCCTTCGAAGCCCTGGCCACCAACCACAACCCCTGGAACCACTCACCTCTGGATCGTCTACGTTGGGCGGACGGGCTCGATATTCCACTACTCGCCGACACGACGGGTGTCGAGGTGCTACTGTGGGTGGGGTGCGCCCCGGCCTATGACCCTCGCGCTCAACGCGTTGCTCGCAGCGTAGCCCTGCTGCTGACCCAGGCTCGGGTTCGCTTCGCGGTGCTTGGCGTGGAAGAGCGTTGTACGGGCGATGCGGCCAGGCGATGCGGCAATGAGATGCTCTTCCTCGAGCTCGCCGAGGCCAATATCGCCACTCTCGAAGGTTATCGCGCTGCCGGACGCTTTCGACGCATCGTCACCCTTTGCCCCCATTGCCACAACTCCCTGCAGAACGAGTACGCTCAGCTCGGCGGGCACTTCCAGGTCACCCCCCATTCGACCTACCTACTCGAGCTCGTCGAGTCGGGACGCCTCGTACCGAGTCACCCGATCGCCCGACGGCTCACATTCCACGATCCCTGCTACCTTACACGGCACTCGCGACTTGGCGAGGCACCTCGCCAAGTGCTGCGCGGCCTCCCCGGCGTCGAGCTCTCGGAAGTACTTGGAGCGGCTGGCGTGCGAGCGGGGTGTTGTGGGGGGGGAGGCGGACAGAACTGGCTCGACCAGCGCGGGACCAGCCGCACGAACGAACGTCGTGCTCGACAGTTGGCGGACACTGGAGCCTCCATCGTCGTTACTGCCTGCCCATTCTGCATGGGCATGATCACTGACGGAATGTCGACCGTTGGCAGAGACCCGCCGATTGTACGTGACCTCGCGGAGCTGCTCCTGGAGAGCTGCAGCGAATCCGCCCACCCTCTGTCTTCTGCCAGCCCCATTCACGCCACACCTGAAGAACGCGCGGCGCTCCGCCCCGGGTGACCCCAACCTCGGTACGCCGAACGGCCTCCTGCCGAGCCTGTCGGGCGACCGCAGTCGTAGACCTCCGGACATGCGAATTCGGGCCCGCTCGGAGCACCGGTGGGTCGGGCTAGACGAGTCCACAGACGCTAGCAAGTATCGATCCATCCAGCAAAATTCGGGTGTTCGAGGGACGTCCCTGGCGCCTGAACACGAATATGGTTAAGACCTCTCAGATTGTGCTCTGAACTGCCAGCTCGACCAACGAGCCGCTCTCGGCGCTCAGATCGAACGCTTGTGAACTTCGCGGAAGACCCTTACTAAGGCTCTGGTATCGACCGCAAGATGACGTAATCCCTCGAGTTCGAGGCAATCATCGGGGAACCGACTTGGCCAAGCGCAAGAGTTCCAACCACTCTCTCAAACTGGCGTTGACGGAACACCGCAAACGGGCGGAGCGTGCCGATCTGGCTGGACCCTTGAACGCAACGGAAATGCCAGACCGACTGATTGCGCCCCGGGCAGCTGCGCTTGAAACCCACGCCAGCGCATTTCCAGAGTCCAGCGCATTTCCAGAGTCCAGCGCATCGGATCCTCCGCCCCGCCATTCTGCTGGAGTCGATGACTCCGACACGGAGCCCTTGCCGTGTGAAGTTCTGACACCCGCTTCCGGAGAGATGCCTATCGAGCCCCGCAGCGGTAATCGTGCGCCCTATCCAAGGATAGTTCTGCTGTTTGACCCGGGACACGACGTCGCGGAAGGCGTCGCGTGGACAACAGACCCGAGCGGCTTCATCGATCCCGCTAACGATCAGTCGGTCCAGAGCATCGTTTTGATGGGTACCAGTGCCGTCGAGAGATATGGGGCACTGCGACAAACTGCGTATGACCGTGGGATGTCTCTCGCCAGCGCGCCGGGTCCCGGGATGCGCGGCCCCCACTCCGATCCGCGCTCGCCCGCTCATGGCGCGTATATGCCAGGCCCAGATCCATGCCGAGATCCACTGGGTCGAATGCACGAGCCGACCGCCGAGAACTGGTGGCCACGGATGGTGGTAACCGCAGCGGCACCGCGACCCAAGTCTGAGCGCCGACGCCTGGCAATGATCGACGATGCGTCGTCGCTGCGCGCTGAGCACTTCCGACTGCTCTGCCACAGGTTGGATATCGAGACCCCTGTATCGAGCCTGGCCGTCGCTGCTCCTTACGATGGGCTCGAGGCTACGCAGTGTGCTGTCGAGCTCGCGCTGGCTTACGCCGAGTCCTGCGCGAAATTGGTCCTTCTCGTCGAGCTCGACGCCCACAGGCCCCAGTTGGCCAGCGCCATTGGTTTGGACGTGAAGCATTGCTTCACCGATCAAGTGCGAGCTCGGACAGCCGGAAAGACCGCGCCTTGGCAGGCAGTCTCTGCCCATCGCTCGAACCTCCACGTGCTCGCCAACTCGCCTGCGTCCCCCCCGAAAGCCAGACTAACCCAGAGCGAGCTTCGCGTCGCAACCAACGAGCTCGGAGAACTGGGCTACGGTCGCATCATCTACGTGTGCCCGAGATTGCTCGACTCGGCGAACGTCGCGCTACTCACGAGAACCGCCGAAGGGGCGGTTCTCACTGGAGCGGTGGGCAACGTAACAGGAAAGGACCTACGCAACGCGGCAAAAGCGCTGCATCCCACGAAGGTCCTGGGGGTTGCGCTACTGGAGAGTTAGGGCCGGCTATCGGCGACCTGATCGATGCTCTAGTCAGCGAAGGGGTCGGGCCTGCATCCCTTGCCGCGGCATCCGACGATGTCCAGATCGTAGAGCTTGAGCCGCTTCTTCGCCCAACAGCCAGCCTCAGTCGTGTCTTGAGTGAACGAGTAGGTGCGACGACCTGCTCCCCGGTTGAAGAACACCGGAGACATGACGAAATGATTCTCGGAGAACTTCAAGCGCGCCTGGAATCGATAGTAGTTCCGGACCACGACGCGACTCGAGTAGCCCTCCTTGGGCGCGTCGAAGTCGATGCGCACAGTAAGGCTACAACCATCACTCGAGACCTTGGCTCCGCTGAAGAGGTGTTGGTTCACCGTGAACTCGACTGGAGCCTCCAGCTCCCACGCGGCCGCTATCGCAGCGGTGCTGCACAGGGTCGCGGCGAGTAGGCCGCCTAAAGCGAATCTGGATGTCGTGCGATCCATGCTCTACCTCCGAAGAGCGCATTATTGCACGACTGCAAGCGCGCCTCGCAAGCTCAGATAGGGAACGCCCGTAGGAACGTGCGCGCAAGAACGCCGTTTCGCGATGCTAGCTCACAACGTGCACCCCGGCGGCTCGCGCCACCGCGCCGCTGACCCATGGTTTTCGTTCAGACCGCGGGTTCTGGAGACGGCGAACACATCGGTTCCCTGGCAGCGCGCTCCCCTGAGCCTCCATGACTGTTGGTGAAGGACAACAGAGGCCTCGTTGAAGGCCAGACGCTGGCGTCAGTCTCCGCTGTCCGTCACGCGGGTCTCCTTGGGGATCACGTCGTGCGCACCCCCTTCATGAATACTGACCGCCGATGCCAGCGAAAGCCTCGCCGTGTGCTGGAGCTCCCGAATCGTGAGTGCACCGCAGTTGCACATTGTCGACCGTACCTTCGAAAGCGTAATCTCGACGTTGTCCTTCAGTGTCCCTGCGTAAGGCACGTAGCTATCCACCCCTTCCTCGAAGGGCATGGCGGAGCCCGGCTTCTTCTCACCCCCAAGATCGTAGCGTTGCCAGTTCCGGGCTCGGTTGCTGCCTTCCCCCCAATACTCCTTGACAATGTTGTTGTTGATTCGCAGCTTCCGTCCGGGTGCTTCGTCGAATCGTGCAAAGTATCTGCCCATCATCACGAAGTCGGCCCCCATCGCTAGCGCGAGAGTGAGATGGTAGTCCTGCGTAATGCCACCGTCGGAGCAGATGGGCACATAGACGCCGGTCTTCTCGAAGTATTCGTCGCGCGCTCTCGCGACCTCAATGACTGCGGTCGCCTGACCGCGACCGATTCCCTTCTGCTCTCGCGTGATGCAGATGGATCCTCCGCCAATACCCACCTTCACGAAGTCGGCCCCGGACTCGACGAGGTAAAGAAAGCCTTCCCGATCGACGACGTTGCCCGCGCCGATGTAAGCCTTCGGTCCAAACTTCGTCTTGACGAACTCGATGGTATCAGCCTGCCACTCCGAGTATCCGTCAGATGAGTCGATGCACAAGACGTCGGCCCCTGCCTCGAGCAGGGCAGGAACGCGATCCGCGTGGTCCCGGGAGTTGATGCCCGCCCCAACGATGAGGCGTTTCTCCGAGTCGACGTTCTCGAGTGGGAATTCCTGGTGAGCGTCGTGGTCCTTGCGAAACACCAGGTAGCGGAGCCGCTGTTTCTCGTCGATGACGGGAAGACAGTTGAGCTTGTGCCGCCAAATCAGATCGTTGGCCTGGGCGAGATCGATCCCGAGCCGGCCGCAGGTAAGCGACGCAAAGGGCGTCATCAAGTCGCGAACGAGCGTTGACGGATTGGTCCGACCTGGACGGTAGTCACGCCCGGTGATGATGCCAAGCAGCGTTCCGTTCGCAGACCCATCATCGGTAACGGGAATCGTCGAGTGTCCGGTCCGCTCCGTAAGCTCGAGGACCACGGCGAGGGACGCGTCCGGCCGCACGTTGCTGTCGCTTGCGACGAACCCCGCCTTGTGGTTCTTGACTCGGCGCACCATACCCACTTGAGACTCCACGCTCTGGGCTCCAAAGATGAACGCAAGACCACCGCATCGAGCCAGGGCGATCGCCAGCTTGTCATCGGACACAGCCTGCATCATCGCTGAAGTGATCGGCACGTTGACGCCAAGCGCGGACGCTTCTCCACGAGCATGACGAACGACGGGGGCTCGCAAACTGACGCTCGAAGGAACGGTGTCCTTGCGCGTCAGATTCGGAATCAGCAGGTACTCGCCAAAGGTTCTACTTGGCTCGTCGTAGATGAACGCCATGGGGTGGGCTAGTGATGGACATCGGCCTTGTCAATAGATTTTTCTCCAGAAAGGCTCGTTCGGGCGCTCCAGGCGGCCAAGCCAAGTCGGCCAGGTGCTCAGCCCCCTGGGAGCCCCCAGGAGGGTGTGAGTTTGCCCCTCCGATTAGAGGAGATGTCGCTACCGCAAGCGTCGGACACGGCGCGTTTCGGTCCGCCAACGACGCGAACGGCTCGACCCAACCCTGCGCGTCGTTCTAGGGGCGCCCGCCCGTGACCCGCCTCAGCCATGCCTCGATCCATGGATAGAAGCAATCGGCTGACTCCATCATGAAGTGGGCTTGCCCTTCAACCACAAGTCGGTCGATGCGGAGCTGCTCGACGATTGCCGGAATGCCGCGCCCCTCGAACGATAGTTCACCAGCGACATAGGCACGCGGACGCTCCAGAGCTGCAAGGATACGACTTGGCTCCGCCGACTGAGTCCATTGCAGACAAGACGTGGCAGCTCGGTGGAGGCTCGTGGGCGAGAGCGTCCGAAGAGAGTCGACGAAGTGCGCGTGCTGGTCGGGCGCTTCAGCCCCGAGCGAAGCCTCGACCAGCCCCAGCCATTTGGAGTAGACGCGAGAGAACGACGATTCAGTCAGCCGACAGATACGCTTGCTCATGCCCGAGTTTTCTGGGGCGAGACTCCCTTCGGCAACAACGATGGAGCGAACCAAGCCAGGACGTGACGCACTCAGCAGCAGTGCAGGAATGCTGCCCATGCTGTGCGTCACCAGGTGCGCGGATTCGACTCCGAGCCCATCCAAAATTGCGGCAACCGCGTCGGAAAAACGTTCCATGGAGTAGACGCCGTCTGACGGTCCTTCGCTGACCCCGAATCCTGGAAGATCGGGAAAGATCAGCGTGTACCTTCCCTTCTCGAAGTACCCGGGCGCTCGATGCCAGCAACGGCGATTGCCCCCAAGGCCGTGGACGAAGAGTACGTGCTCGCTACCAGAGCCAACCGTGTGATAACGGACAGCCGCGCCAGCCAGACTCACGGAGCCTTCCGCAGCGCTGCCTACCTCGAATGGCACTCGAGCAGCGCAAACCGCCAAAGATCCTTGGGTGGCGTCCGCTTGGTCGCATTCAGACGGGCTGGAAATGACGCTGCGAGGCGCTGCCATGCTGCTAGCCTGCCCCTAGAGTCCCAAGGCCGTCGAGTCACAGAAGCGACGGCAGATTGGTTTGATCCACTGGCCGGAACAGAGGCTGACCACGACTTGTCCGGGTTCGGTGCCGCCGAGTCGAGTCGAGTCGAGTCGAGTCGACTCGGACAGCCTTCCCCACGTCCCGAAGCGTCCGTTTCGTGGAGAATCGCGCTGAAATCGCCTGCAATTGCGTTTGTTTCCAGGGAGGGCTGAATAGGGAGTGCGCGTCACGCTGTGCCGGCGGGCGCCTGGTCCAAGTCCACTGACTGAGGGGGAAACCGTGGTTCCAGCAATGACCGTCGCTGATTTCCTGGATCTGCCCGAGTTCGATGTCCCTGGAGCTGTTGCCCTGGGCGTAGCGTTGCTCAGCTCGTTGCCGACGGGGGCACCAGCCTCCGTGCGAGGCCCCGCGCACTCGCTGCGCTCGATCGTACTGGATCTGCAAGCTGTGTGGGCCGATCGCAGCGCCCTGCCAGACATAGACTGGTGTCGTGCCAACGCGCGGCTCGGAAATGCGTGGATGGCGCTCCACGGTGCCCTCAAGACCGCAACCAGGCTGCCATCACCGCGAGAACGGAGCCAGCTCGGGGCGCAGCTGCTCCAGACCATCTTCCCGGACGGCCTCGAGTTCCTGCTGAGCTCGAATACGGAGCGGGTTGAGGAGACGGCGCGACGCCTCCGTGGGATCGAGTCGGAGCGTGCTTGGCGTGCGGTCTCACTGGTCACGGGCCACCCGGAGTTTCTGGAGGTGGTCAAGGAGGCACACGAAGGATGCTGCGCCGCCGTTGGCGATACCGCCTCCCCCCGAGCCAGCCGCGCGTCGAAGTTGGAGGGACAGCTCCAGCGATTTCGAGACCTGGTCTCGCGCTACGTCCTCCAGCTTGCGGCCTGGTGCAGGCGGGACGACGGCCCTGGTGAGCCGCTCCTCCGCAGTGCTCTGGAAACGCTGGGCGCCGCGCTCCGGACCGAGCCCCTTGACCCCGAGGCCCCCCCCCTGACGCCGAGAGCTCGCAGGCGGGCAGGACAAGCGCAGGACAATGGGTGGCCGGGGACCATCACTCCCCACACGCCAATCCCCGAAGTCGCGTAGGGTCGGCGGCAAGGCGCTCTGGAGTGTGAACGACGGGAAGGCGGTCGAGGGCTGTTCTACGTGCAGCCACTCGCACTGAAATTCGGGCTCCGCCCTTGCGTGGCACGGAACCGAACTTAACTTCGCACTTGTTCCGACAGGACGAGCAGTCGCAAACGACGAAGCTACTGCGAGACTCGTTTACCGAACACGGAGAGCATTTGCGAAGGTGTGGCGACCCCGACGGCCACATCCGGCGAGACAGGGCAGGTACGCCCTGCTCGCTGACGGGAGGCCAACGCCGACCGCGGGGGAGAAAGGACGACTGACAATGTTGACACTGTGGCATCCATACACCGACTGGAACTTCGGCAACCTCAGAAGGACCCTCTCCGCGATGGAGGAGCTGCGTCGCGAAATGGGCGAGTTTCTCGGAGAGACCCCCCGATGGCGTGAGCGCGGAGGCGAAGACCCATGGGGAACTTGGCCACGAAGCTGCCTTCGCGACACGGGCGACGCCCTGGTCGTTAAGGCCGAAGTGCCCGGACTCTCTGACAAGGACGTCGAAATCACCATCACCGGTGACACTGTCGCCATCCGCGGGGAACGCAAGGCGGACTCCCCTGAGGGATACTCGGTACATCGAAAGGAACGAAGTACCTACAAGTTCTCTCGAAGCTTCATGCTGCCGGTCAAAGTCAACGCGGAAAAGGCGGAAGCGACCGTGAAGAACGGCGTACTCGAACTGGTGCTGCCCAAAGCACCGGAAGCTCAACCCAAGAAGATCACCGTCACGGCCCACTGAAAAAGGAGAAGGAGGAACTGGCCATGTCGAACATCGAAACCGTTAGGACTGACTCGACCCACGCCGTTCGGGCCGAGGAGACACCTGAACCTGTATACTCAACGCCACTCGCTGACATCCTGGAGAACGACACCGAATACTTGGTTCTGGCGGACATGCCCGGAGTCTCGCCTGAATCGATGACAGTCGAGCTCGAGGCAAACGAACTCAGGCTCGAAGGGGCGCACGAGGCTCTGGATGGCACCAAGGAGATCTATCGCCGGGTATTCCGCGTTGGCCCCGGAGTCGACCCCGAAGGAATCTCGGCTGAGCTTAAGCAGGGCGTCCTGCACGTGGTCGCCCGCAAGAGCGATGCTCGGCGCCCGCGACAGATCTCCGTCCGAGCCGGATGAGCGGAAACGCTGGGCCACTCGGAGTTGCCCGAGTGGCCCGCGCCATGTCGGCTCTGCCTCTCTCTATCTCTACCTGGCGGCTCAATTGAGAAGCATGACAATCCAGTCGGGAGTGAAGCGAGCCAGAAGCGCTATCCCGGCAATGGTTGCACAGCACGCGAGACTGGTGGGATCCTTTAGGGCAAAACGCACGGGATCGTCCTGCATCCGCCCACGGCCCGCGAGAAGCCAAATTCGCCCAAGCCAGTAGAGAAGCACCGGTAGAGCCAATGCCAGAACGGCTGGTTCGTGGTAGGCGGCCCTAACGGCGCTGCTGTCGACGTACAGCATGAAGACGAGCGCCGAGACCAATGCGCTTCCGGTCCCCATCGCCGTCACCATCTCGAGGTCGGAGTGCAAGTAGCCGCGGTTCTTCACCTTCGCGCCGGTCGCAAGGGCTCGAAGCTCCACATATCTCTTGGCGAAGGCCAGGCTGGTGAAGAGGAAGATCGAGAAGCTCGTCAACCAAGAACTGACATGAACGCCGGTGGCCACTCCACCCGACAGGACTCGATGTGCATAGAGAGCCGCCAGCACGAGCACGTCCACAAGGAGTATCTTCTTCAGAACGAGAGAATAAGAAATCGTCCCGACGAGATAGATCCCCAGCATCACGAGGAACTTCGGGGGTAAGAGCCAGTGGGAGAGAGCAGCCCCCAACACGACGAGCCCGATGCCAAGTGGCGGACCGAAGGCCACCGGCAGGGATCGGGACGCGAAAGGACGATTCTTCTTGGTCGCGTGGGCGCGATCTGCCTCGATGTCGAGAAGATCGTTCAACACATAACCCGCGGACGCGCACAGCGAAAACGCGAATACCGCAACTAATGCGAGCCCAATCGTGTGGGGCTTGGGAATCCCCGGCGCCAAAAGGGTCGGTACGAGAACCAGGCCGTTCTTCGCCCACTGATGCGGGCGAAGCTCGAGCACCAAGGCACGAAGGAATCGCAACATATGAAAACTCAGCGTGTTCGTCCTCCTAGCACGTCTCGGGGAGGGGCGACCCCGCGCATGCGGAGGCCGTGGATCGGGACGTGAGCCACAAACCCGTTCCAATCGCCGCCGAACCGCCAACCGACCGCCGTATCAGTGGGGACGTCGTTCGAACGTCGGCCGCAACCTGCGGCATTTCGCAGTGTTACGCAACGTAGGCCCCTACCGCGGGATATCCAATCCGGCTCGCCCAAGACTGACGCCCTTGGAGGTCCAGCTCGATTCGCCCACCGTCCGCGCTCCGCGTGGAGCTCTCCGCGCCACGGACCGACCACACCGCTGGTCGCTTCGCGCGCACCCGGCACTGGGTACAGCGATCCAGACGCCGATCGCTTCAGGCTCCCCGAGAGCCCGTTATCAGGATTTTGAGTGCGCCCCGGCGCGCGGCGTGCTCGAAGGCCGTCTCCGCATCGACGAGGGGATACGTTGCCTCGATGAGCCGCCGCGGATCGATGCGCCCCCCATGGATCGCCGCCACGGCTGCTCGAATGTCGCCACAACGAGACCCAACAACGCTGAGTTCTCGTATGACGATGGGAGACAGGTCCAGACTGTGGTGCCCGGAAACTGTCGTCTTGAGAACCACTCTGCCTCTGGGTGCCGCAAGCCGCAGAGCGAGCGCCAACCCGCCCGTGCTTCCACTGGCTTCCACAACCGCGGCCGCCTGGAGTCCGGCACTACCGATGTCACCCTCGAGGAGCGTCCCGCATCCAGCGTCAGCCGCTATCTGCAGCTTGGAGGCGTGATGCCCCACGACGAGTGGTTGGTAGCCTTCTGCGCGGAGTGCGAGCGCGATCAGGAGCCCGAGCTTGCCATCACCGATCACGATGACCTGTTGGGACTCGCGGAGGCGCTCATTCGGTCCCTCCTCTGCGTGCCTGAGCGCGTCGACGGTGTGCAGCGCCGCCGCAACGGGCTCGGCAAAGACCGCAAGCTCGTCGGGAATGCCCTCCGGAAGGGCAACGAGACAACGCTCGGGTACGGAAAAGCGCTCAGCGAACACGCCGTCACGCCCCGCGATCCCGAGAACGGTCCGAGTGGCGCAATGGTGGCCGGCTAGCGGCGATGGCAAACGGCAGTCTGGACAAGCTCCGCACCCCGCATTGATGTCCGCAACCACCCTGCATCCGAGCCACGACTCACTCTCAGCTTCGACGACCTCGCCAACGAATTCGTGCCCCAGTATACCGGAGAATGCCATGTACCCGCGTGCAAGCTGCAAGTCGGTGTCACAGAGTCCAGCGCATCCCAGACGAACCACCGCCTCGCCCGGAGCTCGACGCGGCTCCGGCGAACTACGGTCTAGCGTAACAGTCCCATCCAGTCGTACGGCAAGCATTCTCGGGAAATAGCCTGCCATGGCGAGAGCGCCAGCGCGCATGCGGGATACCGGCGGGCCGCGACGAGCACTGACGCGCGGGCGGTCGACGTCACGGCGCTTTCGCCAAGGCCGAGATTGACGGTCCCGACGGCGCCAAGCTCGGCGATCGATTTTCAACCTTGAAATTCCCAGCGTTACGGGAGTTTCCCTGGTAGTCTCCGTGACTTCCAGAAGCGCGGGGCCATGCGCGAAACTCGGCCAAAAGGCCTAGCTCGAAGGTTCTCGGCGGAACTTCGTCGCAAGCTATACTGCGGCCATGCCAACGTCCCATTCCCGTCTGCGAGTCTGCGCCCCAAGCCCTGCGAGCGGACTCGTCGCCGAGTGGGAAGAAGAATCCGAACCGGCGACGTTCGTCTGCGACATCTGTGAAGGGACGTTCTCGGGAAAGGCAGCGGGAAGCGGCTTGCTCCTGTGGACCCGTGGGGATGAGCTCCGGTTCGAGGAGCCCCCGCTCTGCGAAGCCTGTAGTGACCGGCTCTTGCTGGGTGCCCTGTGCAGCTTCGCGAGTGAGGAAGAAAGCGACTGAGACGCGCATTCGTGCGTTCACGTCCCAGAAAGCCCCGGCATGAAGCCGCCTTGTGCTGCTGGCGCAGCGAAGGAGCGCGTACATGAGTTCCGTGAGCACCGGAGCACAGCCGCCAATCCCCGAGGAGCCCCCACTCGGGCATTGCCCGAGTGGGACCCTGCGCCTTGGCCCCTTCGCAAGGGGCGGATCGCGGCCGGTCCTCCATGTAAGGCGTAAAAGGATGCGGGAGCACGGGGAGGGCGCGCCAGCATCAATGCACTGACCGTTCGTCGCTGGGCTGCAGCGGCGGAAGCCGTTCCATCCGCTCGAGGGCGACGGCTCGAACGGGTGCTGGAATCTGCGGGCTATCGACAATCTGCTTGAGGTGCTGACGGGAACACAGCGCCGTGAGCGGAACCGTGATGCAGGTGGGCGCCCCGGGGTTGAAGAGTACCGAAAGCCGGATCCGCTCGCTTGTCAGCCATCTGGGCGCCCGCAGGAGGGCGGTCAGAACCGAAATGCGTGCTGGTCGGCGAGAGGCCAGTCGAACCAGATCGTCCTCGGTGAGACGGGGATTGCGCAAGAGCTCCTCGATCACCATGGGGTGGGGATCGAGGAGGAGACACTCGATTCGTCCGCGAGGAGAACGACGCGCAATGCTGCGCCGCTCTCCTAGGGTGAGCTCGCGACCACCACCATAGTCGGGAACGGGGCAATCGGCCTCCGATGCATCAGACGCCAGATCCGGCGCCTCGAACTGCAGCAGCCGAGCCAAGCTGAGCAACGCCTGACCACAAGCTTCGCTGCGTAACGCGGGCCAAAGCTCACCCGTCGGGGCATCCACGATCATCAAGACCAGCGGAAACAACACCTCCCGGGCGCCAACCTCGCCACGCTCCCCCGCCTCGCAGAGGGCGTCGAGGGTTTGCGCGGCGACCTCGATTGGCGTGTGCTCGAGATACTCCTTCAGCCGACCGCGCCTGAGGCTCAGTGACGGGAGCCCGAGCAGCGACTGCCTGATCTGAGCGGAAGGAGGCACGACCCTTGAATCTACCGGCAGTGGTCAGCACCCGCCAGTTCCCTTTCGATCCCCATTGGCCTGACGGGCTCGGCCCGCGTCCATTAGCCCCCCCGGCAACAGGACGGCCCCGTCTCTTGAACGAATTCTGCGGAGCACGGCAGCCTCAGAACGACCGCCGAACGCTTCGTCTGGCAAGAGACGGTCGGGGGCTCTAGGCTTCCGGAGTGGTCGAGTCCGCACACCTCGCACGACTTTCGCCCCCATGGCGAAGCGCAACGACGCCGGCATTGCGCTCCGCTTGTCTGGGGTGTGTTCTGGGTGCCGTCGTTCTGGGAGCCCCCCTTGCTCGGGTCGGTTCCCTCGAGGCTCGAGCGGCGGTCGCCATCACTGTGCTGTCGACGCTCGGTCTGAGCCTCTACGCATGGTATCGACATGTGCGAACGGGCCGCTCGCTGCGCCATCTGCTTGCTCGCGTTCTGGCCAAGGCCAACCCTGAGCTGGGCGCCCAGGCGCTGCGCGCCTACGCACTGGCAGACCAAGCCGAAAGGGGCATTCTCGTCGGCTCGAAGGAACTCGCGCAAGCGCACTTCGATCAAGTCATCGGCAAGATCACGGGAGAGGAGCTCTCTGCCCATGTACGACGGAAAACGCGCGCGCAGGCCGCTCTGGGCCTGTGCGCTGCGTCAGCCGCGCTTGCTACGGCGCTCGTCGGTCCGGGGATCGTTCTGGAGGGGATCGATGTTCTGGCAGCAACGGATGGTCGCGCCCCGATTCCCATGCGCTGGCTCGGAGCGGTCGAGATCGAGGTCCGACCGCCTGCGTACCTGCGCTCGTCCACCCATCAGCTCTACGGATCCACAGGTAACGTCGTTCCAACCGGCAGCGTCGTCGTCGTCCGAGGCACCCCCTTGCGCCCGGGGCGGAAGCTGGTGCTCACCGATGGAAAGCGCGAGATTCCCTTCACCGCACACGGAAACGGAGGCCTGAGCTGCGAGTGGGAGCTCAACGGAGACACCTCCCTGCAGATCGGCGCACGGTTTGGTGACGTATTGATCCCAGAACCAGACGCGCTCGGTCTCGCAGTTGCTCTCGACGCGGCGCCACGCGTGATTCTGGAGGGAGCCCCTCGCACCCTTCGGCTCGAGAACGTAGACAGCGTCGAACTGCGCTACGTTGCGAGCGACGACCACGGGCTGATGCAGGTGGACCTCGTCCTCGACCGGGGCGAGACTGAAGAGCGGCGGCTCCTCGACAAACTGGACGGGCAGAGCCGCACCGAAATCGGTAGTTACGTCCTTCTCGCGGAGGATCGCTTTCTTCGGGACGCCTTCCTGCCCGTCACCGCACGCATCGAGGCACGGGACACCAGCGAGCGGGGCGGGGTGGTCTGGGGCAGAAGCGCTGAGATCACGCTCGTGCCCAACGCCATCGGGCTCCCCGAAGCCTCCCGCTATCTGGCGCTCTCGAATGCGATCGGGAATCTCGTCGATGCCTTCGCGTACCGGGGCTCCACTGCCGACGGGCGCACGCTGACCGCGAGGCTTGAATCCGCTCGCCAAGACCTTGACCGAGTGGCGGACGAGAACTACTTCGGTCTCGACTATGGTCCTGGGCTCAAGGAATTCATCAAAGGACAAGGTAGGTTGATCGGGCGGGCTCCCGCCGGCACCGCAAGCCAACCCGACCACTTGAAGAGCGCCATCCTTGCGCTGGACGTGGCCATGAGGCGACTCTCAGCCCGAGACGCACAACGGGTCTCGGTGCGGCTCAGCCGAGTCGCAGAGGCAATCGCAGCTGCGGCCCGTGAGCGCCACAGGGCGGAGCGCGCAAACAACCCGGCCGCGTACGTAGCGGCGGCAAGCGGCGCGCTGGGCGCAGGTATCGAACAGCTGGTGAAGCTCGGGAACCTCGGCGCTGACCTCGGGGGGGTCGCACGCGCCGATCACGCGAGGCTGGAGCGCGCTCGAAAACGGGACGACATGACCCACGTCGGGTTCATCGCGACCCACATCGCGACGCGACTCGGCCGTCCATTGCCGAGCTTCGGCAGTGCTGCGCAGGGCGGTGTCGAGTCTGGCGGCTCGAGTGTGAAGCCCGTCGACGATGCCTCATCGGACGCGGACGCACGCTTCGATGAGCTTGCGGCCGAACTGACTGAGATTGCGACCGAGCACGCTGGCCTGATCGGCGATGTCGAGGCTGCGCTGCGCAGAGCGGCATCCTCGACTGAAGCGCCAGGGGACCAGACTGAGCGAGCTCGGCGCGCCCGCGACTTGAGGGAATCGGTGCGCGATTTCCCCCGCGTGGCATCCGATCCTGCAACAGCCTCGGGGCAAGCGGCGCTGGCGCGCGAGCACGTCGAGGCGATGGCGGACGCGCTGGAGCAGGGAGATGCAGAACAAGCGCTCGAGCAGGCGCGAGACGCAACCGTTGCGTTGCGCCAGGCCGAGGGCCGCGTATCCGTCGACTTCTCAGATGGTCCGGTCGCGGCGGAACACCTCCAGGAGGCCGCAAAGGCGACCGCAGCGCAGACCGGATTCCTCGAGATGATGATGGAAGCGCAGATGCGTGCTCGACAGAACCTGGCTCGCGAAGCGCTGGCAACCCTGGGGGCTCGCGAGCGAGAACTCTCGACGCGCACGAGCGACCTCGAGCGCCGTGGTCACCGATCGAGCTCTCCGTTGCCGGAGGCGAGTCTCGAGCGGCTGTCACGCGCCGCGCAGCTGATGCAGCGCGCGGCGGTTGCGCTCGAGCGAAGCGAAGGCAATAGCGCGCTCGACCTGCAGCAGTCCGCTCAGCAGCTGCTCGAACAGAGCGATGCTGGAAAGACCTCCGAGGAGCCAGGCGAGCGTGACGGAGGAAGCGAAGATGGCACTGGACGCGGACACGCGGGAGCGAGGAACGACGGTAACGTGCCGGACAAGGACACCGGAAATCGAGCCCAAGCCTTCAGGCAGCGGGTGCTCGATGGCCTGAAGCGTGGCCGCGGAACTCGACTCGCCCCCGCCGTGCAGCGCTACGCCGAGGAGTTGCTGCAATGACGCCGCCTGGCTGGCTCCACCGGCGACACTCGCCCTCCGCCTCTGCAGCCTCGGCCGGACGGCAGCGGACGATTCGGCTCGCCGCGTGGCTGATCGGCTTCACAGTGCTCAGCCACAGCCCGGTCGTCACGGCGGATCGCTCCGAGAACGATGCGCTCGATGAGGCAGCCGAGGCCATCACCTCGCTCGACGTCGGGCGAGCAGCTGAGCTGCTTCAGAAGCTCCGGTCCGAGGGCCCCAGGGCAAGCTTCGAACGCGCTCGCCTCGCAATCTACCGCGGAGACTGCAGGAGCGCGCGAGCGATCCTATCCACGCCGACGTTCGCTGGCAGGAAGGAGCCCGAGCAGCTCCTGGACATCGCGGAGCGCTGCGTTGGGGCGCTGATCGATGCGGTCGAGGTGCGCGACGAGGCCCACGGAGTCTGGCTCCGAATCCAGGACGAAAAGGACCGAGTCCTCGCCCCCTTCATCGCAGAGGTCGCCAGTAGAGCGCGCGACGCCATGAAGCGTGAGCTCGGGGTTGCGCTTCCCGTACCTCTGCGCATCGATCTGGTTCGAGACAATTTCTCGCTCTCGGGCGTCACCGGACTACCGCTCAAGGCCACCGAAACGACCGGAACCGTGGCCGTAGCGCGTTGGGGAAGAGTGGCCATGATCTCCCCGCGAGCTGCTCCCGAGGGGTACCCCTGGCAGGACACGCTTGCCCACGAGATCGTCCATTTGGCGCTCACCCAGGCAACGGGAGACCATGCACCCTTGTGGCTTCAAGAAGGACTGGCCAAGTTGAACGAAGCTGCTTGGCGCAGCCCACGCGCGTTCGATGGGTTGCCTAATCCCGATCGAGTCGCGGCGGACGCGCTTGCGTCGGGCACCTCGGTCGGCGTCGATTCGATCGGACCGTCGGTTGCGATGCTTCCAAGCCCGGAGCTTGCGTCCATCGCCTACGCAGAGGTCGAGAGCTTCACTCGCTTCTGGATCAGCGAGAACGGCAAGGCAGCGCTCGAGTTGCTCCTACGTGACCTTCGGGGACTGAAACCACCGAACGTCGATCCGGCCATGGTCAGTGTCACCGGCTATCCCTTGAAAACGTGGATTGGCCGGTGGCAGAAATACCTCCGAGCCACCCCTGTCACTGACGGGAATAGGGACACGATTCGGTCCCAGCCAAGCCGCGGCCTGGCAGCTGCGGTGCGAATGGGAGACCTGCTCGCTGGACGGAGCCATAGCTCCCAGGCGGCGGTCGAGTTCGAGCTGGCCGACAGCGAAAGCCCCGGCCACCCGGCTATTCGCTGGCGACTGGCTCGAAGTCTGTTGTTGGCGGAGAGCCCGGACTTGGCTCGGGAGCGATTGGGGCGTCTGGATGACCTGCCGGGGCTCCACGCGGGCTGGCTCGCAATGCGAGCAACGCTGTTGGAGAACCCGAACCTCGCAGACGGGGCTCTCCGAGACAGTGACTACGCCGTAGCTGTAGGGTTACACCCCTACCTCGAGGAAGCGGCATGTCGTGGCCTGATCCTCGAGCCCCCGAGGACGGAAGCACCATTGCCTGAACAGACGGCCGCTGAACTGCCTCCCGCATCAGCGGGCGAGCCGACATGGGGTCCCGGCCGTGCCTCTTCGGCACCGGGCCGCGTGCCGAGAGTCCCTGCCCCTCCCACGGAGGTGCCAGGAGCAGAACCGGGCACCGAGGGGGGAGTCTCGGAGGACGAGTGGGCCCGGCTGTGCGGCGCGGCTCGGCGCTTCCCGAGCGATTGACCAAGGCCCGGTGGCCGCGTACCATGCACAGCCATTGTCGCGCATCGTCAAGGACTTCCCGTGAGTGTTGGCAGCTTCGCCGCCGCCCAGATTGTGAGGGCGCTCCCTCGTGCCCGCATCAGTCGTGCCGTCGGTAACCTGTGCGAGCGAACGCTCCCTCGACCCGTGTCGCGCCTCGTGTCAGACGCCTACTGCCGAGTCTACAGCGTCGACATGAGTGAGGTGGAGCATCGTTCGAGTCCCTATCCGAGTTTCGACGCCTTCTTCACTCGACCGCTTCGCAACGGAGCACGCCCCATCAGTGAGGACCCGCTCGTGAGTCCGGCCGATGGAGTGCTCTCGGCGACGGGTCCGGTCGACGGAGGCTCAAGGATATTCGTGAAGGGCAACCCTTACGACGTCGGAGAGCTCGTCGGTGACCATCGCGAAGCGTCGCGGTACGCCGGTGGCTGCTACGCCGTCGTGTACCTGTCGCCACGGGACTATCACCGAGTGCATTGTCCAGTGGATGGTCGGCTGACGCTCGTCCGCTCGCTGGCGGGGGATTTCCTGCCCGTCAATTCAATTGGAGAGAGGCACTTTCCACGACTTCTGGTGCGAAACCATCGGGTGGCCCTCGCCATCGACACCGAAACGATGGGTCGCGTGACGGTCGTCATGGTTGGGGCAGTGGTCGTGGGGCGGATCAGCATCAGCGTGCTCCCGAACCCGAAGGTGCCTCCCGGTATTCATCAGATAGAACCAACGG
Organism: uncultured Polyangiaceae bacterium; assembly: GCA_964424695.1. Lineage (GTDB taxonomy): Bacteria > Myxococcota_A > Polyangia > Polyangiales > Polyangiaceae > JAEWRL01. The sequence continues at coordinate 27,995 of CAYRKE010000027.1, forward strand.
TCGCACTCTCCCGGGGAGCCGAAATGGGCATGTTTCACCTCGGTTCAACGGCAGTCGTTCTGGTTGAACCACCGACGACGATCTCGCGTCCTGAGGGACCCATTCGTTACGGCCAGTCGCTGCTGAAGTCCCCATGAGCGAAGAGCACGATCCCGCACTCGAGTCGTCAACCCCTGATGCGCTCAGCGAAGGTGTTTCCAGTTCCCAGGAAACCCCTGGCAGCGCCGCACTGCAGTCGAACGCCCCGGAGAGCCCACGAGGTATTTGCGACACGCTCCCTGATTCGGACTCGCTCGCCCCAGAACCCGATCCGACGGTGACGCAGCAACAATCTCGATACCACTTCAGAGGAGACGACGACCCCTACGTGGTTGGATCAGAATCGAATGAGAGCGACGATCTGCCAGGCGGTGGCTCACGTCGCCTCGCGCCACCGCCGAAGCCACCGGTATCGGTAGTCCCCAGCCCGCAGGAGGCCGGCGATCCTGAGGGGGCGCCGCCGTCGGGTCCCGGTGTGCAAACCGGGTCGCGCTCCGTCATCATGGCGATGCGGATCATCGCAGTTGGAGACAGCAGCGATGCCGCGGAAGACGACAAGGAAACGCACGCGCCGTGGTACGTGCCGCGGTCCGCGGTCGGTGTGAGCCCAAGTGGCGGGCCGCTTCGGCGCCAGCGCGCGACGACGGAACGGCCTCCCCCGGTGGCGCTGGGACCGACTCGACCTCTGCCGGAAATCGACTATCGCAGCGTGGAAGCACCGGCGGCCGCAACTGACACCGCGCCGAACCGCGTGCTGCGCAGCGATACTGGTCCACGACTCACCGGTACGTCGCCCCCCGCCGCCACCACTGCTTCGTCCCCCGCGATCGGCTCTTCATCGCCCAGTGGCGCACCAAGACCGTCGATCTCTGCAGAGAGGCAGCCGACCAGATCCAGCCAAAGAATCCTCGCCGAGGCCCCACCGAAACCGCGCTCCGCGCCTCCCCGGGCTGACTTGGGTGCAGCACCTACCGCCGAAGCAACCACACCCCATCCACGCGCGCAGCTGGAGGATCACAACGTCCCGCCGCCGCCCCCGCCGCCGCCACCGCCACCGCCCCCCGTTGCCCCGGGACCAATCGCGGCGGAGACCGTGCAGCGGCCGCCGCGTCCCAGCACCGAGCAGCTCCAGGCCGCTGCAGCCTCGCCGACAGCGCCAGCCGCCGCAATTCGGGGCAAGTCCCTTCCACCCGCGCCTGTGCGGCTCGCTCCCGCGCCGTCGAGCCTTCCTCGGGATCATGAGCCCCCCTCCTTCCCGCCCCCAGGACATCGAGGACCCGAGATTGGAGGCGACGCGGACGCTCACAGTGTCGGAGCGACGCCAGAACCCCAGGTCAGTCGCATTCTCAGCGCCGCTCCGCCGAAGCCCCGAATGGAGCCGTGTCCACCGGAAGGGCCTGTTCCGCAACCCCTCCCTGAGCTCCCGCCGCCAAGCGCGCAGCCCCCGTCGGAGCCGCCCCCCGGAGAAGCCTCGGTGGCCGTGGAGTCTTCCGCGCAAGAAGCCATCGCCACGCTCGAAGGAACAAGCCCAGACACGGGCGTGCTGGTTGACACTGACCTCGACGGCCTCGAAGCCGCAAGCGAGACCATCGATCTCATTCCTGTAAGCGACGAGTCCCCGGCTTTGGTGGAGGAGGCTCCCCGCAAGCGCACAGCGCCCACCCTACCGAGGCGCAGCGCTCCCATGCCGACTGCGGCACCGCAGAACGTGCTGGTGGAGGCACGCGAAGCGGATGCACCGGCGACCGACCAGGACCCCCAATCCACTGAGCTCGAGCCACCCGTCGAAGCCTCCGAATCAATCGGGACGCCATCACGTGTCCCTCGGCCCCCCCCGCCGCGTGTCAAGCGACAACCAACTGGTGAGCTCCCCGCTGAACCGCCACCCGAGCAGGCAAGGAGACGCCTGCGCAGCCCGTGGTGGGAGGAGATGTTCTCGGAGGATTTCGCGCGTGCTAGCCGACCACCGACCGAAAGCGAAATTGCCAAAGAGGTCAATTTCATCGAGACAACGCTTGGCTTGAAATCGGGGGGAGTCGTCCTGGACCTCGGATGCGGGTCCGGCCACCACAGCGTGGAACTGGCAGCGCGCGGCTACGGAGTCGTGGGGTTTGACCTCTCCGTGTTCCATCTCGCGCTCGCAGGTGAACTCGCGCAAGAGTGCGGCCAGCGCATCAACTTCCTGCAGGGCGACATGCGTGACATGGCCTTCGACGAGACCTTCGATGGGGTCTTGTGCTGGAATACGACGTTCGGTTACTTCGAGGAGGAGAAGAACTTCTCGGTAGCCCAGCGTATCTTCCGTGCGCTCCGACCGGGAGGCATGCTGCTCCTCGACGTGCTGAATCGCGACTACGTCACGGCCCACGAACCGTCGCAGGCCTGGTTCGACGGGGACGCCTGCGTCTGCATGGACGACCCATATGTTGACTACATCACCAGCCGCCTACGCATCAAGCGATCGCTGATCTTCGATGACGGCAGGACACGCGAGTGCATCTACTCCCTGCGGCTGTACTCGCTGCACGAACTCGGCAAGCTGCTACATGACGTGGGCTTCCGGGTTTGCCAGGCCAGCGGTCACCCAACGACGCCTGGGGCGTTCTTTGGCCCGTATTCCCCGCGGATCATCATGCTCGCGCAGCGCCCGTAGCCGCTACGCCCGGTGCCTGCGGCCAGCATTCCGCGTCGCCGGCAATCGGATGGTGCCCGTGCCGGCACGCTCGCGACGTCTCGCTGAGCAGCGGCAGGGACCCACACGAAGTGTGGGACGCGCCCCACTTGATGGGGCGCGATGTCGGGTGGGGGGACCCAAGCGAAGCTTGGGGGGAGGGTTTGCGCCAAACCCGCCAGGGAACTTTCCGGAAGATGAGTGTCGAAGACACCTCCTAACTACCACCTCCCCGGTTGCCACTACCCAACAGGCTCGGCCGCAGCCGAACCTGCGGTCGCGTATTCTCAAGCTGGTGCTAGTCGCAATGCACGACGGGACCGCTGCTCGCGTCCTCACAGCGGCAGCTGCTCCCCAGCACGCCCATGATGCAGTCGCAGGCGGCCTGCTTGCACTCGCTGAGCGCGAAGCAGGACGGCCCGCCCGGAGCCGTTGCGTCGCAGTACATGCCCGTCAGACAGGTGGCCTCGCCGCAAGCAAAGCACGACCCATCGTCACACCCCAGTTGGGCGCCCGCCGTCGCTTGCTCGGAATCCGGAGATAGCTCCTCGTCGGAGCGATCGCTGCTTGGCGACGTGGCCCCACGCCCCCCACCGCCACAACCGAGAGACATGGCACAGAGCACGCCAAGAGCGAGGAACATCGGCCCAGTGAAGCGGAACGACTGCCAGGTTCGCACACTGGCGTTATACGACTACGGTCCCCAATCAGCCAGAACCCGGAGTACCTGCGGGAGCTCCCGGGTCGGCGTCTGATTCCGCGGGGCAACCGGGAGCAACCTGGGTCACCAACTCGGGAGCCAACGCGGACAGCGCTTGGTGAACTAGGGACCGGTCCGAAGACGTGAGCGTCCCCCATCCCAGCCGGCTAAGCGCGTAGCGAAGGACGGCAGCCTCGAGAGCCGACAGCGCGACCGCCCGCGTCAGGCCGAGGCCTCTGACACGATACTGGATGACCCAGCGCCCATCCTCCAGGACCTGTTCTCCCAGCAGCTCGGGCTGGTTGGCCCCGGCCACTGCCAGCTGACGGACCACCCCACGCAGGCGGGCAGCCCGGCGGCGCACCCTGCGCACGCGGGGATCCTCGAACAGCCGGAAGAAGCGATTCCTCGAGTACGCGCGGGGTGCCAACACGAGCGCACAGAGCAAGCCGTCCAAATCGACGCCGGGCGCGCTCACTTGATTCCTTGGCCGGTACTCATGGCGACTACTCTTGCCGCAAGCGCTCTGCCTGATGCCACGCAGTTACGGCTTCGAGCAGCTCATCGAGCTCACCGGCGATCAATCGGTCCAGCTTGTGTAGGGTGAGACCAATCCGATGGTCGGAGAGCCTGTTCTGCGGGAAGTTGTAGGTCCGGATCTTCTCCGACCGATCGCCCGCCTTGACCATTCCGCGCCGCTCGTCGCGAATCGAATCAGCCTGCTTCTGGATCTCGAGGTCGAGAAGCCTCGTCCGCAAGACTTTGAGGGCGCGAGCCTTGTTCTTCAACTGACTTCGCTCGTCCTGGCACTTGACGATCAATCCGGTAGGTAGGTGCGTCACTTGCACTGCGCTATTCGTGGTGTTGACCCCCTGCCCGCCGGGTCCGCCCGCTGCGGCGATGTCGAAACGCAGGTCCTTCTCATCTATCTGCACGTCGACGTCCTCTGCCTCTGGCAGCACTGCCACCGTTGCGGTCGAAGTGTGGATCCGCCCCTGGGCTTCAGTCTCCGGAACACGCTGCACGCGGTGAACCCCGCTCTCCAGCTTGAGCGTAGAATAGACCCGATCGCCAGAAACCAGCGCCACAACCTCCTTGAGCCCCCCGGCGGCAGCAGCGCTGCTGCTCATAACTTCGACGCGCCACCCCCGGCGCTCGGCGTAGCGGGTGTACATGCGAAAGAGATCTGCCGCGAACAGCGCCGCCTCCTCGCCACCCGTGCCAGCGCGAATCTCGAGCAGGGTGTTTTTTTCGTCGTTCGGATCGCGGGGCAAGAGCAAGACTTGCAGCTTCTGTTCCAGCGCGGAAGACTTCTGCTCCAGTCCGGGAAGCTCTTCTCGCGCGAGCGCCCCGAGTTCCGGATCTGACAGCATCTCGCGATCTTCGGCGATCTGCTTCTCGGTTGCCTTCCACTCATCGAAAACCTCGACGACTGGCGCAAGCTGGTTGCGTTCGCGATTCAGCTTATTGAGCTGGGTTGGATCCGCCAGCGTGGCAGGATCACACATCAGATCGCTGATCTCTTCGATTCGCCGTGCCAGGGCCTCGAGCTTCTCGCTTGGGATCATGAGTGTTGGATACCTTCGTCCAGCGTCGTGTACCTTGGCAGGGGAGTCTCTCGAAGAGTCCTATCTGCGGCAGCTACCGATCGGGGCGGCAAGTATAGTGGTGGAAGCACGGCCGACGAATCCATCGTGAACCGTCAATTGGGGGACATAGCCCCCATGCGAAAAGGTGGGTTCCCGCGACTGTGCGAGGTTCTGGACAGCAATGACCGGCCTGTTCCATTCTGAGAGCTGGGAGCAAAAGAACGAACGCCTGACCGGAATTGACGTCTTGGAAGCTTCAAACCAGGCTGAGACCATGACGGGCACACGATGCACGCGCCGCGAGGCGATAGGCCGGCTGTCCGCAGCAGGCAGCGTGCTGGTAGGCGCAAGCGCCCTCACCTACTGGCGCTGGAACAGCGGGGTCGTCGGCGTTCATGCGGGCCCACCGGAACGCCAGGTGCGCGACTTCACCGTGAGCGGGAAAAGTGAGCTCCCAGGCCTCGCGATCGCCAAAAGCAGTACGGATCCAGCGATGCTCACGCGTCGTGCCATCGACGCGCTGGGCGGAATGCGGCGCTTCATCAGTCGCGGAGACCTCGTCGCCGTCAAACCCAACATTGGTTGGGACCGCATGCCGGTGCACGCTGCAAACACGAATCCCCTGGTCGTCGCCGAAGTCGTGCGTCTGGCGCTCGAAGCGGGCGCCAAACAGGTCGTCGTGACCGACGCTTCCTGCAACGAGCCCAATCGCTCCTTCCAGCGCTCAGGAATCTGGCGTGCCGCCCACGCTGCTGGGGCAACCGTCGTACTGCCCGCCGCCCATCGCTTCCGAGAAGTGCGGCTGCGTGGTGACGTGCTCGACCTGTGGCCGGTATACACTCCGTTGATCAATGCGGACAAGGTTATCAACGTGCCGATCGCCAAGCACCATAACCTCTCCAAGTACACCGGTGCCATGAAGAACTGGTACGGTTTGCTCGGCGGGCGTCGCAATCGGCTGCACCAGAACATCGACGTGTCGATCGCTGACCTAGCCACCTTCATGAGGCCAACCCTGACGGTACTCGACGCTACGCGCGTCCTCCTGCGCAATGGGCCGCAAGGCGGAAACGTCGACGACGCCCGGGACATGCATCAAGTCGTCGCGGGGGTCGACCAAGTCGCGGTAGATGCCTATGGCGTCACCCTCATCGGGGAGAAGCCCGAGAACATTGGGTACTTGGCGCTCGGCCTCGAGCGCGGCATCGGTACCCCGAACTGGCGCTCGCTCCTTGTCGTGGAGGTCTGATGTCGCACACCCCAGATCCTCTACCCACCACTCCCCAGTCCGCTCCACAGCCTTCTCCCCAGGGAAAGACGCGACGCACGGAAGCAGGGAGTCCGGCGCGCCCGATCATTCGGACGCTGGTGTGGGTGCGGCGGGTGTCGCAAGCCAGTTTTCTGGCGCTTTTCCTCTATTTTCTGACGCAAACCGCGTTTCGCGGCACATTCAGTGCGGCTTCGAGTGAAGTAGTGCGATTGCCCTTGCCGGTCGAGGGTTTTCTGCTCGCCGATCCCTTCGTGGCCGCGATCACGCTCCTCAGCACCCACTCGGTTTACCGAGGCCTCGCGATTTCTCTGGCTGTGCTTCTGCTGACCCTGGTCTTCGGTCGGGTCTTCTGCGGCTGGATCTGCCCCTTTGGGACACTCCATCACGTCCTCGGCTGGATCTTCCCCAGCCGTTATCTGCAGAGACCGCGCCGAGTCGAATCAAACCAGACCAAGTGGTGGCAAGCAGGCAAATACTACCTCCTGTGCGCGTTCCTGGGCGCGGCCTTGACAGGCAGCGTGATCGGCGGGTTATTCGACCCGATCTGTTTTGCGGTTCGCGCAATCGGGCTCGGATTCCTGCCCGCCCTTCAGTACGTGGGGATGCGCACGAGCGGGGCGCTTGCCGATACGAACTGGCGCCCGCTCCAGTCATCCAGCGACTCGCTTCAGGATCTCCTCGCCCGCTCGCTCTGGACGGCGGACCAAGCCTACTTCAATCAGGCATGGCTCATCGTCGTGCTCCTGATAGCCGTGCTCTTCATGAACCGGGTCATTCCACGGTTCTGGTGCCGGGCGTTGTGCCCCCTGGGAGCGTTGCTCGGGTTCGTCTCACGCTTCTCGCTTTTCGGCATGACGAAGAACCATGCCCGGTGCACCGAGTGCAACCTGTGCCTCGTTCACTGTCAGGGCGCGGACAGCCCACAGGGCGGAGTCAAACACCGCAAGGACGAATGCCACATGTGCCTCAATTGCGAGGCTGCATGTCCAGAAGATGTGATCAAGTTCCAGTTCTTGCCGAGCCTCGTGAGCGAGCAGGTGAAGCCGGATCTCACCCGACGCACGGTGCTTGCGTCTACCGCAGCCGGAGCCGTAGCCGTCCCAGGGTTGCGCATCGGGAACTGGCCCGACAAGGCATACAGTGAGAAGGTGATCCGTCCTCCGGGTTCGGTCGAGGAAAGGGAGTTTCTCGAGCGCTGTATTCGCTGTGGGGCGTGCATGAAGGTTTGCCCCAACAATGCGCTACATCCCGCCCTCTTCGAGGCAGGCCCGGAAGGTCTCTGGACCCCCATCCTCATACCAAGAATTGGGTATTGTGAGTATTCCTGTGTCCTGTGCGGAGACGTGTGCCCCACGGGTGCCATCCAGAAGATCGACGAGAAGATGAAGATGGGCATTGGTCGGAAGCCCATTCGAATCGGCACGGCTATGTACGATCAGGGACGGTGCCTGCCGTGGGCCATGGCAACCCCCTGCATCGTCTGCGAGGAGTTCTGCCCCACGTCCCCGAAGGCCATCTGGGCTGAGGAAGTCGAGATCCCGAAGCGTGATGACAAGTACGACGCTTCCGGGGTCCACGCGAAGATGCTCAGCGTGAAGGTACAGCGCCCGCACATCGACCCGTCGCTTTGCATCGGGTGCGGCGCATGCGAGAAGGCCTGCCCCGTGGTCGACAAGCCTGCCGTCTACGTGACGAACGCCGGAGAAAGCCGCTCTCGCACCAATGTGATTTTGCTTGAGAACAGTAGCTACGCCCGAGGCAAGGAGTAAGCGATGGATGTGTTGGGCCACCGGCCCAGTGGGCAACTGTAGGTCCAAGGAGCAGCCACCGCCGGGGCGTCGGAACCCTCTGCGCGCGCTGGGCTCGGTTCGCCGGCGGTCCCTGCTCAGGGGAGGCCGACCCCGCAGCCCTGGGTGCTCACGCGCGTCTCCCTACCCCCGGATTGCCGAGCTTGCACCACAGCGGTCCCGAGTGCGCGGGCTCGTGTGCCGGACGACGGTCTCGGACTCTGTCGCCCAAGACAGCAGAGGGTCGCGGAAAGTGGCCCCGACGGGGGTTCCCCCTTGCTTCTACGCGGAGCCAAAGTCAATCATTGGAGCGATGTCGGAGAGCGTGTCACAGGCCCGCGCTGCCGCGGTGCAGGTCGCCAAGTGGTTGGTGGGTAAAGGCAAGCCTGACGACGCCGTGGCGCTTCTCAGTGCGTGGGCTGCGGCCGGCCCGAACGACAAGGAAGGGCAGGAGCTTCTCGCAGAAGCGCTGCGAATCGATCCGAGTGCGGACGTGGCGCAGTGTGCTTTTGAACGCATGGAAGGGGTCGAAGGAGACCACCGCGTCCTCGATGAGGCGAGCAGTAGGTTCGACCGAGTGGAGCTCAGCCGGCTGGAGGCGGAGATGCACCGCCCAACCTTCCGCCGCGCACAGATGGGCTTCAACAACAACGTGCGCTTCGAGGACCGGGTCTTTCACGTCCAGACGGAGGACTCGGGGCTCGACCAACCCCACATCATTACTCATCTATTCGCCGATGGTGGACGGGTCATCAAGAGCCACAAACGCTCATATGCAGAGCACGTGGCGCGGCCCGACGTCGGCGAATTCGTGCGCGCGCTGATGAAGAGCCAGCACTTGGAGATGGTGCTGATGCTCCGGGAGGGCCGCTTCGAGCGGATCCTAGCCGGACAGGAGATTGGTGGAGTCGAGCTCTTGACGAGCCCTCCAGCGGTCGACATGCAGCAACTCGCGCGGCAACGACAGCAGCGGGTGGAGGCGCGTCAGAGCACTGCGGATGCAACAGCGCCCCCCTCCGTGAGGCCCGGTGTCCCCGTTGCAGAGCAGCACCTCTTCAGCCTGATCGTTCTGCGCAGCTTGGCAGGAGGACCCGAGCGCTATGATCCTCCCGGGAGCACGGCGATCATCGGGACCTCGGGAGCCGTGTCGATGCAGGGCGAACCCTTCTGTCACCCGGAGGAAGCCCAGCTGTCCTTCAAGGACGGTCACCTGTGGCTCGAAGACCTCGATCGGGGAAACGGCGTCTTCCTGCGGATTCGGACCGCGGTGGAACTGGCGTTTGGCGATGAGTTCATCGTCGGGGATCAGCTTCTCCGTCTTGACGCCAATCCGGTGGCCGATGATGGGCCAGACCCCGATCCAACGTACTTCTACTCGTCCCCCAAATGGCCATCGGCGTTTCGGGTCATCCAGGTGCTGGAGCGAGGCGCACCGGGTGCTTGCGTCGTCGCGCGTGGAAATACCCTGCAGATCGGCTCTGCCATCGGAGATCTGCTTTTCCCCGATGATCCCCTGGTCAGCGAGCAACACTGCCTCATCGAAGAGGCCGCCGGAACAGTGATGCTCACCGATATTGGGTCCCGAACCGGAGTGTTCGTTCGCATCCGCGGCGAACAGGAGCTATCGAGGGGAGACGAGCTCCTCATCGGCCGGACTCGACTCGTGATCGAGATACCAGAGTCGGCCTAGGCTGATAACGTGTCCGCGCTGCGGCGGGGGACAGTCGTCAGCTTGCGCGGCAAACAAGTCCGGAACTGAGACAAAAAGCCAACGGCTGAGGCTCCCGTAAACAGTGAACCCCAGCCGTCGCGCGCTGGTTATAACCAGATTACTCCGCGGGCTTCTCTTCGGCAGCGGGAGCAGCTTCCTCAGCCGGAGCAGCTTCCTCAGCAGCGCCTTCCTCAGCAGCGCCTTCCTCAGCCGCGGGAGCTTCCTCAGCCGCAGGAGCTTCCTCGGGGGCAGCAGCAGCTTCGGGAGACTCGGCCTCGGGGGTGGAACCGCCACAAGCAACGGCGAGAAGAGCAACGGGAACCAGAGCGAGAAGATTACGCATCGACATGGGGATCCTCCTACTGCGCCGGCCCAACACCGGGCTCGGCGAACCCCAGCTAGATGCATCAGGTGCACTGATTGGCTCAAGGAAAAACGAGCCCGGCCGCCAAGAAGCACTCAAAGCACTTGAATTACGAACACTTAGTCTCCAGTTGCCGTCGGTTCGGCTCCGCGTCTCAAGGCCTCGGCACTCGCCGGTGCAGCAGAAACTGCACGACGAGTGGCGTAGCCCATGAGCCAAAACCGGTTCACCCTGCATCTAGTCTCCGTGGTTTCGTCTGCGACGCGCCCCATGCCCCAGCTGCGTCTCGTGTCCGATGACGAGTCGGTCGGGTCGCGGACTGCGTCGGGCATGGCAGCCAAGGAACCCTCGGACGCCGAGCTCGTGGCCCAACTCCAGGCGCGACAGGCAGGAGCATTTGAGAAGCTCTATCGTCGACACGCGCCGTTCGTCATCAATCTGGCGTTTCGAGTCCAGGGCAACGGGGCCGATGTGGAAGACATCCTGCACGATGCCTTCCTGAAAGCGCATGATCGAATCGCCGAGCTTCGCGATGCTTCGGCATTCCGTGGCTGGCTCGGCTCCATCGTCGTAATGCTCGTCCGGGGGCGCCTCCGCCGTCGCCGCCTTCTGGGTCGGCTTGGCGTGCATCACGGGGATAGCGTCGAGCTCGATGCAATCGCCTCCGAGCAAGCCGGGCCAGAATGCCGCGCGGAGCTCGCGCAAGTCTACGCCCTGCTCCAAACCTTACCAACCGACGATCGAATCGCGTGGACACTTAGAGTCATCGAGCGGCAGTCGCTCGATGAGGTGGCGCAGATGAGCGATTGCTCCCTCGCCACCGCCAAACGCCGAATCGGTCGTGCCCAGAAATTCTTGGAGAAACACTTCGTTGCTCCGTTCACCGAGGACCAGCCATGACGGAGCGGCGCACGCTACCCGAAATCCCCCAAGCAGCTCTGCGAGACCACGCTAGCCAAGAGGTCGTGGACCGGGTCTGGAGAAGACTCTCGCCTGAAGTCGGGATGGCTCGTCGCGAGCCTTCGTCACTCATGTGGTGGGCGCCCGCCGCGGCGGTTGCGTTGTTTGGAGGGGGAATCGTCGTCGGTCTCGAGCTGGGAGCCCCAGCGCCGACGCCTGCCGTTCAGCCGGAACGACACCGAACCGAGCTTCCCACCCCAGCGGCAGAGCCGGAGTCGGAACCCAAAGAGAAACCAGCGGAGGTGCAGCCCCCGCCGAAACAGGCCAAGAAGCCGGAGTCGCTTCGGCGGTCAGTGCCTCCCAGTGCGCCTGCTGTCAGCGCGCCGGTCGTCGCGATAGAGCCACCAGCGGGCGTCCTCGCTCCTGCTCTCGAGGAGGCCGCTCCGACACCGGCTTGGCAAACCCTGGCCACGCAGCTCGACTACGATGCGGCCAGCACTGCGTTGGAGCGTCAAGGGGGCTTTCAGGCCGCCATGTCGACGGCGAGTCCGGATCAGCTCATGACGCTTCACGACATCGCCCGAGCCACAGGCCATAGGGCCAATGCGCTGGAGGCTCTGCGACGGGTCGTGGACCAGCACCCAAACGATCCCAATGCACCCGTGGCGGCCTGGTCGTTGGCCAACATGCTGGAGTCGTCCGGAGACCGCGTGGGAGCGGCCCAAGCCTATGCTGCGTATCGGTCCTTGTCTCCCCAAGGCGACTTCGCGGAAGATGCGCTGGCGCGCCAAGTCGAGATAGTCCGAGAACAGGGCGATCTCGTGCGGGCGCGCCAGATGGCCAGGCAGTATGTTCAGGAGTTTAGCAGCGGGCGACACATCGAAGAGATGCAAGTGCTCGCCAATCCGCCCGCTGATCAGAACAGCGAGGGTGAAGCCGAACCTGCACCCGCCGGAGCCGAGGCAGGGCCGGAACCCGAGCCAACGCCCGCTCCGGGAAGCGCTAACTAGCCTGATTGCGGGGCTCCTCCTGCTGATTGGTGGACGAGTTGAGGCCGCTCCGGAGGTCATCGTAGAAATCAGTCCAGAGGCGGAGCGGGTCGTCGATGTGCGTTTCACGCGACGAATGCTGGAGATCGAGCTCGACGACCTCATACCCAACAGCACCGCGCTCCAGTCGCAATCCTTGCCGTTGTTCTTCAGGGTCCTTGGCGGGAATGATGAGACCCTGGCGATCGAGCTTTGGGACCGGGGAGAGCTCCTCGGCAGGCGCTCGATCTCGATTTCCGTCGGACGCTCGCGGCTGCTTTCCCGGCGCATCGCTCTGGCTGCGGTTGAGCTCGCCCGACGCGCCCCCCAACAGGTCAAGGCTCGCAAGACTCGCGAAGCGGCGGCCGAACAACGATGTCTCGTCGCCAAGGACGCAGCCCGAGTTGCCAGAGCCAGTCCCCGACTGCGTCTCGATTCGGGGCTCGGAGCTTATACCACCGGACCCGGCGACTCCTGGCTCGTCGGCGCCGAGCTTCGCCCAACCGTCGGGTGGCAGAGTGGAGTCTCCCTGGGCCTACAGCTCGAGGTGCTTCAGGGGCGTTATCGCGCTGCGCCTGGCGACCCACACCTCCGATGGATCGAAGTGGCCGTCGTCCCTGGCCATGACTTCTCCCTAACCCCTACCTGGCGTCTCGGACTGTCGCTCCCCGTGGGGTTCGCCTCGGTGATTGGGCGAGGCATGACCGAGCTCAGTGGGGTGCCCGAGCAGGACATGACCTGGTCAGTCCGGACCGAACTCGCTCCCCGAATAGCCGGCAGACTGAATGATGGACTCTGGCTCGAGCTTTCGCCCTCGGTAGGTTGGACCCTTCGCGATGTGCCCTTCCGAGCCGCAGACGGCTCGAACCACGCGCTCGGTGGGCTCTGGCTCGGAGCGAGCATCGGGGTGTCGACTGGACCACGACACTGATGGGAAGGGCTAAGACCCCGCCCCGAGCGCGTCTCGCTGAACACGCGAGAGATTCACCCAGCGCCCCTCGATGATGAACCGACCGCCCGTGTCGTTTCGGCGACACGTCCGTACCTTGACCTCGTAGGGTTGCACCACGCCCTCGCTCCGAAGCTTGAGTGTCGACCCCGGTGGTGACGAAGCTTCGGAGCACAGAGTGACGAGTTCGCCAGTATGGCGCTCCATGGTCGCCGTACGCCCGTCGGGCAGCACGAATACCTTCATCCCCTTCTCACTCGTCGCATCGCCGCCTGAGCCTCGCGAGTGGCCTCGCGCTCCTTGAGAACCTGGCGTTTATCATGCTGCTTGCGACCTCGAGCCAAACAGACCTCGAGCTTGGCCTTGTTGTTCTTGAAGTAGCACTTGGTCGCAACGAGCGTCATCCCCTCACGCTCGGAGGCGGCCTTCATCTTGGCGAGCTCCTCGGCATGAAGGAGCAACTTGCGGGTGCGCTTCTCCGAGTGGCTGAAGGCGGCATGCTTCAGCTCCGGAATACGCATGCCCTTGACCCATGCCTCGCCTCGTTCGTCGATGTCTACCCAGGCATCGCTCAGCCCCGCCGTGTTGGCACGCATCGAGCGCACCTCACTCCCGATGAGCACCAGGCCAGCCTCGAAAGCCTCCCCGAGCTCATAGTCGAATTGCGCACGGCGGTTTCGCGCGACCAGACGGTCGCCCTGTTTCTCAGGGCTCGGCGAACCTTTCGACATTCGAGTGCAAGCTATACGCGCCCGAGGGCCGCTGGCAAGCTGAATCCCGACGGCTCCACCCCGCCTCGCGGCCCGTTGCCCACAGGGCTACCGTGCCCGTCGCAGCACAGCTCGCCAGGCAGTCCGCGGTCCTATCCTCGAGAGGCAAAACGTCTTGGCGTGTCAGGCAACAGATCTCGACGGTCGTCGGTTCGTCCCGGGCGACGACGACTGCCGAATCGGGGTCGCCGATGAACCGCACAGCCTCGGCGTCGGGTGCGAGCCCACCGCAAGACACGTCGACGACACAGCCCCGGAAGAGATCCGGATCGGTCACGTCAACGCAAGCAGCTGCCGCGTGGGCAAGAACGTTCTCGGGAACCGTGGCGAGGTCGACGACACCCGGGATGCTGCCGCCCGCGTAGCACTGCTGCCGGAGACTGTCTGAGAGGACGCCCGCCGATCTCGGCTTCCGGCTTCGTTTCGCTGTGCTTCCGGTGCTCACGCATCGCACTACGGCGTGCACCACGATCGAGAGCAAGACCAACGCTCCCCCCGATGAGGAACACCGTTCCACGCCTGCAGTCGAGAACCGCCAACCTCTCCATGACGACCACCTGAGTGGTCGGGCCAACCAGCGGGCGCCCCAAGAACTGTTCGAAGCCCGAGAGCGCGAACGCCCGCGCCAGGCCGCCCCGTCCACCTGGATTCGGTCCGCCCGACTTGCTCGCTTCGTGACCGGCCCGACCCGTGATGGTCCCCGAAAGAGCGATGTTCATTCACAGACGCTAGGCGTGGACTAGCGCACCTCGTACCATCCCCGAGACGGGGTCGCCGTGTGTGCGGCCGAGCTCCGACGCCGCAGCAACGGGCAGCCAGTCGCGTCGAACTCGTGACACGGCGTGACGGGATCGGCGGTCAATCCGGCTCGGATGCTGGCCAAGGCCCAGCGTGAAGGGCAAGGTGGGAGGTTGGGTGGTCGTATCACCGCGCTCTGCGATCTGCTAGGCTCTCGGCTCGTCGCGTTCCGTGCACGGGGCACATGCCCGACCCCCCACTCCTCCGATGCTGAAGCCAAAGGACCTCCAGCCAACGACGATTCCGACGCCGCAGCCGGACGCGACCTCTGCGGATGTTCGCGAGCCCGAGAAATGGCTTGCATCTGCCCGAGCGTGGACCGAGCGTCCGCCAGCCGACTCCGAGAAAGATCCGCTGATCGGCACGACACTGAATGAAGACTACGTGGTCGAGAGACTTCTCGGCGAAGGCGGCATGGGGCGCGTCTATCAGGCACACCATACGCGCATCGCTCAGAAGCAGTACGCGATCAAGGTCCTCCGGGCAGAAATGGCCGGCAATACCGAGGTACTGCAGCGCTTTCAACGCGAGGCCGAGGCTGCTGCCTGCATCTCCCACCCCAACGTCGTGGGCGTCTACGACGTTGCTCGTACGCCGACTGGGCTGCCGTATCTTGCGTGCGAGTACCTGCAGGGCGTCGAACTAGCAGACTACCTCGAGCAGGTGGGCACGCTAAACCACGTGACTGCCGTAAACATCTGCGTTCAGATTTGTGAGGCACTCGAGGCTGCTCACGCCCAGGGCGTGATCCACCGGGATCTAAAACCTCAGAATATCTTCCTGGTGGGGGATTTCTCCCAAGGGGTTCCGACAAGACCGCTCGCCAAGGTGCTGGATTTCGGCCTCTCGCGTTTCCAGGATGTCACGGGCAACACACTGACCCGCACCGGGGTCGTCATGGGAACCCCGTCGTTCATGGCCCCCGAGCAGGCCCGAGGCGAGCGCACCGACACCCGAACCGATATCTATGGCGTGGGAGCCATCCTCTACACTCTGCTGACGGGCAGGCTGCCGTTTGCTGAGGAGACGCCGTCGATGACGATCCTCGCGGTCATGGCCCGAGACCCACCGCGACCACGGTCCATCGATCCGAGCATTTCCGAGCGCCTCGAGCTCGTCGTCCAAACGGCGATGGCCAAGCAGCCATCTGACCGCTATCCGGATGTCACTACCCTCAAGCTAGCGCTGGAACCGTTCACGACACCGGGAGCTGGCGTTGCCCTATCGACGCAAGCATCGCGTGTATCGCTCGATGCCGAAGCGCTCGAGGTGAGTTCGGCGCGGCCGCGCCTCGTGCTGGTGCTGCTGCTGACCGTGGTACTACTCGCGGCGATCCTGGCCATGGCCCTGGTCGGCGTGGGAGTGCTCACCGGTTGGTTGAGCTTCACCGTTGGCGAGCTTGCTCTCCTCCTCGTGGCTGCGGTGGGCACGACGTTGACGCCAGCGATCATTCTGGTGCGAAGGATGCGGCGCGAGGTGTGGAACAACACCGCCCGGGTGCTTGCCGCGCTGCAGAGTATCCGAGCGCCGATCCTCGTTGGCCTCCTGGGCTACGGGAGCGTGACTCTGTTCGTCCGCTTCGGCGATGTGGTGTTGGCGCGCTTCGCCAGTGTTCCCCTCCTAGGCCATCCGAGTGGAATCGCCTGGGCAGGGTGGGACCTGGTGTTTCCGACGGTCGCGTTACTCGCAGCCGGCGCAACGGTGTTGCGGGAGCGCCTGCTCGCGCCAAGCTTGGCTCTGCGGTGGCGAGGCTTCATCGCAGGCCCTGTCCTCACGACAGGTGGGCTCATGATCGGGCTCGGCATCGTCTACGGGGGCCTCCTCTGGCGCGCGGGTTCCACGAATCCCCTCATCGGGACCCCGGAAGTGCCGGTCACCCCGGCCCAGGTCTCGTCCTCGGGCGCCTCTTCCAGCAGCGTCCCCTCGCGAGTGGACACCACCGCCCGATCCAGTAGTCCAAGTGCAGCCAAACCTCCAGCGCCGTCGAGCGACGGGACTGCGCGTGCCGCGTCCACCACTCCGCGCCCGAGTGACGAGGAGCTGGCCGCCGCGATTCGGGGCGGCGAGAAGAAGCTCCTGCCTCTCTCAGAGCAATACCCGGACGCGCCGGAGGTCCTGCGACCACTCGTGATCGCGTTTGCCAGTCGCGCTACTGGCCTCGCGGATGCCATGGTCGTCACCCGCCGGCTCTTTGCGGCAGCCCCCGAGCAGGCCCGAGACACCACGATGCGGCTCCTCGTTGGCAAGGCCGCTCAGACCGCGGGGCGCTCCTCAGAGCTGGCCTTCGAACTCATGACGAAGGACATGGGGACGGCAGGGATGGACCTCCTCTATGAACTCATGCTGACCCGGGCCAGCCTGACCGAGAAGGTTCAGAAAATGCTGTTGCGCCAGGACCTTCAAGCTCGCATGTCACCTGCGCTGAAGATCGCGTATGACCTACGCAGAGCCAACTCCTGCGCCGGACGGCTTCCGCTGCTGGATCGCGCGGCTGCACTGGGCGACGAACGCAGCGTGACCATCCTGCAGCCGCTCACGCAGGTGCGCAAACGAGGCTGCGGGAAGTGGAAGAACCAGCCATGCCCAGCCCCTTGCGCGGCGGAGGCGGCCGCCTACCGCAACGCCATTGCCCAGATCAGCTCGCGGCTCAGTGGAGCCCCCTAGTCTCTCCTACTGCTCTATGCGAACGTCCCCGCAGCAGCGGAAGCTCACGAAGTAGTAGCGAAACTCGGGGGCGTGGCTGGTGGTAACGGGGCGGCACGCATTGCGGACGTGCCCCCAAGCTCCCCCCTTGAGGGCCGCCCCTTTGCTCTTCGCATGTGGACGCAGCCGGTCGGCAAGGGTCCACTCATCGAAGTTCCCGGTAAGATCGTGGACTCCGAACCCACTCCTGCAGCCAGCCTGGGAGCCGCTCGGAACGCTCTGGTCGAGTCGCGCGAGCTCGCGATCACGGATGCTGGCGTTCTTGGAGTAGATGGCGTCAAGGCTCGGCTCAATCCACCGATTGTCGATGTTGCACATCTGACTCGATCGGGTCCAGCCATAGGGAAAGGGGCTCTCCTCGGGCCCCTCACATGCCGCGGTCCACTCGCGTTCGTAGCAGAGGCGCTTGCCCAGCGCAGCGCAGCGCGCCCGGGCGTCGTGAAAATCCACCATGACCGGAGGGTGACCGCCCTCCTGATTCGGAAACTCGTAGCGGTCGATGCAGAAATCGAGCCTCACGCGCTCACTCAGGCACCGTTCAGAACCGCTCCGAAACTCGTGACAGATCTCGAGATGATTCGACCGCTCGTACTCCTTCTTGAGACAGGTCCGCTCGAGATCCGGACAGAATTCGTGAGTCACGCGCACCATGCCCTCGGAACACGCCGTAGGCGCACCCTCGTGGTGGGCGGCCGTAGTGGGCGCGATGGGACCGTGGTCAGCCGAGTCCGCCGAAGCAGCCTCGACCTTGGATTCGATTCTGTCGGATGCCGGTACCCCGGGAGCCCCAGCGCTCCCGAGGGCCGGATTGACGGGCGCAGCCGCAACTCGCACCTGTGAACCCGGAGCGGCAGGAGCAACCTTCGACGTCGATTGCTGCACAGACGTTGGGAACCGCCCGGAACCTCCGGCGCATGCGAGACTCACTGCGCAGCAGAGAACCAAACCACCGACGCGCGCCCTCATCAGCACGGGCCGTCCGAAATTGACTCTCTGGATCCCCTGGAGACTCGCCACCTTGCGCCGGATGTTATCCGCGAGGCACAGGAACGGCAACCCACGAGAGTCCGTGGACTGCTCGAACAGGGGACTCGCCTCCATCGCTGCTGCGTCCGGACCGAAGAGCGACGCACCCTGCTCAGACACTGGCCGAAGCGGCTTGAGTCCTCTGAGAGTCGGCCTGCCGCAGAAGCCGCCCCAGCGGCTACCTCGGTCGCCGCTGGGGAGGCTGGACTCCTAGCGGAAGCTGGGGCAACCCTCCGTGGCCTGGCTCGGCCAGATCTGCATCTCCGGACCATCCCAGCGGACTTCGTAGGGGGCGTGATCAGCGTTCTCCCGTCTCGCAAGCAGTGCCCCCCAACACAGCGTTCGTTCTTTCTCATCCAGCACGCACAGCGAGTCGCTATCGGCCGCGACGTCCTTCAGAAGGATAGGGTGGCTCACCACGGTGGGGGTGGGAACAGCTATGGTGTCCGGAGTTCCGACGAGGTGCCGCGCTACGAGCCCACCACCACAGCAACGCAGCCGACCGTCGATGCCGAGAGCGCAAGTGAAGGAATCTGCCGCGACCAGTTTCCGGGTTGGCACTGCGAGCGCCACGTGCTGGGGTGAGGCATATCGGGACGGAGGGGATTCGCTCGCCGGAACGCCGTCGCCCCAAGACGGGAGTTGACCCGTACCAATCTGGCCGTAGAGGAAGTGCCCCCAGCAGCGCAGCGACTGATTGGAGAGAAGCGCGCAGCTGTGCCACTCGCCCGCCACGATGGCTTGAGCGGGGAGTGGCAAAACGACTCGTGTGGGGGCCGGGCGAGGTTCTAGTGAACCTATTCCGCTGTGAGCGCCGTGTCGAAGATTCGGCAGCCAAGCGGAGGCCAGTACTCGGATCAACCCCGGCAGAGCCGGACGCTGCGGCTTGCGATACATCTCCAGATGCTGCGCGGCGCGGACCATCTGAAGAGCAGCGGCACCCCTCCGCGAGCAGTGCCAAAAGGAGAAGCCCCTCCGCCGCGCGGGCGGACCCTCGTTGAGTGAACCGTGAAGGACGTCCGTTCGTTCTGGCGAGCATTGGGGCGGATTCTCAAGTTGCTTCGCGCCTCGCCGCCTGGGTCCAGTCGATGGGGCATGCCTGCTGCCACTGGCGGCAGAGATAGACGCAGCCGACGCGACCTTCCCTCGAGCCTGCCGTCAGAAGACCTGATCCATCGTGAAATCGACCCAGAACAGCCCATAGGTGTTCGGCACCGCGTCCAGGATTGCCTGGCCCAAATCCCTGGGCGGGTCATCCAGCGATGACCACCAGCTCCGATCCGCTTCGTAGCCATACTGAAAGCCCACGGGAGCCGGCGCGAACTGCTCTCCCCAATCCGCGAACTCGGCGACGAGCTCGTTCATTTCGACGCCCTGGCTGTCGTCGACGAAGAAGAGCCCATCGCGCTCGGTGGGCGGCATCTGGTCTTGAGACCAGTGCTTGAGGAACAGGGTATAGTGGGGATCGTAGCCTCGAACCTGCTGCACCCACGCGGAGGCTTCCTCATCGGTAACGGCCTTTCCCTCCCCTGGATACTGCGAATCCTGGTACCACTCCACATCGACGCCAAAACCCTTCACACTGGGATGGTGGCCGTATTGCCCGAGGACCACATCAATGAGCGTCGAGACTGCGGCATCTCCTGGCTCGATCTGCAGCCAGACGCTCACCCCACTGCTGTCGAAATGGTTCAGAAAAGCCTCGTGCTTGTCCTCGTCCTGAAACCCGATGCGAGCGTGGTCACCACCGGGTGAGGGGAACTCGAGGTTGCAGTCTCCGTTCTCTCCAATCGTTCCCACGATCCAGACCAGGGCCGGGGCAGCGTCGGGCATCCGTGCTGCGTAGCTGCTGGCCATCTCTTCCCAGCGCTCAGCGCTGGGGAAATCCCCTACCGGACCGTACTCGGAGGAACGAACCCCCACGTAAAGGCTGGGCTCGACAGTCGCGGCGTCGTGGCCCGCAGCTCCAGCGAACTCGGCTCCCGCGGCTCCTCCGGGCACAGCGGTACCGCCACCACCTGCTCCCCCGTTGGCAGATTCCCCGCCGGCTGCGCCGGACGCCCCAGAAACCGAGGCCCCGCCCGCGCCGCCATCACTGCTCGCGCCACCGCTTGGACTGCTCGATGAGCCACCGGTGTGATTCTGGGAACCTCCAGTCGCACTGGGCAAGCCGGCAGTCGAACCCGAGCCTGCCCCTCCTTCGCTCGCGGCCCCGCCCGTTGCAGCGTGTGATCCGCCAGTCTCCCCATTCAATCCGCCACCGGAGCTAGTGCTGGCACCTCCATCGGTCGCACTGCCCCCGGTTTCGCCGGGTACGCTGCCGGTTTCCCCGCGTGCCCCGCCCACTGAGTCGGGGCTCCCCCCGTCTTCGTCGGTAGCGCCGCCGCTCCCGCTGTGCACCGCACCGGTGCCCGAAGAATCCCCTTCAGGTGCCCCACTGGCCCCAGCACCCCCAGAGTACCCGGCTCCGCCTCCGTCGTCGCCACAGCCAAGCGCGCAAGCGGCAGCGACGACTGCTGCTAGCGAGATTCGGTATGTCAATGCCATGTGGACCTCGTTGATACTCCGTTGGTTGCGTGCGTTAACCCGCGCACCGCCGCGCTGACGTGACGATTCTTTGTCTGGGTAGCGGTTGTGTCGGGGCGCGGTCGGTGTTGTCACTACGCCAACGATTCTGCTCGCTCACGGCTCGGGACACTCCCGGAAACGTCTTGACCTGTTGGTCAGTCCGGAACAATGCTGGCGATGCGGGGCGCCTCGCTTGCTGGACTACTCCGAGTAGGTCCAATATGTAGACTCCCCATAGCCGTTGTATGCGGCAACCGCATACTCGTTAGAACGGAGATCGCCCACTGCGCGCAGGTCCCTGTATGACGTGGCCTTCGCGGGTTCCATCGAGAGCAGGCTCCACTCGAGTACCTCGCTCCGGCGTCGATAGACGTGGTAGCCGCAGCCTTCCAGGGCTTGTTCCTTGAAGTCCACAGGCTCCCAACTGAGCAAGACGCCCTCCAAGTCCCGCTGGTACGTGCAGAGGGGCTCGGTTGGAAGCTTGGACATGTCGACAGAAACCGTTTGCCCGGAGAACACGCTGACCATATCGCTCTCGCAGTAGGCGGAACGCTCCTCGCCTTTCACGGCTCGAACGCGGAAGACGTAGGCTCCTTCCGCGGAAAACTGCACAGAGAACCGTGTTTCGTTGGCCGCAGTCTCGCCAATCCTGGAGAACTCCAGGCCCATTTCCAGCCTCTGCTGCTCCACTTCGAACCCCGTTTCATCCACCGAATTATCTTCCCAGCTGAGCTCGTAGTCTTGACCGACGAAGACCCCATCGAGCGCTGACGGGGCGCGGAGCGGGGCGTCAGCCTCCTCATCCTCCGCACCCGCCTTCGTGCACACTCCGTTCTCGCAAGTGTTGCCCTCCATACAGTCCGCCTCGGTGTCGCATGCGACCTTGCCGCTGGCGTCGAGATGACACGTCGGCAGCGGGAGCACCGCCGTCAAGAGAACGAATCTGCCGAGAACCTTGGCTTTCCTGGTGGCTGCGGGGGTCATGCTTCCTCCTTCGGCATCGGATTCCGACAAGGGTGCTAGGCGGCGAGCCCACAGGCCGACAAGTGCCGCTGGAGCTGCCGCTGGATCTGAGCTTCGAGAGCCCGCACCTTGCGCCGCGAGATCCCCATGGTGGTCGCCACCATAGCCTGGGGCAGCTCCTCGTCGAAGCGCAGGCTCACGAACCGGCGCTCCACCTCCGAAAGTGACGCCAGAAAGAGTCGCGTCTCGCGCAGACGCTGCTCGAAGTGCAGGATTTCCTCATAACGCGGCGCGCTCACTGGGGCGGCTTCGTCGATGAGACGGTCGATGTCAACCAGCCCCGTGCCGCTCGCTTCAGTCCCCTCACTCACGAGTCGTCGTTCGCGCCGTCCCACGTCGATGCGGTAGTTCTTGGCGATTCGCAGGAGGTACGGGAGATAGCGGCGCAGGCCGTCGTACCCTATTCTCGCGCGCTCATCAAAGGCCCGAAGAAAGACCTCTTGCAGATGTTCGAGGGCCTGCTCCTCGCTCAAGGGAGGCACTGTGCAGGGAGGCGTCCCGCTCGTGAAACCACGACTCAAGAGCCGAAACACGTCGTTGAAATATCGCCGATAGACAGCCTCGAATACTTGTCGGTCTCCGGCGCGGAACCGCGCGAGCAACTCGGGCTGTTGTTCGAAAAGGGTCATGGGCACTGAGAGGACAGGAGCAAGCAGGCATGCCCAGGTGGGCCGGAACGATGGGAAAGCTCGAACAAGGTAGAGTGCCTCACTAGAACTTGCTCCGTAGCAGAACCCCCAATCCGGCGTGGCTGCCAGTGGCCGCTGGACTGAGTTGCGTATTGGGCCAGAGATAGACGGCTCCGATCCCAGCCCCCAAACCCACCGCGGCGGATATCAGGCTGGCGGTGCCATAGTTTTCGTACTCTTCAGCGAGTTCGTGGGCCTGGCGCTGCTTGTCGGTTCGTTCGAAGGAACGCCGCCTGTCCAAGGCCAAATAGCCCAGAACGGCCGACGTCGCGAAGGCCACTCCGGCACCGATGGCGAGGCCTCGCGCGCCCCACACAGACCCGGACGAAGCTCGGTTGGGTCTGTCGATGGGCGTGGCTGGGGTTGGAGCAGTCATCGGCTCCGTCCTGATCGGGGAAGTATCCAGTTCGAGGGTCGATGGCTCTGGCAGTGCCCGGGGCGGCCCGAACACCACAGGCACCAGGGACTGGCTGTCGACGTAGCCTCGATAGTACCCCGCACCGTACGAGCTCGCGAAGAGCCCATGCTGCAGCGCCCCCTGCACGCTGCCTCGCGCCACCTCGCTTCTGGCAGAAAACTTCAGCTGGGCAAGCCGCACCTGTCCCCGAGACGGGATCGCTGCCTCGCGACTCCCACTTCGAATGTAGAGTCTCCCGACGTTGCGCGGCAGGGCGAGCATCATGAACTGTGAGGGTTCGAGATTGGCGTCGAGCAGACGCTGCCCGCTCGCACTCTCCACGTAGAAGTGCCCCAGGCTTGGGCCGACGCCCGCGAGAAGAAGCGATTCACGAAGCTCGAGAAGATCGAGCAACGGTTCTCGCTGATTGGCCGCGGGAGGGACGGCGATCACCGTCGGTTTTGCGGCTCCAGCTGGTAGCCCCTGGTTGGCCGCGGACACGAACGCCTGAAGTTCGCTGTATTCGATCCGGTAGTCGCGATTGACGTCGGCGGCACCGGACAACCCCGACAGGACCTCGTGGGTGAAGACGCCGGACTCGATGCGCGACCATTCGTGGGACTCCTCCGTGTCACTCGTGGCCACGATTGCTCCGACGTAGGGGAAGCGCCCAAGTGTTCGATGTTCGAGCAAGCTGCTCCGTGTCGATTCGGTGAGCTCAATGGCTTTGGCATCGAGCTCTCGGTCGAACGCCCCCTTGACCCCGACAACGCCCGCAGCGTGGCAGGCGTCGACGAGCAGATGCACCGAAAACCCCTCGAGCTGCGCTAGCACATCGTCATAGAGGATCTGCTGGGTCAGACCGCCGTCGATGAAGGAGAGCGCGTACTCACCGTTCACTTCGAGCGCCCCATGGCCGCTGAAACTCAGATAGAGCGCCGGGGTGTCACCTCGCTCGACGTCTGCTGTCATCCGTCCACGATATTCCTCGAGGATCCGGCGGAGCTCAGCCAGCGATGGGGGACGCGCCTTTGAGGCAAGCTTGGGATAGCGGCGCTGCGTGCCACTGTCGAGCACCGTGAGCAGCTCGGCGCGATCGGCGAATCGAGCGAAGAGCTCGTAGGACCGTGCAGCATCGTCGTCGGCATAACGCAGAGGTCGGAGCGAGGGATCTGCCGCTGGAGGACGGTTGTTCCCCACTGCAATCGCATATACGGTGCGCTTCGCCCAGGAGGTAGATGTCGCGCAGAGACACCAAACGAACAGGAGTAGCGACAAGAGGCTGTGCTTCATGGGTGCTCTCGTAAGACGATACGCCTCTTCACAACCACCAAGCTCTCGTTCGACGCCCAATTCTGACCGAGTGACCCTTTGATCTGGTCCCGTGTCAGTGGCTCCCTCGAAAAAACGCTGTACACGTCATAGGTGCCCGGCGCGTGGGGGGCTCCCAGGCTGACAGCGCGTTTCTGCACACCCGAGGCGCGGTCGACCTCGAGACTTCTCTGGGATGCTCCCGGAAAGTACCAGAGGATCACACCGTCGGAGGCCCGGGCGAACGCTGCGTGGAACTTTGCGGAATCCGGCAGCTCGGTGTACTCGAAAACCAAGGTTCCCCCAACCGCACACGGCACCTCCCGCTCCGTAGCACTGTCGACGCACGAGAGGCGTACTTGCGGGCTTCCCGCGTGGACAGAACCCCGACTCGCAAATTCGTTCTCTACCGATGATGCAGCTCGGCCACCGAGGCGCACCCCCGGCTTCGCGACGAGAACGAAGACGGCGGTGGCAGCAGTGAGGGACAACAGTCCCCCGAGAAGGGCCGCGTGCCAGGACGCTGCCGAGGGACTCCCGGGAATGCGGCGCCTGAGGTCTTCCCAATGAGCTTCCTTCTCCAGAATCGAGGGCTCGTTCCGTCCCGCAAGAAGGCGTGCCAGATCCGCTCTACCGTCCATGGGTTTCACCGCTTAGCACCTCCGCCGCGAACTTGTCTGAGAGGACGCCCGCCAATCTCGGCTTCCGGATTCGATTTGCTGCGCTTCCGGTGCTCGCATACCCCATTTACGCTCCGCTCCGGTGCACTCGCGCACCGTCGCGATGTAGCTGAGGCCCGAGTCGCCGAAATGGTTGAAGACCGGAATATGTCACCACCAGTGCCTGCGCGGGCAATCCTGCCGTCCGAACCAGAGGCTCGCGCGACGTCGGGCTCCAAGCCACTCGCTTCAGCGTCGTCGCGCGTCTGCGCAGGCCTACAGGCGGCGAGCAGGCAGCAGAACGGAAGGACTCACT
>CAYRKE010000028.1:0-34990 GCA_964424695.1 uncultured Polyangiaceae bacterium
CTCAGAACCGGCTGAATTTCGTGGGCGCAGCAGGATTTGAACCTGCGACTTCGTCCGTGTGAAGAACGCACTCTACCACTGAGTTATGCGCCCGAGTGTTCACCGATCGGAACCCGGCCGATGAGAGCGGCCGCTTCATAGCGCGGGTCGGTGCGGGCATCAAACCGAATCGACATCATCCACATCGAAGTCCACCGCCACACGTTGCGCCGGGTGGCCAATTGGTTCGTGGCGCCCGCTTCTGGCTGCGCGTGCGGCCACCCTGGTGTACGCGGTGGGGATGGTCGAAGGTGTGGAGCAAGGTGGCCGGGAGCACGGGCCCGGCGGCTCGCGGGACCGAATACTCGGATTCGTCATCGTGGCGATGGCCTTCCTTGGCTCGCTGGGAATCTCCTTCTGGGCGAAGCAGCGGGCTATTGCTAGCCGGGCGCCGACCGCGGAGGAGTTGGCTCCGCGGTTGCCGGGTTGGCCGCGGGAGGTGGATCCCATCAGGCTCCTGGGAAACGCGCGTGCGCTTTCTGAGTGGAATGGTCTTCGATCCATCGTTGCTTCGGGCGTCAAAACCGACGGTACCGTTGATGTTACTGACAAGGGGCGAGTCAGATATGTGTTCGAGGGGGCTCCGCGGCCCGCGGTCCGTGGCGGACCGGGGAGACGAAGCGATGCTGGCCAGCTCGTGTGCCCCAGTCAGACCGTGCGGATCGAACCGGGCGGTCTTCGGGCGGGGATCCGACAGAAAGACGCTCGGTGCCCTGCGAGCCAACGCCCGACCCTGCCCGAGCCCAGTTGCGACATGGCACAGCTCTGGAGGCTCGCAAGGGACGCCGGTGCCCAACCCGATCTGGCGCAGATCGACTACTCATACGGCGATGCGGGGCCCCGCTGGCGGCTTCGAACCACCCGACAGAACCAGTCGTATGAGTTTTCGGCGGACTGCAAGAGGCGGGTCGATGTTCCTGCTTCGCCCCGTTCGCTCAGGTAGGTAGGCTCGGTGCTCTAGCCGGGCCGTTCAGTGGTGCCGGAGTCGTCGGCGGTGACACTCGACGGTGTCAAGCGGCGCCAGAGCGCTGCCGCTGACTCCTCATCGCGTGTTGAGAAGCCTGCCACGGGGAGGGCGGCGTGGCGGCGAAGCGCATCGAGCGAGAGCTTCTGGGCGGAGCGGGGGATCTTATCGAGCTTGGTGGCCACAACTAGGCACTGGAGCGGTCGCCGGCTCACCCGGGCTGGGCCACGGAGCAGCTCGATCAGTTGGAGCTCTTCCGCTTCGATGCCTCGTCTGATGTCGACGAGAACCGCCACCGCGGAGAGAGTCGGTCGTCCAAGCAGGTAGCCTTCGATGAGCTCTCCCCAGTGGATCCGCTCGGACTTGGAGCGCTTGGCATATCCGTAGCCTGGCAGATCCACGAGGGTAAGCTCCGCGCCGACTCGGGTGGTGATATCGAAGAATGCCACTTGGCGGGTGCAGCCAGGCGTGCTGCTGGTTCGCGCGAGACTGCGTCGCCCCATCAGACTGTTGAGCAGCGAGCTCTTTCCGACGTTCGAGCGTCCCGCAAATGCGAGCTCCACCCGGACCGGAGGTGGGAACTGGTCGGGGGCAGCAGCCGCCGCGGCAAACCGGGCACTTGACACGTAAGGAAGACTCGGTCGAGGTTGGGACACAGCGCGCAGTCTGAACCCAAGCGCCCGGATGGGCCAGCCCCGATGGCGGTCCACGTCAGGGAGGGCGCGTGGGTTCAGAGGCGTGGCGGGCACCGACGCCGTCGGTCAGCGCCCAGCGCGGGCACCGCGTCGGCGAACTGCATTCCACAGCGACGAGAGCTCCGGGCTGCGAACCATCCACGCAAAAGCGAAGAAGACTAGTGCAAACACCAGGCATCCGACCGCGCCAGGAACGAGTCGGGTCCAGACGTTGTCCACGAGTGAGGTTCGAACTCGTTCGGCTACCACGGCCGCCGTGAGTGCAGCCGGGGCAGCCGCCGCCGCAGTACGAAGGGCCGAACCCGCGATTTCTGCCGACAACGTCGTGGGGAGTCTGCGGCGAAGCAAGGCCCAGAGCAGCGTCATCTGGACGATACCTGACGCTGTCACTGCGACGCCAATTCCGACGTGACCGAGGATCGGTCGGAGTGCGAGCGCAACACCAATGAATACGAGCAGATCCAGTGAAGCGACGAGGACCGGCGTTCGCGTGTCGCCGAGCGCATAGTACACGCCCACGAGCTGGCGGACTGCTGCGACCGCCCAGATGCCCATGCCTTGAGCCATCAGCGCATTGGCGGTTTGGTGGGAGGAGACGGCGTCGAACTGGCCTCGCTCAAAGATCATGACGACGATGGGCTCGGCGAGCCCCACGAAGAGGGCGGTGGCGGGGATGCTAACGAAAAGCGCTAGCCTCATGGCGAAGGCATAGGTGCGGGCGAGCTCACCGAGGTCTCCGCGGGCGGCAAGCGTAGCCAGGCTAGGGAGGGTGGCGCTCTGCAGTGCCATGACGAAGATGCCCTGGGGAAAATCGCACAGGCGGAGCGCCCAACCGAAGTAGCTCTGGGCGCCCGTATCCAGTTCGGAGAGGAAGCGGCGGGCCAGGAGCACGTCGATGTAGTAGACGCCGATGCCGAAGAGCACGGGGAACATCCGACGAAGCGTTTCTCGCACTCCGGGGAGGTGCAGTCGCAGGGTGGGCCAGGCCGCGTAGCCAATGGCCCGCAAACTGGGCCATTGCGCAAGAACCTGGAGCGCGCCGCCCAGAAGCGCTCCGGCAGCCAGAGCAAGCGCGCGGTCCAGGGCGTTGAGTTCGAGCCATCCAGGGAGCGCCAGTGCGCAGATGATGAAGGAAACGTTGAGCAGCGCCGGAGCGAAGGACGTGACGACGAACCGGTGATGCATGTTGAGGGCGGCAAGCCCCATCGCCGCGGTCCCCATGAAGAATATGTATGGGAACAGCCAGCGGGTGAGGACGACAGTACGTTCGAACTGTCCCGGGTGCGCCCGATAGCCTCCCGCGAAAAGTGCCACGAGCTCGGGGGCGCAGACGATCCCGCCAATCGTGACGGCGGTGAGCAGGAGCCAGGACAAGCCTCTGAGCGCCCGAAACAGCTCCTGCGTCGCGCTTTCGCCTTCTGTCTCGCGGACCTTGGTGAGGACGGGTAGAACGGCGTTCTGGACTGCGCCCTCGGCAAGGAGCTGCCGAAGCACGTTCGGGATGGTGAACGCAACGAAGAAGCAATCGGTAACGGCCCGAGTGAAGGTTGCGGCGAGTACTTGATCCCGCACGAGTCCCAGGATGCGACTCGCGAGCGTCCCAGTGGCAACGATTCCAGCGCGCCCTGCGATTCGACGGTGCTCGACGGCCCTATCGACGTTGGCAGATCCCTGGCTTGAATGGGGCGGTGAGGGGCGATCGGTTGACCGAGAGGTGGACGGCACAGTGGCGCTCTTCCTAGCCTGTTGCCGAGGGAGCGGCGAGTTCGTGGCGCAGTGGCCCCCCCCCCTGCGCATGCTTCCCAAGGTGTGACGGAAGTCGGGTGGCCGCTCGAGATGAGGACACTGAGGGGACACTTGCTGATTGCGCCTGGGTGTCGCTCCGCGAAGTCTCGCGAAGAATCGAGAGCGGGCGTGGCTGTGGATGTTATCCGTGGTGGCGATGACCTTGGTATGAAAGGTCGAGCCCTGCATGGACGCGAAGGGTGTCCTCAAACAGAGCGAGTGCGAGGGCGGATTCTGAAGGGTCGAGAACGCAAGAATTCCCCGTGTTGGTAAGTGAAGCTAGCCGGATTCGGAGTGCGGGTCTCAAGACCTGCGGCGCGCTGCCGCACCTGCGGCACACGATGCCACCGGCAGTCGGCGAAACCGCCGCCGAGCGTTCGGGGGGACACGGTTTCCCGCACCGGACGCAGCGCTCGAGCTCGAGCGCCCAGCCCAGCTCGGACAACAGGTGGGCACCGAAGATAGCGAGTCTGGCGTCAACGGGCTCGCCCCCGGTCGGGTCGTCGAGCTCGCCCAGTAGTCCGTTCAGGCGGTTCCAGACTCGCGGTTCAGGGGTCTGGGGAGGGATACATCGTCTCACCCAAGCTAACGCGCGCCCAGCTGCCTGAAGCGCTCCGAGATGCTGGAGGATTCGGAATCGCGGTTGCTCGATTTCGGCGCTTTCCAGCGTGGCCAGCTCCCGACCGTTACGCTGGGTGATTTCCACACGGAGCGTGTGCAGAGGCTCGAGCGAACCGCCAAAGCGTCGGCGGCTCCGGCGTGCAGACCGAGCGATCGCGCTGAGGGCGCCGAGCCCTTCGGTGAAGAGCCCCACGATCAGATCTGCTTCCCCGTACTCGGCCCGGTGCAGCAGCAACGCGCGTTCGATGCTTCCGCGTCGTCCGGCCGCACCCGCGGTGGTCACGTTACGCCCCAGCTTGGTCCGTTGCCAGGGAGGCCGAGGCTTCCAAAATGGACGTCTCGGCTGCGACCGACCATAGCCCCCCATGGAAGCGACTCGCAGGTGGCTGTGGCACGGTGCATCGACCTGCTCTCAGCGCATCAGCGCGACCCGCGCCGGGGGCGGGGCGCCCCGGGACAACTCCTGCGGCATGTCGTCTCCTCGAGGCTTGAGCACGATGCTGAGGGCCAGCGTGAACAGGATCAGCAGGAGGACGAACGCAATCGCGACCCCGAAGCGGCGGCCACGGGGCGGACGAGCCGGACTAGATAGAGGGAGCGGGGTGACCCAGGCAACCCGCCGGCTCGCGTTGTACATTGCCAAGACGTCATCTGGGCGAAGATCGACTGCCCGCGCGTAGGACGTAAGGAAGCCCCGAACGAACACCTCACCCGGTAGCTCGTCGAACTGGTCCGCCTCTATCCGTTCCACGCTCCCGATGGGCACGCGCGTCGTACGAGCGACTTCCTCAAGGCTCATACCACGTGCCTCGCGGCACTTCCGGAGATGCTGACCAACGCTCTGCATGCGGCCACTCAGAGACTACTCAAGTTTCGCGAGTATGGAACGGCAATCGTGCGCGTCCTTGGTGCGATCGTCGAGTTCCACGCAGCGCTCGGCGTCACGCCGCGCGGCGGTGGTGTCGCCGAGCTCCAGCGCAACTGCGGCTCGTGTGGCGAATGCGGCCTGAAGACGTTGACAACGCTGGTCGCTTGGGTCTAGGGCGCGAGTCAGAGCTGCGCGGGCCTGGTGGTTCTGTCCCTTGCGATGGTGGGCGACTCCCAATCGGTAGTGTCCGACGCAGAATTTGGGCTGCGCCGCAACGCTGCGTCGAAGCGCGCCAATGGCATCGTCGAGCCGACCGGACTCGAGGTAGGCCCAACCCAGGTTTCCCCAAGCATTCTCAGGTGTTGAGTAGAGGATGTCCTGACTCAGTGGAAGCAGAACCTGGATGGCCGCGGAGTACTTCCTGCGGTGAATCAGGATGACCCCCAGCGTGTTTCGCGCCTCGCGAAAATCTTCCTTGAGGTCCACGGCCCGTCGGGCGAACAGCTCCGCTTGGTCGAGATGGCATTCCTGTTCAGAGCGGCGGCAGAAGTCCAGGTAGAGCAGCGCAACGAGATGCGTCGCTTCCGCGTTGTCCTCGTCAAGTTCGGCGGACTTCAGCGCGTGTGACAGTGCTTCGCGCAGGTTGTTACGCGTGAGCCAAGAGTCGCGGGCTTGGTCGTACTCAGCCAAGCTCATCGCTTCCGGATCAGCGCTTGCTGGCTGCTCTGCGTTCTTGGGGCCGCAAGAAAGCGCCAGCCCGACTGCCACGGTGGCCAGTCGCGCACGTCCATTGGTGAACCGACAACGTGTCCTCATTACCCATGCACGCGGTCGGAGACACCAAACGGATTCGCTCCAGTTGACCGCTGGCCTGGCCGTACCTCAGCCAGGGGCACAGGTCAACGCGCCTGATTCCGACACCCCAGCCCTCTCGCGGCGACTGGATCTCCTTCGCGACAGGCTGCGCAGCCAACTGTTCCTGTGCTTCCGGCTGAGAGAGCACGACACGGTTCCGTCCCGGCTCGAGACCCTCGCCCGTCGAACGGCGCACGACATTGTGTTGCGCAGGACGCCACCACGCCCCACGAGGTGGCCTTTGCGCTCTGCGGCGCGCAGCGTGTATCGGGTGCTTGGGGTGTGTGAGTCGCTCAGTGTTCTGTGGCGGGGCGTCGCCGAGCGGCCGGAGAGACCCCGGAGATGCTGTGGTTGTGTGTGGGTGGTGCCCCTGGTCCGCCTACTGGGTGAAGAGGCGAGGGCGATCGAGTGGAGACACGGGCAAATGGGGGAGCACCGCGTCAGCCTCTCTGATGTAAGTCGGCGTTGCCGGGCTCTGCGACGGCTCTCGCTGCTCCCCGAGTTGCGCCACCGCTCGAGCGTGCGGGAGATCGCTGTCGGTGCCGCGAATCACCTCGCATGACAGGGCCAGGCCGAACGCGGCTTCGCCGACTGCGACCACCCGCTGGGTCCGCGCGAGCTCCGATGCAATTTCGATGGCTCGCTCCGGCGGTACAACGAGCGGAGGATGGACGACCCTCAAGTCTTGACTGTACGCTGCCAGGTACAGCTCGCTTCTTCGGGCATCGAGCACGGTGCAGCGAGCTCCGGGGACTTGGGACGAGACCGCGTGGGCCATCGCCTCGAGGGAGGTGATTCCAAGGAGGGGAACCGAGATCCCCAAGGCGATTCCCTGACCCAGAGCGATGCCGACTCGGAGTCCGGTGAATGACCCTGGACCCACGCCGACTGCGACTCGGTCGAGTGTGGATCGTGACCAGCCTGCATTGGCCATGAGGTGGCCGATCAACGGCAGCATCCGCTCTGCATGAGCGTGGAGCTCCTCATACTCTGCAGCTGCCACGACTTCGCCGTTCTCGACGAGTGCAACGCTTCCCCGCCGCGAACTGGTTTCTATTCCGAGAGTGCGCACGGCCGGCCCAATACCACGACTTGTCGCGCCGTGCTTGTAGGCGCTGCCTGGAGAGGTGGCTTTCGCGATCGCGGCGATCCCGTGACCGGGGTGCGGAACGCGGCCGGTTAGCCTTCCTGACTGGCTTGTCTGTCCAGCAGACCGCCGAGCCTACCCTGTACTGATGCCCAAACGTCGACTGTTTCGAAACCAGCGCTTGCATTTCCGGACTGAGCGAGTAGTTTCCGCCCACCCAGCGCTGGCGACAACGCGAACGCTGGGTGGTCGGGGCGTAGCGCAGCCTGGTTAGCGCACTTGACTGGGGGTCAAGGGGTCGGCAGTTCGAATCTGCCCGCCCCGACCAATCTTCGCCGGGTCTTCTGTCCGGAATCCTTGGAACGTTGGCGGCTTCGCCCGTTGGCGTACCGAGTTGTTCGGCAAGGACTCAGGCACTGTCGCGATGTCACGGGGACGTGTCCGAACAGGCCAGGGGTGGGCGTGTGGCTGGGACGGCGTTGTTCGTGCGCGACCGGGAGCTGCGCCGGACTGCGACGTTTCCGGGCACTAGCGGCGGATCCGTTCGAGCTCCGGACCACACGAGCGGGGTCATTCTGCGTTGAGCCCAGACGCGGCCCTGCCGACTGCGACCATGACGCGGCGCGGTGAGCGAAATCGGCCGGTGGTCCACCGTCCTGGACGACCAGACCACCACCTTCCCGGTTGCCACTACCCAGCCGGCTCGGCCGAAGCCGAACACACGGTCAGGTATTCTCATGGTGGGCGCTGAAACGTGTTGGACGCCCGTTGGGGGTTGAGGTCGGTGTTGACAGACCCCGGATCCCGTACCAAAATAATCAGCACCGAATTAGTACTGATTAAGGCAACCGTGCTCCGCATCACGAAACTCACTGACTACGCTTTCGTTGTGCTATGTCACATGGCCAGCAGGCCGGACCGTGCACTGACAAGCACAGCAGCGTCGAGACTGACCGGGCTTCCGCAGCCCAGCGTGAGCAAGATCCTGAAGAGTCTGGCTCGGGCGCGGATTCTGGTGTCTGAGCGGGGTCCGCAGGGGGGCTACAGGCTGGCTCAGGTGGCGACCGAGTTTAGCGTGGCGGACATCATTGATGCGGTAGAGGGTCCCATCGCCCTAACGGAATGTAGCAGCCACGAGTCACCCACTTGCGAGTATGCAGGGACTTGTGCTCTCGAGACCAATTGGGATCGCATCAATAGGACGATTCGCCAAGCGCTGTCGACCGTTCCGCTGAGCGCTCTCGCGACGCCGAATCAGGAGCGGCTCATTCCGCTCAAGCGGAGACCCGCTGATGCGGGACACTGAGCTTCGTCGGCCACACCGTTACGACCATTGACCAACATGTCGGAACCATCAGACCACATTAGCCAGTTGCTCCAGACGGACTATTCCGCGGGGTGGGTGACGGACATCGAGCAAGACTCGGCACCACCCGGACTCAGCGAGGATACAATCCGTTTCATCTCCGCGAAGAAGCATGAACCGGATTGGCTGCTCCAGTGGCGTCTCAAGGCGCTTGCCCGATGGCGGGAGATGGAGACGCCAACGTGGGCCAAGGTGAAGTATCCGCCGATCGATTACCAGGCCATCTGCTACTACTCGGCTCCCAAAACCAATGCGGGACACAAGAGCCTCGCTGATGTCGACCCGGAACTGCTGGCGACTTACGACAAGCTCGGCATTCCCCTGGAGGAGCGGGAAGTTCTCGCGGGAGTGGCGGTCGATGCGGTTTTCGACAGCGTTTCCGTGGCGACGACCTTCAAGCACAAGCTCGCCTCGATGGGGATCATCTTCTGTTCATTTTCCGAGGCCGTTCGGGAACACCCGGACCTCGTGCGCAGGTATCTCGGTAGCGTCGTGCCGGTGAACGACAACTTCTACGCGGCTCTCAACTCCGCCGTGTTCAGTGATGGATCGTTCGCCTACATCCCCAAGGGCGTTCGGTGCCCGATGGAGCTGTCCACGTATTTCCGCATCAACGCCGCGAAGACGGGTCAGTTCGAGCGCACTCTGCTCGTGGCAGACGAGGGGAGTTACGTGAGCTACCTCGAAGGCTGCACCGCGCCTGTTCGCGACGAGAATCAGCTACACGCCGCAGTGGTTGAACTCGTTGCTCTGGATGACGCGGAGATCAAGTACTCCACGGTCCAGAATTGGTATCCGGGAGACAAGAACGGGGTGGGCGGCATCTACAACTTCGTGACGAAACGCGGGAAATGCCAAGGTCGTCGGTCCAAGATCTCGTGGACGCAGGTCGAAACCGGTTCGGCCATCACGTGGAAGTATCCAGGATGCATCTTGCAGGGAGACGAGTCGGTTGGTGAGTTCTACTCTGTCGCACTCACCAACAACCGACAGCAGGCCGATACTGGCACGAAGATGGTGCACATCGGCAAGAACACTCGGAGCACCATCATCTCGAAGGGTATTTCCGCGGGGCACGGACAGAACACCTATCGGGGTCTGGTGAAGATCACGAAGGGCGCGGAAAATGCTCGGAACTATACCCAGTGTGATTCGATGCTGATTGGTGACCGGGCCGGGGCGCACACCGTGCCTTACGTCGAGGTCCGAAACGGATCCAGCACCGTCGAGCATGAGGCGACTACTTCTCGGATTAGTGACGATCAGCTCTTCTACTGCAAGCAGCGGGGGCTCGCGGACGAGGACGCTGTCGGTCTCATCGTGAACGGTTTCTGCAAGACGGTGATGAAGGAACTCCCGATGGAGTTTGCCGTCGAGGCTCAGAAGCTGCTCGGTGTTAGTCTCGAAGGAGCCGTAGGCTGAATTGTGGGCTGCTTTCCAAGTGGATTCGGTGTTGAGAAGACCATGTTGAAGATAGAGAATCTCCACGCCCGGGTGGCTGGCAAGGCCATTCTCAAGGGCATCAATCTCGAGCTCCGACCCGGCGAAGTCCACGCCATCATGGGGCCCAACGGTTCCGGTAAAAGCACGCTCGCCAGCGTACTTGCTGGGCGAGACGGATACGAGGTAACCGCGGGTCGGGTCGACTACCGGGGGATGGATCTGTTGGCGATGCCGGCGGAGATCCGTGCGCGAGAAGGCGTGTTCTTGGCGTTCCAGTACCCCGTCGAAATTCCCGGGGTAAGCAATATGTACTTCCTCAAGGCCGCGGTGAATGCCGTGCGCAAGCACCGGGGTGAACCCGAGCTCGATGCGATCGACTTCATGGATCTGGTGCGTCAGAAGGCAAGCGTCGTTGGGCTCTCCGAGAACCTAACCCAGCGGGCGGTGAATGCGGGCTTCTCGGGCGGTGAGAAGAAGCGCAACGAGATCTTCCAGATGGCGATGCTCGAACCTCGTCTGGCGTTGCTCGACGAGACGGATTCCGGGCTCGACATCGACGCTCTGCGGACTGTCTCGGCTGGGGTGAATGCGTTGCGAAGCCCGGAACGCTCGATTCTGCTCATCACCCATTATCAGCGCCTGCTTGACTATATCGTGCCTGATCACGTTCACGTTCTGATGGGAGGCCGAATCGTCGAATCGGGGGACAAGTCCCTGGCGCTTCACCTCGAGGACAAGGGATACGGTGAGCTCCAGGCGCGTCAGAGCGCGGGGCCGAGCGAGGTCTCGTGAAGCATCCACCCAGTATGCCAAGCGCGCTTGAGGCGCGGCTGCGTAGTCGGCTGGCGCAGGCGAGTTCGAGGCCCTGGGCGAGCGACGCGCAGCGAATTGCCCGGGAAGCGTTCCTGAGCTGCGGGCTGCCGCAGAGCAAGGAGGAGTCGTGGCGGTTCACTCCGCTGCGACCCACAGTGGATATCGAGTTTTTGCCTTCTTTAGGCAGCCCTGACTGGGGTCTGATTGAGAGTCGCGCCGATGCGGAGCTCGGGCGCGCACGGGGGATCCGGTTGTACCTGGCGGGCAATCGCGTTCGGACAGTCATGGCCGCTGGCGAGACCGGGGCTCTTGCGGCGAGCGCCAGCATGCTGTCCGCGGAGGCTCCCACGAGTCTACCCATGGATAGTCTCGGCGTGGACGGCCACCATGGGTTCGCGCTCGCGAGCGAGGCACTTGCGGAGGACGCGGCTCTGGTGACGGTACGCGGCGCTGCGGCGACGCCATTGGAGATCGAGATCGTGGTGGCGGACGCCACCGGCGCTGAGCCAGCTTTCGAGGCACCGCAGTTCTGGATCGACCTCGAGGCGAATAGCTCGGCGCGCCTGACCGAGCTGCATCTCGCGCCATCTGGGTCGGCTCCGCTCTTACGCTCCACCGTCGGGCGGATTCGGCTCGGAGCCGGTGCAGCACTCGAGCACGCCAGGGTCCTCCAGGGCGTCGCCGGCGCGCATTCGGTGGAGCTGGTTCGGGTCCAGCAGGGTCGGGACAGCCGCTATCGCGCACGAGTGGCGACCTTCGGCGGAAGCCTGTCGCGGCTCGACCTCTGCGTACGCTTCGTCGGCTCCGGGGCAGAGTGCGATCTCGAGGGACTCTACACGGCTCGCTCTGGCGAAATCGTCGATCATCATACGCTCATTGATCACCAGTCCGGCGGATGCTCCAGTCGGCAGCGGTTCAAGGGAATCGCGACCGAGGATGGGCGCACCGTCTTCGACGGCACCGTCGTAGTGCGGCGGGATGCTCAGAAGAGCGTTGCCCGTCAGGAGAATCGGAACCTGGTGCTGTCGGAGGATGCGGTCGTGCACACGAAGCCGCATCTCGAGATCGATGCGGACGATGTAGTATGCAGTCACGGCGCGACGGTTGGGCGGCTTTCCGCCGATGAAGTCTTCTACTTGCGGTCGCGTGGTATCGACGGGACCGTCGCGCGGGCGATGCTCACTCACGCTTTCGGACTGGAGGTGCTGAACACCTTCGAAAACGAGCCTATCCGGCGCCGTCTTGAGAACGCGCTGCTTGCGTGCCTGCCGGAAGGCGTTCGGCTCGAGGCTCTGCCATGACCACTCCGCAAGACGAAGTTCGGCGGCAGGATTGGAGCCGCTGGGACCCTGCCTCGGTTCGGAACCAGTTTCCTGCGCTTGCGCAGGAAGTTCACGGACATCCGCTCGTCTATCTGGACAGCGCTGCCAGCGCGTTGAAGCCCCAGCGTGTCATTGACTCGGTTGTGGAAGTCTACTCGAGGGAGCCCGCCAACATCCACCGGGCTGTGCACACCCTGTCGACGCGGGCGACTCAGAAGTACGAGCAGGCGAGGAAGATCATCGCTGCCTTCTTCAACGCGGCGCATACGGAAGAAGTCATTTTCGTGCGGGGCGCGACCGAGGGGCTCAATCTCGTTGCGCACAGCTGGGGTCTCGCACACGTCAGACCTGGTGACGAGGTGCTCATTACGGGCCTCGAACACCACTCGAACATTGTGCCTTGGCAAGTCCTGTGTGAGGCCACGGGAGCCCATCTTCGTGTTGTGCCGATTACTG
Source organism: uncultured Polyangiaceae bacterium (assembly GCA_964424695.1). GTDB lineage: Bacteria > Myxococcota_A > Polyangia > Polyangiales > Polyangiaceae > JAEWRL01. Next base: position 12,315 of record CAYRKE010000028.1, read on the forward strand.
ACGACGGGGACGTTCCCGTGGAGGCCGTCGAGACCGCGCTTTCGAGCCACACGCGTCTGGTCGCCGTTTCTGCGGCGTCCAATTCGCTGGGCACGGTGCTCGATGTACGACGCATCGCGCAGTTGGCGCACGCGCGAGGCGCAGTCGTCGTCGTGGACGGTGCGCAGGCGGCTCCGCACTTGCGGGTGGACATGCAGGATCTCGGTGCGGACTTCTTTGTGGCGAGCGGACACAAAATGTATGGCCCGACGGGGATCGGGGTACTGATTGGACGCAGGTCGCTCCTCGAGAAGATGCCGCCCTACCAGACGGGCGGTGACATGATTCGCTCCGTGACGTTCGAGAAGACTCACTACTCCGGACTTCCGAACCGATTCGAGGCTGGTACGCCTGACATCGCCGGTGTAGTGGGTCTCGGTGAAGCGTGCCGCTTCCTATCGGAAATCGGCCTCGACAGGGTGGCCGAGCACGAGCATCGCTTGCTGGAGTATGGAACCAGGGTTCTTGAGTCGATTCCTGGCGTAAGGCTCTTCGGAACAGCCGCGCGCAAGATCGGTGTGCTGTCGTTCGTCGTCGATGGGATTCATCCGCACGATCTCGGTACGATCGCCGACAGTCTTGGCGTTGCTGTGCGAACCGGGCACCACTGCACCCAGCCAGTGATGGATCGATTCGGAATCCCCGCGACAGCTCGGGCGTCGCTGGGGATCTACACCACCGAAGCCGACCTAGACGCCTTGGGACGGGCAGTCCGCAGGGCGCAGGAGATGTTCTGCTGATGTCCGAACTCCGTGAACTCTATCAGGAAGTCATTCTGGACCATAGCAGGCACCCGCGGAACAAGGGGTTTCCTGAGGGGTGCAACTGCTCGGCAGATGGGCACAACCCACTGTGCGGTGACCGTCTGACCGTAAAACTCAAGCTGGAGCAGGATCGCGTCGTTGCCGTTGGGTTCGAGGGTCAGGGGTGTGCGATCAGCACCGCCGCAGCATCGACCATGACCGAAGTGATCACGGGCAAGTCCCGATCAGAGGTGGAGAGTCTGTTCGAAGCTTTTCACTCCATGGTCGCGGGTGAGAAGGAGCCGGCTTCGGACGAGCTTCCCAGCAAACTACGGGTGTTCTCTGGCGTGAGAGAGTTCCCGATGCGGGTGAAGTGCGCAACACTCTGTTGGCACACCCTGCGCGCTGCGCTCGACGGTTCAGGGGCGGCATCCACCGAGTAGAGTGAGCATCATGAACATCGTGGACGACAGCTACGACCGACAACTTCCCACTTTTCCTCCGGATCCAGAGCCATCCGATCTCACCGAATTTGTCCTGGAAGACGACGCCCCGAACACGGGAGCTGCACCCGCGGACCCGGCAGCCGTGAGAGCGGCAGCCGAACGGGCTCTGAGGACGGTCTACGATCCCGAGATCCCGGTCAACATCTACGACCTCGGTCTGATCTACGGTCTCGATGTGGACGCAGTTGGGCGGCTGGAGTGTCGCATGACGCTGACGGCGCCCGGATGTCCCGCAGCGGGGGCGATCGTGCGGGAGGTCCACGCCAAGCTGCTCAGAGTCGAGGGCGTCAGCCACGCGCGCACGCAGCTCGTGTGGGACCCTCCCTGGACGAGAGAGCGCATGAGCGAGGCAGCGCTCCTCGAACTGGGATTCTTCTGAGCTTGCTCTCTACTGACGCTACCTCGACGTGACCACGCATTCGTAGTCGCCGAGCAGATAGAGGGCTCGCTTGCACTCGACGTCAGCGGTTCTGCGCGTCTTGCCTGGGGGCGTGACCGTCAGCATGTACGAGTGGAAGAGCGGATTTCGCGAACCCTGCCTGATGGTGTAGGGACACTCGACCCCCCCACAGGCGGCGAGGCCGGCCTTGGCCGCGACCTCGGTCGTAGCGCCGTAGACGTTGTACAAGCCGAGCGCGGTGGCTGCGAGCAGCACCAGACTGAACAGAGATCGTCCGATACTCCTTCCCTCAGCCACGGGGGCACCCATCGTGTTGGGTCGGGGTCATTTCGTTCCTCCGCACATCTCGAGTTCGTAGAACGGTAGCTCACGGTCCTTGGGCCACCATAGTCCCGCCCCAATGGGCAATAGGTGCTTGTTGAGAATGCCGCGGTAGTACGACCCATTTCGGATGAAAATGTCCTGATCGGTGCGCTCCACATCACACCGCTCCCGTAGATCACCCCGCGTTGTAATCTCCAGATACACCAGACCGCGTGACATCGCCGCGATGTTGGCAACCGCAGGTGCCACGTCGGGGTCTGGGAGGTATTGGAGGACCCCCTGACAGACGATGAGGTCGTGTTTCTTTCGGTCCCGCCAGCGTGCGATATCACGGTTCTGGAATCCATGTTTCTTGCACATCGCCTGGCTGACCTCAGTGCCGGTGTACTTCACTTCGGGAGCGTTCTCCTTGATCCACTGCTGCCAAAGGCCAACTCCCGCGCCAATGTCGAGTACGCTCTTGAGTTCCAGGTGATTCCAGCGGGCGAATGCGAACACGAACTCAGCTAGGGCGCCGTGCTCAACCGCCGACACCACCCGTGTGTTCGGATCCTCGTAGAACCGCTGGTAGTACGCTTCGTCGAAGCGCCGAAACCGATCCATGGCGCGCAGTCTACATCGAAGGGGGCAGAGAAAATCGACCCCTGTATTGACGTAATTCGATTGAGCCGGGGGGCCGGGCGGTTACAGAACTAGATGGATCGACCACGGTCCTCCCGAGGCCGCTGTTTAGGGCTTGTTCCTGCCTCGCCCGCGGGACGTCCGGCCACGTCGGCGCACGTTCTGAGCCGGGTGGTTTTCCCCGGGTGCTGTGACGGGGGCAGCCTGGGATGGGGCAGGGACCGTCGACGCCGCCTGCGACGGCTGGGTGGCGCTGCCCTGCACTCCACTCGGGCCGCCGGGCTTCGCAGAGGCAGGTGCCGGGGTTGGCTTGGGCGCAGGCAGAACGACTGGCGCAGCGGCGGAAGGTGCTGAGTTCGCGGCCGGATTGGGGCCGGTCGACACCGACGAAGGCGGCGAAGAAGGTGTGGGTGCCACGAGCCCGGAGATCGACGCGAGCGCTCCGGATTGTCGCACTGTCTGAAGGGAAGGGTCGTTGCGGCGTTCCTCGCTTGTGGGGTGCGGCGGCGTAGTCGACTCCCCGAACGCGTCCGTGGGCACGGCCGAGAGACGCGGGGCGACAGATGGTGTGGCGGTTGAATCACTCGCGCGCGGGGGGCTGTGGGGGGCGGTAGCGGACTGCAGCTCGTTCGAGCGCCCGAAGCCCAGGACGAGGGCTCCGGCGGAGACCACGACCGACGCAACGCCAGCCCCAATGAGCAGCATTGGCTTGATGCGCCCACCGCGCACTCTATCGCTGGCGACGAGTGGTGCAGGTGCTGCCGTTGTCACTGCCACCACGCCTTGCCCAGCAACTCCAGGGGCTTCGTCGACGGTGGGCGGACCGTTGAAGGTTGTGGGGCCGGCACGCGGCGCCGAAGCTGTGCTCGTCGAAACTGGAGCACCCACGAAAGGCTGCGTGGGTTCGACGTGAGGGTTCACTAACGCCGGACGTGCTGGCGGTAGTCCCCCCACCTCCATGTCCACAGCGGTCGGGGCGGTCTCGAATGCCTGCGGTCGGCGTGACGGGTAGATTGCGGCAGGCGGGGGGGCCATCACAGCTGTGCCATGGCGGCCGCTCTGCTTCGGACTCCATGGCTGGCGATGCTCTGCCGCTGTTGGCTCGGACGCGAGAGCTGTCTTTGCACTTGCCCACGGAGGGGGCTGACCGTGACGAACGGCGTCCACATCCCCAAGCATCGTGAGCGCGTCGGGATACCGGGCGTCCCGAGCGAACGCCAACGAAAAATCCACAATCCTGCAGACGTGGACCGGCACGTGTGGTGCGACGGAAGCCAGCGGCGGCGCCGGGCGACTCGCCATGGCCATGAGTAGCTCGGCTTCGCTGGGTGCTTCGTGCACACGGCGCCCAGAGAGGATTCTGAAGATCGTCGCCCCCAGGGAGAACAGGTCAGCTCGACCATCGATCTCATCTCGCCTCCCCAGGGCCTGCTCCGGTGCCATGTACGGCAGGGTGCCGAGGGCCATTCCGGTGCGCGTTTTGAAGTCGCCGGGCACGGAATCCAGCATACGAGCGATGCCGAAGTCGAGCACTTTGACGTGATTCTGGCTCGTGACGAATAGATTGTCGGGCTTGAGATCGCGGTGAACGACACCGCTGCGGTGGGCGGCCGCGAGCGTGCCGAGAACCTCCGCCACGATGCGCAGGAGCTCCGGCATTTCTGGAACGCCGCGGAGCTGGATCAGTTGCGCAAGCGTTGCGCCCTGAAGCAGTTCCATCACCAGGTAGGAGAGGTCGTCGCTGGTTCCATGTTCCAAGACGCGGACGGAGCCCGCGTGGTCGATGCGGTTCGCGACGCAAGCCTCCCGGACGAAACGCTCGCGTACGTCCTTTCGGCGCGTCATCTCGGGATGCAGTATTTTTACCGCGGCTTGCTCCGTTTCCGAGCGGCAGGCAGCATACACTGCGGCCATCCCGCCGACGCCGATCACGTGCTTCAGTTGCCAGCCCGTTCCAACGACGCGCCCGATTCTGCTTGCGATGACCTCATCCACTTCGTTCACGCAGCAGGCACGATAGCGCGCCTCGTGCTGTGGGTGCCACGCCCACGTGCCGTGCGGCGCCCGTTGCGAAACGCGGCTCTGGCTTGTCGCGCAGTGAGGGATTCTCATGCACTGAGCCTTTCGAGATCGGAAACCGGCTGCCGTGCCTCCGATGGCGGCGCGGGCCGAAAACGTGGCGGAGCAAGCGGACTCCCCGGTGTCGATGGGGCGGCCCAGTTGTTGCATCGCCGTGTCCATCCGGCGTCCGCTGCGGCAGGAAGGGAAGCACAACGCTCGGCGTCGCCCGCTTCTTCGCCGCCCATCGCGGCCTCGGGCGCGGAGTAGTGTCTCAATCGGGGAGCTGGCGCGACTCTTCAGTCCGCGTTCCCGCGATCTCTGGATTAGGCGTCCTCTTGGACGGGGGCTTCCGGTACGGGAGGTCCGAAGCCCGAGATGCCGCCCGATACGATGAACGTCATGAGATCAGCGCTGCTCACGTCGAGTGTTTCCACGAGCTCTCGGGGCACGAGAACCACGTTTCCCGCAAAGTTGTAGGATTGTGGGAAATAGACTGCGACATGCCCGGGCAGCCCGAGAACGCTGACATCCTCCCGGGTGATGAAGCCGAGCGCCTTCGCCTGGCTTGCCGCGATCAGGGCGACGGCGACGGGACGATCGAAACGCTTCTTGTCGCCCACGAACGCATGCATCAGGTCCTTCACCGACGCGTAGATCAATTTGATTAGGGGAACCTTTCCCAGCAGAAGCTCGAACTCCTCGAGCAGAGTCTTGCCGATCACGTTCGATGTCAGGAAACCGACGCAGGTGATGAGGGCAAGAGTGATGAGAAGCCCTAGGCCGGGGATGGGAAGTCCCAACAGCTGGTCGAGCGTCGTGAAGCTCAAGGCGACCGCGTACACCGTCAGAGCGAGCGGGACGACGACCAAAATCCCACGGAAGAAGTACCCTGCCAACTTGCGCATTGAGCACACATACCCTGGGCTGCGGTGAATGAGAAGCGTACCCAGTGAACGCGGGGGGAACCGGGATTGTGGCGGGCTTGACTGGAGGCAGTGCTGAGCCTGCAGGCAACTACTGAGCTCGGGGATAGCTGCCCAGGACTCTCGTCATTTGGCAGGCCTCGTGGAGGCGAGAGAGGGCTCGAGCGACCTGCTCGTCGGAGCGGTGCCCCTCGAGGTCCGTGATGAAGAAGTATTCCCACAGTCTCGATCGTGCCGGACGTGACTCGATTCGGGTAAGGTTGATTCCTTCGGTGTCGAAGATATCGAGAACCTTGCGAAGGGCTCCCCGCTCGTCGCGGGTCGAGAAAACGATGGTCGTCTTGTCGCGTCCGGTTGGAGCCGTGTCGACCTTGCCCAGGACGATAAAGCGGGTGGCGTTCAGTGGCTGGTCCTGGATCCCTTCGCGAATGACATGCAGACCGACCAGTTCTGCTGCGAGACGTCCGGCGATCGCCGCTGACTGCGAGTCCTCAGCGGCTTGTCGTGCTGCCGCGGTCGTGGACTCCGATACAACGATTTGAGCTCGCGGAAGGTTCTTGGCCAACCAGTCCCGGCACTGGGCGATGGGTTGAGGATGGGAGTAGACTCGTTTGATTCCGCCGAGATCCACGTTCGTACCGACCAGGCACTGCGAGATGTCGAGCACTAGTTCCTGCCGAATCTGGAGATCGGTCTCTAGTAGAACATCCAGCGTGTAGGTGACGCTTCCTTCAGTCGAGTTCTCGATGGGAACGACGCCATACGTAGCGCGTCCACGTGAGACCGCGTCGAAGACTCCCGGAATGGTTGCGGCTTCCATATACTGCGCGCCGAACCCGAAGGCGGATAGGGCGGCCATGTGAGTGAAAGTCCCGGGAGGGCCGAAGTACGCGGTGACGATGGGATGCTCCACTGAGAGGCAAGCACTCATGATCTCCCTGAACACCGAGCGGACACTGCGTTTGGGGAAGACGCTGGCCGGGTTGGCGTCCACTGTAGCCTCGAGTCGAGCCAGGAGTTGCGACTCCCGCTCTGGGTCATGCATCGGCAGCGAGCGCTCTCGTTTCAGTTGCGCGACAGTGCGAGCTTCGGCCGCCCGCTGTTCAAGGAGCAGAAGCAGCTGGTCATCGATGGCGTCGATCCTCTGCCTGACGGCGAGGATGGCGGGATCGGTGCTGGCTGGGCACGCCACCGGCGGAATGCCGTTGCGGGGCGGCTCGGGGGGGGCGTTCGGGGCAAGCGGCTCTAGCGTCAAAGGCGTCCTCCGGCGGCTACCCATAGCAGATTGCCGAGATCTCTGCGTAGGCACATGCGGAGTTCCAAGCCGCATCTGTTCGGGGTTCGAGCCTACTTGAGCCAGTCCGGTGGCGGTTCGACGAGCTCCCCAAACGGATTCGGGAGGGGGGGCCAGTCGGGACGACCCCAGGAACCTGACGGAGGCCTGGTTGGTTGGTTGATCGGACATGTTCTCCCGCCTGAGGCTTTGGGGCACCGTCCGGCGGAGCCATCATTGCCGCGCCAATTGGGCCGCCAGGCCAACCGAAGCGCCAGTTTCTGGGCTGATTCCTCCGGCTTTGGCATGCAGGGGGACATGCGACACCGTGAAGCGAGGATTGCCGTCAAGGTCATGATGCTGAGCTGCTGGGGAATCAGCCTCATCGGTTGTGACGACGCATCCGCCAGTGCCTCTTCCCAAGGTGCTACGGCCCTTGCGGCGGTGCGTCCTGCGTCTCTTTCCGGAGCTGCGGCATCCCCGTGGGCGGATCTGCCCGTCCCGCCCGCAGACGGCCCGCGGCTGGCCCCCGTTGATCTCGTGACGCCGGTTCAGGCTGAGCCAAGCAAGCGCAGCAGCTCCATCGGCTATCTGCGGCTTGGGGCGCGGGTAGCTCGTTCGGAGCGTCCCGTGTCGCGCGACGGATGTCAGGACGGATGGTTTGCGATAAGGCCGGTTGGATTCGTGTGCGCCGATGACAAGGCGACGACCGATCTGCAGCACCCCCTGGCGCGTGTGACCCAGACCGAGCCGAACCGGGCCAACCCGATGCCGTACAAGTACGGCTTCATGCGCGCGATTGCCCCCAACTACCTTCGAATTCCGACGAAGGAAGAACAGCTCCAGTACGAGATGCGACTCGAGCGACACCTACGGAGTTATCGGAATCTCCAGGAGACCTGGGATGCCCTCGATGTCGGTGCAAATGACGTTCCTCTGTCAAGTTCTGGGGCCGCCGTTGGACGGATCCCAGAACACGCCCTGCCGATGGACATGAGCGTGCGCTACGGCGGTTCGGGGAACGACAGTGTGCCGTGGTGGCTGGTTGGGACCCGAAGGGTTCGGAACGTCTCGCATTTTCGGGCTCCCACCTATGCGGTGATGGCCGACCGCATCAAGCGGCACGCTGGGGTGGCCATGATCGACTCGTTCGTCACCGGCGAGAAGTCGGGAGCGAGGCGCTTCGCGGTGACCACGGACCTCCGCTTGATTCCTGCGGACAAGATCAAGGCGAGTTCAGGCTCACCTTTCCACGGGGTCGAGATCCGCGACGTTGGGCTTCCGGTCGCGTTTCCCTTTGCGAACACGACGCACGAGTATCAGCTCGTTGATGGCGACCTCCGCCAAGTCAGAGCGTTGCCGCGGCGCATCGCCGTCCCGCTCACCGGCAAGGTGCGCGGGGTTCGCGGAATCCGCATGGTGGAGACGCGTCATGGGACTTGGCTGCGCAGTCAGGATTTGCGAACGGCTACCAAGCCGAGCTCTCTGCCACGCTGGGCTCGCGGCAAGACGAAGTGGATCGACATTTCGATCGCAAGTCAGGTGATGACTCTGTGGGAGGGGGAGTCTCCGATATACGCGACGCTCGTATCGACCGGACGCGGGGGACTTGGAGAACCCGGGACGCCCCTCATCACCCCCCGAGGCACCTTCCGCATCTATCAGAAACACGTCACGACCACCATGGACTCGGACGTCGCGGACAGCGAATTCGAGCTACGCGACGTGCCATGGGTGATGTATTTCAATGGGGGATTTGCCCTGCACGCGGCCTATTGGCACGACGATTTCGGAAGGGTTCGCTCCCACGGATGCGTCAATCTCGCGCCCATCGATGCTCGGTACGTCTTCAATTGGTCCACTCCGCAGGTTCCGGATCACTGGCACGGCGCTAGCGCCGTGCCGCCTTTCGAGGAGGGGACCCTCGTGTATGTACACGCATAGAGCGACGAGCGGTTCACAGGCAGGTGAACCGAATTGTCGCTAGAGGATCCGTGAGGCTACCGCGATCAACACCACGACCGTAACTAGGGCTGCGAACAGGACGACCCATACTGCAGGGTTGCGTCGGTTTTCCGGTGTGCCGATCAAGTGCAGCGCGGGGGAGGCCAGTGGTACGGCGGCAGGTGGCGCGACTCCGCGCGAAGATGGCGGCGGAGGAGGAAACGTTGGAGCGGCAGCAGGGGGAACGGCGGGACGCCCCGCTGCAGAGGGAAGGGCTGGGCGTCCCGCAGCCGGGAGAGGGGCAAATCGCTGTTCCTGTGGGTTGACGCTTTCGGATGGAACTAGCCGAGTGGGCAATTCCTCCTCGCTGGGGCCGAAGTCGAACGCCTCATCGTCCTCGGGAAGCAACTCACGAGCAACATCCCGCTCGAGTGCAACGGTTGCGTCGTCATCGAGATCGAGGTTCTCGGCGTCATCGTCGTCTTCCGCTGCGCATGGAGACGCGATTGCATCTCCGTGAGCTTGCGTGTCCTGTCGCCACAGAGTCAGCGGGGGCGCCGATGGGGGCGGATCACTGGACAGGCCCGCGGCGGGCGCGCTGCTCGGCGGGATGCTGGGTGGCGCGGACACGTCACGGATCCCCGACCCCGGGTAGCTATGCTCTGGTGGCGGGGGATGGATCCCGCGGGCCGCGAACGCCTGGACCAGCACGGGGACGTCGAACAGGCCTTGCCACTGATCCATTCCTTCACGCCAGACGACGGTCTCCGCGTCGATGACCTTCTGAACGTAGAGTGCAATGACCTGCTCGGTCGTCTTCTCTTCCTGCAGGTCCTCACTGAGCGCCACGAGCCAGACCAACGGCGGAGCGGACGCTGCCTGGCTCGTGGGCGTCGGCGCCGAACCAGGTGCACTTCCAACCGCCGGTTCGAAGCCGCCAAGCAGCGTTTGCCTGAACTGGCTCTTGCCGCGAGTCGTCGCGTCTGCCTTGGGAGGTGCCACGACCGCCGCCCGCCTGGGAATTGTCACGTTCGCGGGCGGCACGGGTTTCTTGGGGGGGGCCACCGGACCTCGCCGTGGTGCCGCGGCGACAGCTGCGGACGGCGGTGATGTCGACAGCGAAGAGCTGACGGTGGATGGCTTCGCGGGTCGGGGCGCGTTCTTTGCTGGCTTGGGCACCCACGAGGGCGCCATCGCTCCGGGCGGTCGTACCAGCGGTCGTGAGGAGGAGAGTGGCGAGACCGTGGGCTTCTGGTCCGGGGCAGCCAGAGTTCCTGAATGATCGACTGAGGTCGAGGCCAGTGTGGTGGACGGTCCGGAGGTGGATGCTGGGCTGTTCTGAGCCCTATTCTCCTGCGAGTCGTGCGTCCGCGTCGCACCGGCGGATTGCAGCGGCTCCGGTTCAGGTTCACTCGCGCCGGGCTGAGGCCCCGACGCATCCGCAAGGAGGGTCGGGAGGCGCTCACCGTGCTCCGGAGTCGAGCCGCTTCGCCCGGGATCCGCGGCAGCCTCCGGCAAGGAGGAAGGGTCAGAGCCAGTGTCGCGCCGAACTCCAGTTGGCGGTGGAGAATCGCTGGCCGTTGGTGGGGAGGTCGTGCCATCGATGTAGATCGGCGACCCACACTTCTTGCAGTGGATTCGAATCCGCCGTCCCGCCACCTTCTCGGTCGGAATGGCATACTTGGCGGGGCATTTGGGACAGGAGACCTTCATCGCTCAGCGCATTGGACAGACCGCACCCACACTAGGCCTGGGTCCGGTCTTCCGCAAGTTGGCACCCATTCGCCTCAAGCTACACCTCCCGAATCACCGGACCTCGGGATCGGGTAGGCTGCTGGTTTGGACTTGAGTGAGTCTACCCATTACCACGGCGACCTTCCGCCGCCAACGGACTGGCGAGGCAGGTGTGAGTTGGGGCAGGAAGCTCAGCCGCCGCAACGCGGCGTGGGCGTGTCGCAAGACCGTGACGAGTTGCGGGCGTGGACGATGAGAACACAGGCGCGGGGCTTCTGCGGCTGGCGAGAGCTCTTGGCGTTCACGAATGTGAGTTTTCTTTGGCGCAGACAGGCAGGCCGTGCTCTGCTCGCCTCGCTATGACCTACGGGCGCCTCATGGCTGCCGCCGCCACCACCCTTGTCGCGAGCGCCAGGGTCCTCATGGATGAGACCGCTGGCCGGCTCACGCCTGAGCGCGCCGACGAACACGTGGGACGGTGGGCTGCCGCACTCCTCGATCAGGTCAACTTGGGGTTCGACGTTCACGGTCTTGATCGAATTCCAGCTGGCGAAGCGTTCGTCGTCATGAGCAACCACCAATCGCTCTACGACATTCCAGTTCTCTGCCGGGCGCTGCCTCTTCGCGTGCGGATGGTCACTAAGGCGGAGCTCTTTCGTTTTCCGCTCTGGGGAAGCGCGATGCGGAACCTCGGGTTCATCGAGCTCGATCGCGGGGACCGCGCCCAAGCGCTTCAGGGACTCAGACGAGCCCAGGAGGCGCTTGCCATCGGTACGAGCATCTGGATTGCCCCAGAGGGCACACGAAGCTCGGACGGCAAGCTGCTGCCTTTCAAACCCGGAGGATTTCACTTGGCCTGTGCAGCGAAGGTGCGCATCCTTCCCGTGACCATCGACGGTACGCGAAGAGCCCTTCCCAACAAATCCTTGCAGGCGACACGCGGTGTTCGGGTCCGAGTGACCGTGGGCGAGCCAGTCGACACGCGGGCCTTCAAGCGCAAGGACCGCGACGAACTTGCGGAGCGAGTCCGCGCTGCCATCGAACGCCACCTTTCTGCGCCGTGAGCGCGGTGACACCGCTGTCGGGTGCCTGATCTGCGCTTTCGTCTGAGGGCGGGCTGCCGCGATGCCAGGCATCGGTACAGCCTGTGGACATCGAGCGAAGCGTTCGGTTCGTCGACGAGACTGCGGCAACGACCGCGGCGACCGAGAAGCCGGGGGGAAGAACGCGCCCCAGGTTCGTCGCCCGATCTTGTGGGAAGACACTCTGTTTGCCGGGGCGTCTGAACACGACAGAGCCGATTCGCCCCTCCGCCAGTAGCCACCCAGCAAGGCTAAGAGCTGCGTTCGGATGCTCTAGGTCGAGGAAGACCGCGCACTGGAAGTGCCTGACGGAACGAAGCGCCTCATCGGCAGTTGTCGCGCGTAGCACATCGAAGCCACGGCTTCTCAGACTGCCGGCCAAGGCGTCGAGTTCGCCACCATCGGCTCCCATCAACAGGATCCACCTTCCCACTCCAGAAATCAGTGTAGTCCGAGAACCCAGTCCACGGCAACCACGGATTGCCGGATTCCGCCGGTTCCCGCGACTGATTCCCCTGCCCGGGCGTTCTCGGCCGTGACCAGTGGACGAAGGGGCCGGAATACCGCTGGCGCTCGGGTTCTGTTACCGGAATTCCTGTTTGCGTCCGCGGAGACCCGCACCGAACGCTGACCCGCGGTGCGTACCGCGAGCCAGCGACGATCGGGAAGCGCTGTTACCTGGCTTCGGCCGCGGCCCGGATGCCCCGCACAGCCTGATCTGCCGCTGCGGCGACCTCATCCGTTACCAGGCCGCCCGGGGCCGGGATCCGCGGCACGATGCGCATGCGCAAGTGAAGCTCAGAGGTTGTGGGCGTCAGGGGTTGAATGCGCCACTCGGCGGTGAGCTCGTCCACGTTGCCCTTGAGCATCCGAGCGCTGACGACAACAGTCTCTCCTTCGCGTTTCGGCGGATTGAAACGCATGACCGCCCAGACCTTTGCGAGGCCCTTCAGGATGGGCACTTGGAGGTAGACGTCGGTGTGGGCGTTGGCTTTTCCGACCACCTTGGCTCGGTGGAATTTGCGAATCATGTCCGAGTACTCGTTGAAGTCGAGTACAGCTGCCTGCACATCAGCTGCTGGTGCGTCCACCTTCACCTTTGCCGCACCGACGTCGATGCCGCTGTCGGGCACGTCTACCCGGTAGCGAGTGGGTTTGGGTGCCTTTCCTGCACCCAGAGCCGGCGCGACACCCACAGCGACGGCGAGTCCCAAGGTCCAGGTTCCCAGCAGTCTCAGTGTTGTGCGTTTCATCGATGTTCTCCCACTTGGGTGCGGTTCCGGAGCACCTTTGCGCTGCGGTTCTGCCCTGAAGACTTCCACTCAGGGGTTCAGGTCGTATGCTGCAAGCAATATGCACGTTGCGTGCCGCTGCCCCTCACTTCGCCGCGAACTCTCCAAGTCCCCGTCAATCCGCGTGTAGTCGTCCCTGCGTACCGGATTGACGCCGAGGGGCCAGGGGGCGTGCGATACGCAACAGAGTCACGGTGTGACTGGGAGTCACAGCTCGCCGACAGCCGAAGCTGGGCCCACGCGATCTGACAGGGGCTCCATCACGCACTTCCCCGAGAACTGGACGCCCTTGTCCATGAAGACCTCAGGTGAGTGGATGTCTCCGTTAACCTGAGCGGGCACGTAGAGCTCCACGGCGCTGGATGCGCGGATCGAGCCTCGGACGACCCCCCCTTTCACGATCACAGTACCCACCTCGATGTCGGCTTCCACATCCGCACCCTCGCCGATGATCAGTACATCGGGGCTGCTGATCTGGCCACGGAACGAACCATCGATGCGAACGCGACCAGAAAAGTGGAGCTTGCCCTCGAAGTGGGTGCCGCGGCCCAGAAGCGCGGTGATCTCGGTTGCAGGTAGAGCACTATCCATGACGGCAGACATCGTAGCTCGAACAGAGGGCGGGGAAAGCGTGGGGCACAACGAAACACCGGCCGGGAGCATGCCGATCGGAATTCGTTGAACGCTGGTCGGGGAGTCTCCTCAGCAGGGATAATCGGCAGGGCAGTTGGGGCTCGGAGCTTGGCGCCTCGCAGCTAGAATCCTGGGTCACGGTTGGCAATCTCTGCATGGAAATGGTCCAATGGTCGCATGACACGCCGTCACAGGTTCGGGGCAGTGCTGGTTGGTGTGGTCGGTTGGTTGGTTGGTTATACCACGTGGATACAGCCAGTCGCTGGGGAGCCCAGCGATACCCAAAATCCCAACAGCGCGCCGAGCGGGGCTGAGGCTTCTCCTGGTGGGTCGGCATCTGTTGCCCCTGGCTCGCCAGCGCCTGGGGCGCCGAGCTCAGTGGCTCCTGCGGACAGCGCCGGGTCAAAGCCGGCGGCGGGTGGGTACTCCTGGAAGGATCCCAAGCCCAAGGCGAAGCGTGCAAAGCGCAGGAGTGCGGCCAAGTCCCCTAAGGCAGCTGCGCTCGATCTGAACAAACCCCTGGCGACCTATCCCGGTTTCATGATGCTGCCGGACGGGAGGAGCGTTGTCTGGCTCTATCTCAGCCGTTCCGTCTCGGTAAGGGCGTTGCGGCGTGGCCAGACCTACGTAATCGACCTTCCTGAGGTGCAGGTTGGCGTCCAGAACAACACGAACCCGCTCGAGACGGCCCATTTCAGGACTCCACTCTCGAGGGCACTGTTGCGGCGTGTTCAGGGGGGAGCGGAGCTAGTCCTGGCGCTCCGGGAGCCTGTGGTCCCCAAACACGAACTGCTCGCGGGGCCTGGCGGAACCATGGTATTGCGTGTCACGTTGCCAAAAGCCAAGACCCAGCACGTTGCGGAAACCTCTACTCCGATTCCGGCCGCGGCGACGTCCTCAACCCAGTCTGGCGGCGACTCTGGCGCGACAGGCGGTCCGGGACCGAGGCCCTGAGACGGAGAAGTGCTCGGCATGAGACAGCCCGAGAATGCTGAGCCGTAGATCGTGACAGGGCGGCTCTGGGTGTCGTTCGTGGCGGTCGTGACTGCGGCTGTTGGCCGCGGTGCTCCGGTTGCGGCGGACGAACCGCGCACGGCCGCGCATGGGGCGCCGACTCGAACCGATAGCGAGCGTCCCGAAGCGACTCCCCGGGGGCACGCGCCCCGGGAGAGTCGGGGCGACCTACCGGGGTCGACCGAGGTCGAGTTTCGCGCTGGTGCAGTCGACATCGATGCGGAGCAGAAGGCGTTCTTTCTGAAAGACGACGTCGAGGTGGTCGTCGACCGGTACCGGCTGTCGGCGGATCAGCTCAGCTTGAAGCGAGGACAGTACGGCCTCGAAGTCGAGGGCGAGGGCTGGGTGGCGTTCTGTCGTTGCGACTCAGCGCCCGTTACCTTCGGGTTCTCGTCCGCGATCGTGGCGCCGCCAACCGATCTGCTGCTCACTGACCCGACGGTTCGGGTGGCGGGAGTGCCCGTCTGTTGGTCACCCTACCTCTGGTTGCGTTCGCCACGACGTCCGGGGTTTCTCGCGCCGAGCGTCGCGTGGCGAGGGCCAGATGGGCTGTTGGTGGGTAGCGGTCTACACTGGCCGATGGGGCGCGACGAGCAGGGAGCGCCGAAATCGGAGCTGGATCTTCGCGCGGCGGGCTACGCGGAGGGGGGATTCGAGCTTCAGGGAGCGCTCGCCACGCGAACCACATCGACTCGGTTGCGGTGGGACTGGCTCGAGTTGTCCCTCTTGGACGCGCAGAGTCATGGCGTCGTGCCGGCCGAGGGCGAGGTTCGCGGGGCATGGCGTCTTGATGTGCTGCGCGGGGCTCGTGCACTCGAGGCTGCCGGTGACTTGGCGGCAGTTGCGAAACCTTACGACCGGGTTCGGGCTACCCTTGGTGTCGTAGGAGATCACGGCGCACTTGGTTGGGGTCTGCGCGCGCTTGGGGGACGAGGGGCGGCCTGGAACGAATTCCGTTCCGCCGGACCTTGGTTCAGTGCGTCAGCAGGACGACAGATCGGCCGCGGGCTTGCGGCGGACGGAACGCTAGCCGGAGGCGCGGTGCGGGCGGCGTCGGGGGACGAGTCACTGTGGTCAGTTGGGACTGGCGTCGGCGGTACCGTTCATGGCGGGGGGGTCCAGTTCGAGTGGCGGTCGGGTGGACGAGGGGTGCTGCACCTCACAGAAACGGCGAGCGGGTTCGGCGCAACCGCGGGCGCCTTGGCGCGGGTCGCGGCGCCGCTCGTTCGTGACTGGGGGAGCCCGGAATCGCCGCTGTGGCATTGGGTAGAGCCCTTCGCGGTGGGAGTCACTGACCAGAGCGGCGGCCACGATGCTCGCGGGTTGCTGAAGGCGAACGCCCTCGTGGGCACACGTTTTGCGGGCGTCGGGCTGCGGAACGCCTTAGAGTCCCGACGCACTCGGGAGGCAGTGGAGCTCACCACCGTCGCAGGCCGCATGTGGCAAGGGCAGGCCAACCCCGAGAATGTGGCAGCTGTACGCGTACGCGCTCAGTCGGACTTCTTCGCGGCTTCTACAGAGGCGGTCTCGCAACGTCCGGAGGTCCGCCTTGCCGAAGTCTCGTTGCGGAATGCGGTGCGCCTGGGACTGCGGGATGGAATCCACCTGACAGGGTGGGTCGACGGTAGCCGCGGTACGGAGTTTCTCGACATGCGACGACTCACTGACGCGCCTTGGGAGGTGGGGGGGGGAACCTGGTATCCCGGAGAAGGCTGGTCATCAGGAGCGAGTCTGGTGATTCCGTGGGCGAAGTGGCTGGTCAGCAGTGTCGGAGGAGCCGTGGACATCAGGGAGCGCGAGATGCTTGCGGCTAATGCGGACATCGCATACCGCCATCCCTGCGGTTGCCTGGCCGTGCTCGCGGAGGCCCAGCGCAGACTTGGTCGTCCCGGCTACGACGCGAGTATTGCGGTGGATCTGATGCCTTGATCGCGGGCGTGTCGCCGTTGGCAGGAATCCCCGGTTCACTGCGCGGAAATGCTCCACTAGGCCGGCTACCAGGTGCACGCGGTTTTAACAAGACAGGAGCGGCGGGAAGGCACGGTTGGAGGGGCGACGCACGCCGATCCCGTCCGACTCGGACTCGCGCCGCTTCGGTGCTTCGGGTAGTCTCGGTTGTCGTGGCGGATCGTGACGATAGCTTTGCTCAAGAGCTCCTCGGCGCGGAAGCGCCCGGCGCTGGGACGATTCTGGTTGCGGACGACGACCGTCTCGCCCGCGAACACGTCGTCGGGCTTCTCGAGCGCCACGGTTTTCGGGTGAAATCGGTGGAGGACGGGCAGCAGGCGGTGGAGCGTGCCACGCGGGGCGATATCGATCTCGTCATGCTTGACATCCTCATGCCCCGACTCAACGGTCACGAAGCGTGCAGACTGCTCAAGGGGATGATGGGGGACGCTTTTCTCCCTGTGATGCTCGTAACTGTGAAGACCGACTCCGCGAGTCGCGTCGAGGGGCTAAAAATCGGCGCGGACGACTTCGTCTGCAAGCCCTTCGACGAAGCAGAACTCGTGGGAAGGGTTCGCGCCCTGCTGCGAATCAAGAAGCTTCATGACCATGTGCTCCACGCCCGCCAGCGACTTGAGCAGCTCAGCAAGCACGACGAGCTGACCGGGCTCTACAACTATCGTTATCTCCACACGCGGTTCGCCCAGGAGTTTGCGAATGCAGAGGCGAGACGGGATACGCTTGCCTGCATGCTGGTCGACGTCGATCAACTCAAGACAACGAATGACCACCACGGCAGAAGCGCGGGAGACAGAGCCCTGAAGACGGTCGCTCGGGTGATGATGGAAACGGTTCGGGAATCGGACGTCGTGGCGCGGTTTGGTTCAGACGAATTCCTCGCGCTCCTGCCGGGAGTGCATTTCGCGGGTTCGGTGGAGGTTGCGGAGCGAATCTGGCACCAGGTGGGAAAGTCGGCGACTGACCCTGACCAAGGGGCTGCAGATGGCCTGCCCCTTTCGATCGGAGTCGCGTACTATCCGTCTCGCGATGTGCGGACGAGGGACGGGTTGTTGCGCGGTGTCGATGGCGCGCTGCACCAAGCCAAACGTGAGGGAGGGAATCGAGTCTGCGTGTTTCAGCAGAACGGTTGCGTCTACACACCCGTGGCGGGCAAAGCGGTGCGCGAGATGACTGCGAGCCAGCCGCCTCGACGTCGGGCGTCCTTGGAGCTCGAGATCCTTCCAGTCCAGCCCGGGAGTTCTGGAGATGGCAACCGCTCCGGTGGGGGGGGAAGCTGAATGGCGCTGTCTGCGCGTGCTAGCGAGTTTCCCGAAGCCAGAAAGCCAGATCGCCCGGCCAGGGTGCTCGTCGTGGATGATGAGCCCACTCTCCGTCGCGGCCTGGCAAGGCTGCTGCTGAGTCGTGGAATGGAGGTCGTAACCGCTGACGATGGGGCGCGTGCGATCGATCAGCTCGGACAGGAGCAGATCGACGTTGCCTTGATTGACCTCATGATGCCCCACGTCGATGGCCTCGAGCTGCTGGAGTACATCAAGACCAATCATCCTGGAATCGAGGTCATTCTCATGACCGCTTTCGGGGACGTGGACACCGCGGTCCGCGCGGTCAGGGCTGGTGCGTATCATTTCCTCACCAAACCGTTTCGGTCGAATGACGAGGTAGTCCTCACGATCTCAAAGGCGGCCGAGCGACGTCAGCTTCTGGACCGGGCTGCGATGCTGGAGCGCCGCTTGGAGGAGATGGAGCGATTCGGTGAGCTCATTGGTAACGCGCCGAAGATGCAGGAGGTGTATCGGCTTGCACTCGGCGTCGCATCGGCATCGTCCACCGTCCTGATTCTTGGCGAGAGCGGAACCGGGAAAGAACTGACGGCGAGAGCCATTCATCAACACTCGCCTCGTGCCGACAAGCCCTTCGTTGCGGTCAACTGTTCCGCCATTCCCGTGGCGTTGGTTGAGAGTGAGCTCTTCGGTCACGTGCGTGGCGCCTTCACGGGAGCCACAACGACCCGCGAGGGTCTCTTCGAGACGGCCAACCACGGGACCATCTTCCTCGACGAGGTCGGAGATCTTCCGCAGCTCGCGCAGGTGAAGCTCTTGCGCGCGTTGCAGCAGGGAGAGATCAAGAGGGTCGGTTCGAACGAGACCAAGAACGTCGACGTGAGGGTCATTGCAGCGACGAACGTGGACCTGCGCACACGAATCGCGGAAGGGGCCTTTCGCGAAGACCTGTTCTATCGCCTCAACGTGGTCGCCATTGAGCTGCCGCCGCTGCGGGAGCGTATCGAGGATGTCCCACTGCTCGCGTACCACTTCCTCAAGAAGTACGCGTCTCGGGTGGGGCGCGACGTGCGCAGGTTCACGCCAGAAGCTGTGCGCATGCTGCAGCAGCAATCATGGCCGGGCAACGTGCGGGAGCTCGAGAATGCGATCGAGTATGCAGTGGTGTTCTGTCGAGAGGACGCCATTGTGCCCGAGGATCTGCCGTTTGCCAAAGGCCAGCGTCCCCACCCTGAAGAGTCAGTTGCTCCTGATGTTCATACGGGCGCGTCTGAGCTCCAAATGAGTGGGCTTGTGGATCTGCCGTACCGGGAAGCGAAGCAGCGCGCAATCGCGGTCTTCGAGGGGGCCTACTTTGCAGCTCTTCTGAGTCGGACAGGGGGCAACGTCAGCGAGGCAGCTCGTCAAGCCGGCCTCGATCGCTCGAACTTCCGGCGCTCCGCAAAACGAGCGGGGATCCCCATGGGGGGAGACTCGTGAGTTAGACTCGTCTCTAGATGCGTATATGTCGCGGACAAGACGCTTTGGCGCAGGCCTAGGTGTGGGAGTCCGGAGGCTCATCGGGCGCAGGCACCACGGGGCGAATCGCTCGGCGCTCCTGGTGGGGGCCGCGTCGATCAACTCAGAAGGAGGTGCGCCGAACGGGGGAGTGCGACCAGCTGGTCGGCCTCCTTGCTGAACTCTCGGTTTGGTTTGCGGTCGCAGGCTCAGGTTTTGCTAGGCTGCCGCCGATGCGTTCGCTCTGCACATGTGTCGCGCTGGGTGTCATCGCCGCGGCGCTGCCTCTGCCCACTGGGCTTCGTGAAGCAGGCGCGATGCCAAGCACCGTGAGCAAGCCCGCGGAGCCAGCGTCGCCGCGGCTGGGAACCGGTCGTAGGGTTTACACGCTGGCACACTGCCTCGGGCTCGCACAGCGCAACTATCCCAAGATCGCGGAGGCACATGCTCGACTGCGGCAGAAGGAAGCGCAGCGGATGGAGTCGAGGTATGCGCCCTTCAGCGAGTTCAAGGTGCGCGGTGCGCTCGGTCCCGCCCCCACGGTGCGCGGAACGTCCGTCTATAGTCAAAATACCGACGCGGCTCTCAGTGACAACATGGGGCTGTTTTGGCGGATTGGAGTGGAGGGCGTGGTTCCGCTCTGGACATTCGGGAAGATCGAGGGACTCTGGGACGCCGCCGATGCTCAGGTGGTGGTAGGGACGCACGAGCTCGAGAAGGCCAAGAATGAGCTGCGCATTGACGTTCGCCGCGCATTCTATGGCCTGCAACTCGCCCGGGATGCTCGTCTCCTGATCAGGCGGGCTTCGGAGACCATCGACGACTACCTGGACAAACTCCAACGCAGCGTCGATGAAGGCGAGGGGGACGACGTCGAATTGGTGAAGACTCGGATGTACAGGGCCGAGCTTGACGCGAAGGCGAGTGAGGCGCGCGAGCAGACCGCTGGCGCACTTGCCGCATTGCGGTTTCTGACCGGAGTCACTGGTAGTTTCGACATACCCGACGAGCCGCTGACCAGGATCCAGCATGTTCTTGCCCCGCTCCCGCACTATTTGGCGGCCGCGCGGATCTACCGCCCGGAGGTCAACATGGCACGGGCCGGGATTCGGGCACGGGAGGCTCAGCTCCGTCTCGCGGAGTCGATGTTCTATCCCGACATCGGCGTGGGACTGACCGTCAATTGGTCGGCTGCGCCGGAAGTGACGGACCAGAGGAACCCCTTCGTCAAGGACCAGGGCAACTTCCTGAGCTACGGGGCGGCCCTGGTACTGGAGTGGAAGCTCGACCTGCTGCCCAGGGCGGCCCAACTGGCCAAGGCGAATGCCGAGCTCGAGATGATGCGCGCCACAGAACGCTATGCGCTGGGGGGCGTGGGTCTCGAGGTTGAGAAGGCATATCAGCACGTTGTCGAGGCGGCGGTGCGTCTCGATGCTTTCGATCGCGCGACTGGATACGCCAAGCAGTGGGTCATCAAGATCCAGCAAGGAATCGATATCGGAACCGCGGACGAAGAGGAGCTGATCGAGCCCGCCAAGGAGTACGCGCTGAAGCAGTTCGCTCAGATGTCGGCGGTGCACGACTACAACATTGCGCTCGCTCAGCTGGCTCAAGCGACAGGGTGGGCTGGCATGCTTCACGAGGGAGACTAGCTCCACACGAGGACCGATCGGCTCGCCTGTCGCGACGCAGCTTCGGCATCGTCCCGACGCCGTTCTCTCGTTGCCCAGTTCTGCTCCGCGCTCGTTGCCCGAGTTGCGCGCGGATCGAGAGGAGCTCACCTGATCGTCGGTTGACCGGTTGTTGCTCGTGGGCCACGCCGCCTGTTGAGGTCCGACGGCGGCTCTGGGTGGACCCCGCGAGTGGGCGCGTGGTGGTGCTTGTGGCCTTCCGAAAAGATGGGCGCTGTCCAGAGCCTACTCTTGGCGCGCCCGGTCCGGCAACCCGTGCCACACGCGACCACGCCGTACACTGGGCTGAGGAAAGCGTTCAAGTTGGCGTCGAGAAGCGATAGCGCGTCCTCCCCGCGGCGGGGCCACACTCGCAAGTCTCCTCTGGCGTCTCAGGTCGACTCCTTGGAAACGTCGTCGAGCCGCTTCTCTATGCTTTGAAGCCCATTTGTGATGGATTCCGTCACCATTGCCACGATGACTGGCAGCGTGCCGCGTAGTGCATCGTAGTAGCGTTGACGCTCCGTCGAATGGATGATCGCGGGTGGGTAGCCTGCCCTAAGAAGCAGGACGTTGAGCAGGAGTCTTGCCACCTTGCCGCTATCGGTCGGGAAGGGGAACACCCGCAACAGGTCGTAGTGCGCGCGGGCCGCGACGCGAATCGGATCCTTCAGCTTCTTGGCCTCTGGTCCAGCTATCCAATCGACGATGTGTCGCACCTTCTGGATGATCTTGTCCGGCGCAGCGTACTCATGGAAGTAGAGCCGGTGCTGGGGAATGTCCTTCCTATACTTGACGGTTCGAAGGTCGCCTTCCTCGGGATGCAGCGTCAGATAGAGCCGTTTGATGTCGTCGACGTTGACAGGCGCGCGCTTTTTGTCCCCAAGCTCCCGAGCGAGTTCGATGGCCGCCTTGTGGCGCCGAATCTCTTCGCACACGGGCTGCAGACTGGAGTCGGGTACCACCGTGATGTTGGGATCGATCGCCGTCTTCAGCTCCTGGAAGGTGTAGACGACGCCTTCGAGTGCGCTGTCATGGTAGATCCACGACATGTCCAAGTCTTCCCGGTACTCCCGCTGAAACTCCTCCGGCATCTCCCGGATGCGTTGCTCGAGAAGCGCGCAGCGCTCTTCGATACGTGCGGGCGGTTCCTGCTTTGCTGGAGGTGGAGCGGTGCGGTGAGCTTCTTCGACCGCCCCTCCGGGCGGAACCTCACTCGGTGCCGGGGGAAGCGGTGACACAATCGCGCCCCGCCGCGCGTCGTCCTCGGAAACGCGGCGAGTCGTCCCACTCTGGTCCGGAACGGAACCAGGATAGTACACTCGGGTCGTCGTGCTGCGGCCGCCACCATGCTTGTTGGCCTGACGAGTGGCCTCCGCGATGCGTCCCTCGAGCGCGCGCCGTGCCGCCTCCTTCGCTGCGCGGAGACGTTCACGTTCAGCCTCTTTGGCCTTACGGTATGCTTCTCGCTCCGCGTCCTTTCTGGCGCGCTCTTCTTCCTTTATGCGGCGCGCCTCTTCTCGCTCCGCTTCCTTCTGCGCCTTGAGCCTCGCTCGTTCTTCTTCGCGGGCGCGCCGCTCGGCTTCGCGTTTGGCTTCGCGTTCGATGCGCGCTCGTTCCGCCTCACGCTCACGTTCTAGCCTGGCCTCTTCGCGTGCACGAAGCTGTGCTT
>CAYRKE010000028.1:35090-52854 GCA_964424695.1 uncultured Polyangiaceae bacterium
TGGAGCTTCTCGCGTTCGCGCTGAGCTTGGAGCTTCTCGCGTTCGCGCTGAGCTTGGAGCTTCTCGCGTTCGCGCTCCTTCTTGAGTCTCGACTTCTCCTTCTCTCTCTCCTTCTCCAGGTGCTCGCGTTCCCGTTGTTTGGCGAGCTGCTCACGCAGTTTCTGCTTACTCTCCGACTTCGGGGCTGGGGGGGGACCAGCGGGAGGTGGGGCGGAACCGCCGGTACGTTGCGGTGGCCGGGTACGAACCCGGCCCTGAGCGCTCTTCGCGCCGGCGATCGAGCGCGGAGCGACGGACTTTGCGCCCCCGCTCTTGTCCGAAGTCGTTCGGCTCGCCTCGACGCGGTGGGCCTTCTTAGGAATCGGTGACTGACTGTCTTTGGTTCGAGCAGCTTTCGCTCGTCCGCGGAGTTCAGTAGTGTTCGGCCGAGCCGTTTTGATCCCCGACCGCCCAGAACTGGGAGGTCGACCCGTCTGCCTTGAACCGGGCGGCCCTTTGGCAGCTCGCGCAGGCGTCGCAGTGGCCGACGTTGGCTTTGGCGTGCCCCGCTTCGCAGACTTGGCCGCGGATTGTGCGCGCTTGGGCTTCACTGCAGCCGCTGCCTGTTGCGAGCTGGTGGGCCGACCTTTCGCTCTGGCCGAGTTCCTGGCTTTCGTGTTTCGTTTTGCGGCCATCGACTTGCTTTCGGGCACCGAGCTTGGGCCCCGAGGGCTCAACGCAACGTGGGTGGCATCGGACGGCCGCTCACGGCCGCCGCTGGGCGAATGCCCGGAGCCTTTCTCGGCGCAAAGCTAGCCGCCCCTGGTTCGATTCGTCAAGCAAGGTTTCTTGGGTGAGCTGTCCCGCTGGAGCCTTTGTTCTAGGCACTTGCGTCCGGCGAGGGGGAATTTGCCCACAAGGCTGCATTGGGGTCCCCCTTCGCCCGTTCCGTACTTGCTTCCGCGCCGGACTGTCCTTGCGCTCGGCGGAGCATGGTCGGTTGAGTGGACCGTCCTAACTAGCTCCACTGCGCAGCGGTTGCGTTGACCGCCGCGCGGTCATTGGGCGCCAGGGCTCACTACTTCTGACTCGAGGGGCCTGTTGACCAATAGCCAGGAAATAGCTCGCTGGCCTCCAGTCTGCCTGTTCTCTGGGTGAGGATCTCCACACCCGAGTCCGTAACCAAGACAGTGTGTTCAAACTGGGCTGATAGCGAACGGTCGGCCGTAACTGCCGTCCAGTCATCGTCAAGCACCTCGACCTCCCAGGTGCCGAGATTGATCATCGGCTCGATCGTGAATGTCATGCCCGGGCGAAGTCGAGCGCCGCGTCCCCAATGCCCGTAGTGATGGACCTTGGGTTCGTCGTGGAACTTGCGGCCAATCCCGTGTCCGACAAAATCCCGAACAACTTCGCACCCATGGGACTCAGCAAACTCTTGGATTGCTGCACCGATGTCGCCGAGCCGACCACCTGGTTTGACCTGGGCGACGCCAAGCTCAAGGGAGCGTCGCGCCACCTCCACGACGCGGATTGCATCCTCTGAGGGCTTTCCAACATAGAATGTGGCTGAGGTGTCGCCGTGGAACCCGTTGTATAGGTGCGTGATGTCCACGTTGATGATGTCCCCGTCAACGAGAGCGCGACCACTGGGGATTCCGTGGCAAACGACCTCATTGATGGAGGTGCAGACCGATTTCGGAAACCCCCGGTAGTTCAGGCAGGCCGATCGGGCTCCCAGTCGGGCCGTGTCCCGCCGGACGAACTCGTCGATCTCGTCGGTCGTGGTTCCCGGCCGGAGGATATGGCCGACGGCGCTCAGCGTTTGCGCAGCCATGCGACACACCGTTCGCATGGCATCGATCTCTTTCTGCGTTTTGATTTCCACAGTGGCTCGGAGGTGCATCGGAGGGGATCCATTTGGGCGAGCGCATCGTCGTCAACAAGCTCGCGGCGGAAGAATGAACTGACCGTGCCCGGTTATGAGACCAGCCAACCTTCCGCGCTTCCCAAATCGTTGGGGCGGTCGGTCGCGTGATCAGATGCCGGGGCCTGCTTGGCCTTGCGGATCTTCGGCGGTGGCTTCTGGCACAGTAATCACTTCCGTTGCTGCTGTGAAACCGAAATCGCGTGTTGAGACTCGGCCCGCGGAGGTGTTAGCTTTCGCGCGGGCGACGCGCGCCCAGAAAGTCTTCCAGGAGTTTACGAGATGAAGCTCAGGTTCGCTGTTCCGCTAGCCGCAGTTGGGCTTGCCGTGGGCATGCTGGCTGGTGCGGCCATCGCCAAGCCAAAGCCAAAGGCAAAGGGGGTCGAGAGTGGCAAGGTCGACAAGCAGTTGCAGATTGCCCCCGAAGGCCTCCGCTGGGGATTGTCGCTGGAGGCGATCTCGAAGACGTACGACAGCTACTTTGATGAGATCTATCTCAAGCAGTATCGGAAGACACAACCTGGCCCTGACCTCGAAGCGCTTGACGCGGAGGTTTCCGACAAGAAGAAGCTGATCAAGCGGAATGTCATTGTCTTTGGCAACACCCCGACCGGCGTGGACCAATCTGGTCTCAGAGGTGAATACACCTACGGAAACGGTGAGAGCCTTACGCGGTTGATCCTAAGCTCCAAGTTCACGCGGAACTTCTTCTTCTTCAACAACAAGCTCTGGAAGATCTACGACGAGTACGACGTTACTGGCGGCGGGCCGCTGGGCGCCAGTTTCGAGGAAGCAGTGAACGCGGTGAGCGAACTCATGGGTGGGGTGAAGCCCCAGCGTCTGGAGGCGGACTTCGCTGCCGGGCGTTCGTTCCCCGAGGCGCGATGGAAGACCACGACCATGCAGATCCGTCTCGTGGGGCGGGATCCCATTGTTGGCGTCGTTTACTCCGACCTCAGCGTGGAGTCCGATCTTCCATCACGGAGGAAGAACAAGCCCCGGGATCCCAATGCCATCGACTCCTCGGTTCGTGATGTGACGAAGGGCCGCTGAGCGGTTCGTCAGGGCGTGTGAGCTTGAGCCCTGGGGAGCGCCACCGAATCAAGGGCGCCCTCCGGGGCTCCGCTGTTTGGAAACGGGGCAGGGGAGGCTTTGCGGGAGCCATGCGGTTGATCGTTCCGGGCGCCGAGGTGCGGGCATGCTGGAGTGACCGAGCGAGGCGGCTAGCTCAGTGCCCGTCGAAGAGATGGGACTCAGTGAGTGCGACGAGGAGCGAGCTGCTGCGACATCGAAGGGGCAGCTCTGGTCCACTGGACGCCGTTGTTCCGCGAGACAACCGCGCCCGATGGCCGTGGGGAGGAGGCTCACTTCTGATGCGGGTTGTGGCTCCCCGAAACGCGGACAGCAGTGGGCGGCAGTATCGGCCCCGAACTCACCTTGACACGTACGTCTCGGGTGACGGTCTGAAGGAGCGGCTGAATGACCCTCTGCACGACGAGCTCGTTGCCCGCACATCCTGAGAAACGGCCGGTCAGATGAAGCTCAACTTCAGGGTCAGCGATCCGAACAACGTACAGCTCGCCTCCGTCAGCCTCTATGAGCGGAGCCAGCACCTCCTGCACTACGCGCTCGAGTTCACCACTGATAGCAGCCATCGATTGGCCTCACGTTACCATGGCCCAAGGCCTGCTCGCGAGCCTTCCTCGACCTCCGCCCCACATCCGGTTGGGTCGGGTGGCCGCATTGATTCCAGTAACTGGCTACTCGGCAGATTCGGCTTACGTCGACACTGGCGTTCGCGGGGCTCGATGCTAGCATCCGGCCCCTATTGGGGACCTACCGTCCCGACCGAGGAACAATGGCAGTACATATTCGGCTCGCCCGACACGGATCCAAGAAGGCCGCGTTCTACCGCATCGTCGTTTCCGACAAGCGAACACCGCGTGACGGCCGTTTCATCGAGAGTCTGGGAACATTCAACCCTCGCATCGCGGATGGCGGACTCGAGATCAACCGGGAGCGTCTCGAGTTCTGGGTGAAGCAAGGCGCGCTCGCCTCGCACACTCTGGAGCGGTTGCTCAGGCGACAACCTGCGCCAACTGCTGGCCAGGTATAGGTGCTGCTTGATCGGTGCCGGCGAGGCAGGGAGACTGATGACTCACGCCTCGCCGCGCCAGCAGGCACAAGGCAGTTGTTCTGGAGGCAACCAGGATGTCCCTGAAGCAGTTGGTAGCGACCATTGCGGAAGCGCTTGTTGACGAGCCCGATGCTGTGGAAGTCACGGAGATCGATGGAGACCACAACAGCTCTGTTATCGAGCTCCGAGTAGCGAGCGGTGACATCGGCAAGGTGATCGGCAAAGACGGGCGAACCGCGCAGTCGATTCGAACGGTCCTCTCTGCGGCGTCGATCAAGTTCGGGCGTCGCGTCCACCTCGATATTCTCGATTGACTCTGCTCGAAGTTGGCCGTGTGATCAGACCCCACGGGCTCCGTGGGGAGGTACGAGTGCGGCCGCACTGGGATGGAAGCGATACGCTCTGGCAGGTCGAGCGAGTGGCGCTCTGCCTTCCAGGTGGATCGACTGCTTGGTACGAGGTCGACGCTGTGAGGCAGGGCCCACAGGGGCCGCTGTTGAAAGTCAGCGGTGTTGACGACCGGGACAGTGCCGAGCAGCTTCGCGGGGCCACAGTGCTTGTGGATCGCTCCGCGCTCCCCGAACTCGAACCAGGCGAGTACTATCTCGCCGATCTAGTGGGATGCGAGGTGCGCTGCGGAGAGAAGCTCATCGGCGAGGTCGCGGCAGTAGTCACCCACCCAACGGTGGATACGATTGTGATCCGCGGTCCCGACGGCGTCGAGGTCGAGCAGCCCCTCGTGGCACCCTGGCTGGGTGAGGTGGTGATTGCGCGGCGCCTGGTCGTGCTCACAAGCGAGGACGGAATCATTACATGAGCGTTGAGGCGCCGGCTTGCCCCGGAGGGGAAGGAGCGGGTGGTCCCGTCCATCGTCTTGATGTGGCGATCGTTACGCTGTTTCCAGAGCTCTTTGCGCCGTTTCTCCAGACGAGTTTCGTCGCGCGGGCCATCGCTCAGGGACGCCTTGGCGTTCACCTCGAGTGGATGCGTGCTCACGGTATCGGGAGACATCGATCCATCGATGATACTCCCTACGGTGGCGGTTCTGGCATGGTAATGCGAGCTGACTGCGTCGTTGCCGCAATCGAATCCGCGGAGCGAGGTGCCCTGTCGGGTCGGCGTATGCATCGTGTGCTGCTCACTCCTCAAGGACGGCCCCTGAGGCAGCAGGTCGCTCACGAATTGGCGAAGCGAGACTCTCTGCTCATGGTGTGCGGTCGGTATGAGGGATTTGATGAGCGCGTGCGCATTCACGTGGACGAGGAGCTTTCGCTTGGGGATTTCGTGATGACCGGCGGCGAGGTTGGGGCGATGGCAGTGCTCGAGTGCGTCGTTCGTTTGCTGCCCGGCGTGCTAGGAAATTCGGAATCGGTGGAACAGGAGTCCTTCTCCGTGGCTCAAGGGGGACTGCTCGAGTATCCGCAGTACACGAGACCGCTCGAGTTTCGCGGCGCGGTCGTTCCAGAGATCCTTCGCAGTGGAGACCACGGACGCATCGCCGAGTGGCGTGAGCAGCAGTCGAAGCAGCGCACCCGCGAAAGGCGAAAGGACTTGCTCTGCAAAGAAGCGGGTGGATCATGAGCCGAGTTGCCGTTGTTCTGGTCCACTTCCCTGTCCTGGATCGGCAGGGCGACGTGGTGACCACCGCGATTACCAATCTCGACTTGCACGACATCGCACGGAGTGCCCACACGTACGGGCTTGAAGGATACTACGTGGTGCATCCGGTCGAAGCTCAACGCGAACTCGCGAACCGGGTCAGGCGACACTGGGTTGAAGGTTCGGGGGCGCGCAGGATTCCCGATCGGGCGCCAGCCATGACCCGCGTAAGAGTGGTCGAGTCTCTCGATGCCGCAATTGCTCACTTCAGCGGGCAGTGCCCCGTGGAACTCTGGACGACGAGTGCCAAGAAACGTGACGGAACCGTCACGTTTTCCGACGCCAGAGTCCGGCTGGCGCAGTCGACGGTCGACGTGATGTTGGTGTTTGGGACAGGGTGGGGGTTGGCGCAAGAGGTTGAGGCGCGTTCGAGCGTCCAGCTAGACCCGATTCGGTCGTCGCGCGCCGACGGGTACAACCACCTCAGTGTGCGTGCGGCCGCCGCGATCGTCTTCGATCGTTTGCTTGCAGCGCAGGAGCCTGGACAGCGCTAGGTGGCAGAATCGTTTGTTGTCGTCGCCGACGCGGCGAGCGTGTCGAGAGGCCTTCATTGACATCGGAGCAGTCCTGCATCAGACCGCGTGAGCGGCGCGGCCGTCATTCCTTCAGCGAGGGCCGGGGCTGGCGGACTGCTGCTCGGGTCGGCGCGCGGTATGGGCCAAGGTGGTGGCTCAACTATAGTCCGCCCGTGTTTGGGATCGCGTTCGGGATCGCTCTTGCCGACAAACGCGCGAAGGTGCTGGAAAACCTGCGGCGTGTCCTCGGAGTTCGGCCGGCATTGCAGGAGCTTCGCGACGTCGCTGCCACCTTCAGCTGCTACGCCGCTTGTCTTGCCGAGGGACTCGCCTCGGGAAGGCCGGAAGCGGAACGCCTCCGGATTTCCCTCGCGGGGGAAGAGCGCTTGGATGCTTGCGCCCGCGGCGGGCGTGGCGTCGTAGTCGTCACCGCGCACGTGGGCCCATGGGAAGCCGCGGCGCAGGCGCTCAGTCGTCATGGCGTCGGCGAGGTGAGGACAGTGATGGCACCGGAGCCCGCGCTTGCCGCCCGAACCTTGCACGACTCCGTCCGCGAAGCCGCTGGCGTGTCGGTCCACCATTCTGGAGGAGAGCCGCTCGCCGCGCTCGATCTACTGCGCTTCCTGAGAAACGGAGGGGTAGTGGCAGCACAGATCGACCGCTGTCCGCCTGAAGCGCGTTCGATGAGGGTCCCGTTCTTCGGACAGTCGGTCGGAGTTCCACTTGGACCATTCCATCTCGCCGCGTTGGCTGGCGCACCAGTGATTCCGGTCTTTGTCTCACGCAGCGCCTGTTTTGACTATGAGGGGGAGGTAAGGCCAGCACTCTATCTCCCCAGGCGACCGGGAGAATCGGAGTTGCGGGGAGTCGTCCAGCAAGCTACGTCGGCGATGGAAGCCTTTATCCGCCAGCATCCTACCCAATGGTTCCACTTTTCGGACGGATGAGTCGACCGTACCTAGCCAGTGACTCTCCACCGAGGTTCGCTGTCGACTCCGGAATGCCATGACACCTCACCTGGGCCAGATGATTGTTCGCGGGAGCTTGGAGCACTACGCTCGGTTCTTCGATTTGCTCGAGGTGAGCGCCGACGCAGAGCGTCTGCCTCGCAGCGCGGTGCTTCGGCGATGGCGTGCGGCGGTCCCTGTAGGATTCGCGTTTTCGGTGGCCCTGCCGAGTCCTGTTGCGGCACTGGCCACGGCCGAGCCCACCGCTCTCGATGGATTCTGGCGTGCCGTTGACGTGCTGGAGCCTTCGTGGCTTGTGATCCGCACGCCGCGAACGGTCACTCCGACCAGCCGTCATCGAGACGGCCTTGCCGAGTTGGTTGGGCGAGTCAAGCCGAAGGGCGTCCGAATAGCATGGCGTGCCGAAGGGTTGTGGGAGCCAGCTGACGCGCTGCGGCTGGCTGCGGCGCTTGATATCTGCTGGGTGGCAGACGTTGGACGTGAGGACCTTCCGCCCCGAGAGAACATCTACGCAACCCTTCGTTCCCTCGGGAGTGGGGGCGTCGTTGGTGCTGGCATGGTGGAGCGCGCAGCTGAGCGACTCATCGAGCGCGAGGATGCCTGCGTGATCCTCGAGGGTCGAGGGGCAGGCCGTGCTGCTGCGATGATGCGCCAGGTTCTTGGTGAGCTTGGAGCAGACTGTTCGTTGGACTTGGAGGGGGAATGCGAAGAGGCTGAAGGCGAGCTATGAGAGTTCGGTCACTGGCGATCGGGAATGACTCAATTGCTGAGGAAGCGGCCCGGGAGTTCCTGCAGAGTGGTGGTTCTGCCGTGGGGGCGATACTCACAGGCTACTTCTCGGCTTGTGGCGGTTACGCCGGAGTGCTTCTAAGTCCTCTCACCATCATCGTGGCGGGTGTGGGGGTTGGCGCACGCGCGTTCGACGGTCGCCTCGTCCAGCCGGGGCGTGGGGCCAAGCGTCCGCGCGGGTTTCTGCCGGAGGAGGAGGTTCCCGATGCCGCGCGTGTGGCCGTGCCCACGAGTGTTGCTGCTGCGCTGGTGGCTCATGCCTACGACGGCAGCCAGCGCCTGGCCGCAATCTTGAAGCCGGGCGTGAGTCGTGCCCAGAGAAGTGGGGCTGAGTCGCGAGCGGAGCTTCTTCGTCGAATTCGTGCGATTGGCGCCGGGGCGCTGTCGGAGCAGTCCTTCGTTCGGCCGATGCTTCATGTCGCGGGACAGAGCGAAGGTGGACTGATCACCCCTAGCGATTTCGCTGCAATTCTTGAACTTGACGCACCGGCGGCCTCGGTGCCGACTGGTCAGGGAACGCTCGTGGAGGCTCCGTGGGCAAGCAGTGCGACTCCCGGGATCGGGATCGGCTGTGCACTCTGCGCCGTGGACGCGCGTGGTGTGTTCGCGGCTCTCGCGTACCGACGCACGACCGACGGTGTTGCCATCGACGAGCTTGAACTTGAAGCACCCAAATCGGCGGTGCCAGTCGAGCGGGGCGTCGAGCGCGTGTCTCCCGGGATCCGGTTGCCAGCCCCGGCTCCGTTGGCCATTCGCTGTGACGGTTCCGGCACGCCCGTCGAAGTGATCGCGTGTCCTTCCGCGGTGCGTCTCGACGTGGCTAAGCCCGACGGCCCGGTGCTTCGCATCTGTCGCGGCGCCGACGCTCAGTCCGTGGAAGCGTCGCGAGACTGAATTCGCGGTCACGGCACTCGGATGGCGAAGGCCGAGGGGTGCCGTGGCGCGTCCGTGGTTTGGCACTCACCCCAACCACGGTGTCTCCTCTTTGGGCCACACCAAGAACCGGCTGGCTCGCGTGCGCACGCGATGCAGTGCTCGCCCAGCGTTTCTTCGGTGGTGGCCCGGCGCTTGACCGAACCCGCAACACTCCACCGCGCGCCGCTATGGTCGATCCCCGGGGCCGGAACACATCACAGGCAGGACGGAAATTCGGCGCGTCGCGCGCTGCGCGACCCAATGCCAGCGTCGCGAGGAGGCGAGCGCATACGGTCGAACTGGTCAGAACAAAACACAACGACCACAGCATCCCACCAAAGTGGGGCTGGGCCGTTGAGGTGCACGCCGCAGCGAGGATGTGCGGCGCTAGTTGGCTTGGCTGGAGAACCGCTTCGCGTACTCCAACAAGCCCACCTTGTCGATCGTGCGAAGATCACGGGTTGTCAGCTTGATGGCAATGAAACGGTTGAGCTCAGGCACCCAAAGACGCTTGCGCTGGACATTGACGTTCTGCCAGCGCGGCGTCTTGATGTTCGAGTGCGAGACGTTGTTCGCGCGCATGCGGCGCTTCCCGGTAAGTTCACTTCTGGCCATGGGAGGCCGGGAAGCTAGTCGATGGGAGCCTCCCGTTCAAGGTCGGATCCACAATTTGCGCACCTTGGGACAGTACCTGGGTTGGTCCTTTGGCCTAAATCCCTGGAGCGGTGCGCCCCAGAGTGGCCACCAGTTCGTCACAGAGACTCTGGGTCGCGGAGAACCCGCGCGCTTTTGAGAGAGTCGTCTCGTTCATGTAGAGTCGTCGGGAAAGCTCGAGCTGGATGGCGTGGATCCCGTGTTTCGGCCTTCCATAATGCGCGGTTGTGTGCCCGCCGCTGTAGGGCGTGTCATGAGCAAGCGTCAGGCCATGCTTTGTCGCAAGCTCATCGGTGATCGAGATGAGCGAGGCGGCTGCGGTCGTCTTGCGACGCGTTCCTGGAACGAGATCAGGCCTGAACGACGTCTCACCGGTGTCGCCCGGTTGCGAGCGACTGCGGCTTGGCATGGAGTGAGCGCAGAGAAGCACGGCGAACCCGAAACGGTCGCGCTTGGTCTGGAGCTGGGTTATCAAAGCTGCGTGGTAGGGCTCATAGAACTGCGCAATGCGCCGCTCCAGCTCGGCGTAGGGTAGCGGCGGACTGCGAAGCGCGGAGGATCCATCGGTTGTCAATCGCCAGATGAGCCCATGGGGATTGTTTGGGGCACTCCCTCCGCTCACGGTGAGCGCGTCCACGTCGGCGCGCGAGCGGTTGAGGTCACAAACATACCGACTGATGTGCGCAACGATGAGAGTCGCGCCGAGCTTTGGGGCATTGGCGTAGAGATCGTCGACGTAGAGGTCGGCGTCGCGCGCGATCATGTGTTCAGATACCGCGAGAGTCGCCCGAGTCTCGTCATCGACGATGACCCCGGCGTGTGGCACCTCGACCACGACTGGGGTCTCGACACCATCGGACTCGAGGACGGAATACGGCCGCACCGGGGAAGAATACACGGGATTGGGTTTGGAATGCGCACGGAGCTTCCGCTCCACCAATTCGGATACCTGATTCGGCGGGGCGCGTCCCCGGCCTCGGTCGCTCCGGAGTGGCGTCCGCCCATGCACGATGTGGCCAGTCAGCCGCGCGGATGGGAGCGTCGGTGCGCCTCCCGAACGAACTCTGGGGTCACGTGTGTGTAGACTTCGGTAGTGGCGATGTCAGCATGGCCGAGCATGGATTGGACGCTGCGCAGGTCGGCCCCTCCCGCGAGCAGATGTGTCGCGAAGGTGTGTCGGAGTTGGTGCGGGTGAACCCGGGATCCAATCCCGATTGCGGCGGCATAGTTCCGAACGGTCTTCCAAAACGCCTGCCGGGTCAGCGTACCCCCGCGAGGAGATGCAAAGACCAGCGCCGTCGCGGCTGCGCGCACCGCCGCTGGCGTGAGTGTTGCGGCTCTGGCGTCGAGGTACTCACGGAGATGATCAAGCGTCAGCTCTCCGAGCGGAACCAAGCGCCTCTTGGAGCCCTTTCCGTACGCGGAGACGACGCCTCTCGCGAAGTCCACGTCACCCAACTTCAGGTTGATGAGTTCGCTGACCCGGAGGCCAGCTGCGTAGGCCACGCTGAGCATGGCTCGATCACGCAATCCCCGCAGGGTTTGAATGTCGGGCGCCTCCAGCAGCTTCTGCACGTCTTGGGTCGACAGCCAGTGAGGGAGAGGTCGGCCAAATCGCGGGCGGGCAGCCAAGGTCGTTGGGTCAGTGGGAATGACCGATTCCTTCAACAGAAACTTCATCCAACCACGGAGCGCCGAAAGGTGCCGGGCCGCAGACCGGGCTCCGACAGGCGAGTGGTTCAGTGATGCGAGCCATCCACTGACCAATTCGAGGTCGATCTCGGCTGGTGCCTGGATCCCGGCGCTTTCGGCGAAGTTGACGAACTTCTGCAGATCCCGGGCATATGCTTCGAGAGTGTGGGGGGACAAGGCGCGCTCGACCCGAAGGTGGTCCAGGTAGACGTCCACGAAGGGATCGAGGGTCACGGTGCTATCCTAAGCCGCACCGACACAGAACGCGATTATTGGCGCCCATCAGGGGCAACCGGGTCAGCTGCCAGCCCGTTTCGCGGCAGATGGCACAGGGTCGTGCGGCTGGCGCGGACGGGACACTCCGCATTACCGTCCGCGGGATCGAATCACAGGTTGTCACGGCTTGGCGACCGAGCGGCTGCCACCATCGCCCGCAACAGTGGTTCCGGGTCGTCCTGCCTCATGAGGGCCTCCCCGACGAGCGCTCCGTCGGCGCGCGACCTTGCGACCGCTGCCACGGTTTCGGGAGTCGACAGTCCTGATAGGTGAATGGCGCTCACACGCGTCGGGAGCTCGGCCAGCACCGCGGCAGCTCGCTCTGGACTCATGACAAGAGTATCGAGGTCCCTGACGTTGACCCCAATCACCTCGGCGCCTGCATCAAGCGCGCGCTGGGCTTCTTCCGATGTCGCGATCTCGACGAGCGGCACTAGCTCCCGCGCGTACGCTGCGGCGATCAGGCGAGCCAAATCGGGCACGTCGAGGCAACGAACGATCAGGAGCGCGGCATCTGCGCCCCACGCCTTCGCGGCATCGAGCTGGATTTCATCGATGATGAAGTCCTTGCACAGGACCGGTAGGGTGGATGCCTGCCGGACCTCCTGGAGGTCTTCGTAGCTGCCACCAAAGAAAGGGCCGTCCGTCAGCACGCTGATGAGCTTCGCCCCGGCACGTTCGTACAGCTTGGCACGTTCCGCGATTCCGAGGCGTGACGAGAGAGGTCCGGCCGACGGGCTACGCCGCTTGATCTCTGCCAAGAGGTGGAGCGGCCCGTTGGCGGTTCGGCGCAGTTCGACGCTCCGAGCCGCCTGGGGATGCGGCTGAGTCTTTCCGCGAAGACCGGCGAGCTCGGCGCGCTTGCTGCTCAGGATACGGTCGAGTAGCCCACTTGGAGGGCGTGTCATGGCGTCACCTTGCGCGCCTGGCGCGCGGCGTCGCGCCAGCGCTCCAGCATCCGCATTGCGGTGCCCGACGCGATCAATTCCCGCACCCTGTCCGTTGCGGCCTTGGGGGCGATCTCCAGGGCAACGACTAGCGCAGCAGCCGCGTTCAGCACGACCGCGTCAGCGGCGGGATGAGCTGCACCGGCGAGGATTCTCTCGATGGCGGCGGCATTCTTCGCGCCGTCGGCGCCGTCGATGGCGCCTGGAGCACTGGGAGCGATGCCAAAATCCTCTGGTGCAACCGTGAACCGAGTGAGCCGACCTCCCGAGAGTTCGGTCACCTCAGTCGGCACGAAAGGACTGACTTCGTCCAGGCCATCGCGTCCGTGCACGACCCACGCTCGCGTGGAGCCGAGTTCGAGTAGCGCTTGGGCGAAAACATCACGCATCGAATCTGCGTAGGAGCCGAGCAGCTGATGGGTGGCATGGGCGGGGTTGCACAATGGCCCGAGCGCATTGAAGATGGTTCGGATGCCGAGCTCCCTGCGGGCCTGCGCAGCGTGACGCATTGCCGGGTGGTGCTTGGGGGCTAGAAGGAAGGTGATGCCGACTTCGCGGAGCACGCGACCGCTAGCGGTGACCTCGAGATCGAGCGGGATCCCCAGGGATTCCAAGACATCGGCGCTCCCGGCTCGGCTCGATACGGCTCGATTGCCGTGCTTGGCCACCGGCACCCCGGCCGCGGCGACGATGATGGCGGCGGCTGTGGAGAGATTCAGCGAACCATGGCCATCACCACCCGTGCCACAAGTGTCAACGACGAGCGGCAGATCGTGCTCCAGCCTCACCATGTCGCGCCGCATCACCGCGGCGGCGGCAGCGATCGTCTCCGCGCTGTCCGGCAGCATTCGCAACGCAGTGGCGAACCCGGCTACCTGAACCGGCGTCCACGCGCCGGCCAAGATTGACGTGAAGGCCTCCCTGACGGCTTCCGGCTCTACTCGTCCGGAAGCGCCGATGCGTGGAAAGAGTTCCGCAAAGCTTGCGTAGCGGGGCTCACTCATAGCGTATTCAGCCAGTTGTCGAGCATCGTCATGCCGTGCTCGGTGAGAAACGACTCTGGGTGGAACTGGAGGCCCTCGACGGGGAGTGACCGATGGCGGATGCCCATGATCTCGCCGGTGGAGGTCCATGCCGTCCGCTCGAGACAAGTCGGCAGCGTGTTCGGATCCACGACCAACGAGTGGTACCGGGTGGCCTCGAACGGGGAGGGGAGGGATGCGAACACACCGCGGCCGTCATGGAGCACAGACGACGTCTTGCCATGCATGAGCTCGGGGGCTCGGATGACATCGCCGCCAAAACTCTGCCCGATGGACTGGTGTCCCAGGCAGACGCCGAGGATTGGGATCTTGCCAGCGAACTCGCGGATAACCTCGAGCGTCACTCCAGCATCGTTGGGCGTTCCCGGTCCAGGGGACAGGAGGATCCCATGCGGCGCCGAGGAGGCCACTTCCCGTGCGGAAACCCTGTCGTTGAGGTGAACCTGACAGTCTGCCCCCAGCGTCATCAAATACTGGACCAGGTTGTAGGTGAAGGAGTCGTAGTTGTCGATCACCAGTACCCGGCGGTTCACGCTGGCGAGCGTTGCATTCCGGTCGCGGTAGGTCAATGCCGCACTCTGGCGGACCCCGGCATACGTCGGGCCGAGCCGCCCGACGAGGCGGGCTTCGGGGACTCTTGCGCGAGTTCGCTCGATGCGTACGACGTGACCCGGTAGGGCGACGCCAGCACGATTCGGACCCGAGCCTCCAGCCCAGGGCGCTGCCAGCACAGGGGCTTGTGCCGCCGACCCTCCGTCAGTCGCTTAGCCTGATGGACCTCGGGAAACTTCTCGCTGCCCACGCCGGGCGGGTACGATCCGCCGCATGTCAGAACGTCGCAGTGCTCCCCGGAAGTCCATAGATATCTTCTTCAATAAGTATCTGGAGGGCCACCCCTACCTCTGTCGCGCTCTCGACGTGTCCAAGGGGGGGCTGCTCGCCCAGACCCACATCGAGCCTGACCGCCAGGCGGATTCCTTTCCGATCGAGATCCGGTTTCCCGGACAGGAGCGGAGCCTTTGGCTCTGGGGCAGAACCGTGCGTCGCAGGCAATCCCTTCAGGCCATCGAGTTCGTCGGTCTGCGTCGTCGCGAGAAGACCCACCTCGAAAAATGTCTCATGGCTGCACGCTTCTGAACGGAAGGGCCAC
This sequence comes from uncultured Polyangiaceae bacterium, assembly GCA_964424695.1. Taxonomy (GTDB): domain Bacteria; phylum Myxococcota_A; class Polyangia; order Polyangiales; family Polyangiaceae; genus JAEWRL01. The sequence continues at coordinate 49,742 of CAYRKE010000028.1, forward strand.
GCCGTACCCCCTGCGCGCCATGACACACTGAGGGGGACTTGGCTCCCGCTGATTCCACAAGAATTTGACGGTCCCAGCACATGTTCGACCTCCGATCATGCGGAGGTTCGCCGGATCTGCCCGTAGACGGCGGTTTCCCGCTTGCGGGGGAGAATGTTGACCGGTAGTGTGCCGGCCACTTACCGGGCGCGACCGGCTTGGCCGGTTAATCAAAATCCAGGTAATCAGCTCAATGGCCGACGAAAACAAGCCCAAGATCGATCTCAAGTCACGCCTAGGCCGCAAAACGGTGAGCTCGCCCAGCGGGCCATCGATCCCGCCCCCAGTTGGCGGAAGGGGGGGCATTCCGGCTCCTCCGTTTGCGACGAGGCCCAGCGTGCCCGCCGCTCCGTACTCCGGGCTCTCAGCGAGTGCTGCTCCGCCACCACCGCCGCCGCAACCACAGGCGATCAAGGTGGAGATGAGCGAAGAGGTCATCCAGGCTCAAAAGAAGTCGCGCAGTAAGATGTATGCCGCCGTTGCGGCGATGACCGTCGTCGGGGGCATCATCGGCTACGCTGTGGGCGGTGGGTCTGAGCGGTCAACTCAGGCCTCAGTCGCACTTCAGGGGGCCCAGGATTTGGCCAAGGAGATCGACGAGGCCAACGCCATCGCCGAGCAGATCTCCGAGGTTGTGACCGCGGCCCAGAGCAAGCTGGCGAAGAGCGAGTATCCAGAGGCAGAGATTTCGAAGCTTGGTGCCCTCCGCATTCCCTTTGAGGGGACCAATCTGGCCGGGAAAGGCATCGGTCGCTTCAAGGGGCAGGTCCTGACCATGCTCATCAGCTACACGTCGGCCGTGGATGCTGCCAACAAGAAGAAGGAGACCGTTCAGCGGATTCTGACCGGCAGCAAGAAGGCGCTCCAGGAGATGCTGGCCGAGAAGGAAGACCCGAAGGTGAGCTGGGCCGTCTACGTGGCGCAGGGGCCGGGCGGTCCGTGGGCTGGCATGCAGCCGTTGCCTACCCCGTTCCCGGTCAAGAAGAAGGGTGACTCGAAATACGCCTGGCCGGAAAAATTCGAGATCAAGAGCGGGAACAAGACCGAGAAGCTGGATCGCTACACCAAGGGCGACCCAAGCAGCGAACAGCTCATTCCGGTTGCTCCAGAAACCCACGCGTTGGTGTGTCCTGCGGACACGCTGTTCAAGCTGGCACGGGAGCTGCGTGACCTCGGCACGGCGCTCAAGGGTGCCGGGGGTGCGGCCGGTGAAGAAGACAACACTGGCGTTATCACCTCCGGACAGAAGCTCATCGAAGTCTTGAAGGGGATTGGGGCACCCAGCTGAGTCCCGATCGAACGTAGCCGGGTTGACGGGTGGGGCTGCATTGCGGCCCCACAGCCGTTTCGTGAGGGTACTTCATTCCTTAACGCCTCGGCCCGAAGTGTCTCACGCGGAAGTCGTGCGGATGTGTGAGCGTCGGTTCTCAGCTGCCGCTCCTCGGATATCCCCGATTGGGCGTTGTTCGAATGGGACCTAGCGTTATGGTCCATCAGGGGCGAGATGACCCCCGGCCGGCACTCTGTGCAGTTCGCACGAATTGGCTTGTTGCCATGGATCGGCGGCAGTCGGCGTGGAAGCGGGCGGGCGCCGGCCTGACGGTTCGCAGTGACACCACCCCGCGCCCGTAAGCAGCGATACAAGCTGCAAGCAGCGACCCGCGCTGGCGCTGGTATCAGGACTCGGGCCGAGGCGTGAATGGCCCTACTGGTTCGCTCGCGGAGCCTTGGCGAAGGACTTCAACGCGAGAGACATGACGCTCATCTGCGTCGCGGACGACGAACTCGAGCCCCTCGAGCTTCACGCGTACACCGACCGCTGGGACTCGCCCGAGCCGTGCAATCAGAAAGCCTCCGAGCGAGTTGTAATCGTCGCTCTCTGGAAGATCCGTTCCCAGATAGCGCGAGAGCTGGAGGATCGGAACGCTGGCGTCGACCATCAGGCGCCCGCCTTCTCCCTCCACGATGAGGGAGTCCTCTTCGTCGTGTTCGTCGCGGATGTCACCGACGATTTCCTCAAGCAAGTCCTCGAGCGTGACAATCCCAGCGACTCCGCCGAACTCGTCCAGCACAAATGCCATGTGCTGGCGGTTCTGGCGCATGGCTTTCAGTACGCTCGATGCGGTCTGTCCTTCGGAAATGTACGTGACCGGTCGACGCATGAGCTGCGCCATTCGGAGCCCGTCGACTTCGGTCTGCGTGGCGATGTGGCTCATCAAATCCTTCACGTGCAACACGCCGACGATGTTGTCGATCCGCTCGCGAAAGACGGGATACCGCGAGTGTTCGCTCTCAATCACCCTCGCCAGGACTTCTCGTGGAGGCGTCCCCACTTCGAACCCGACAATCTGAGTGCGAGGTACCATGACCTCTCCGGCCGTCGTGTCTCCAAAATCGAGCACGTTGCGGATCATTTCGCTCTGGTCGTGGTCGAGAGCACCGTTTCGTTCGCCCTCGTTGACAATGATCTCTACTTCGTTCTCTGTGACGTCGGCGTTTGGGGCCGACGGGCGAATGAGAGCTCGACCTACGTGGCCGCCAATCCATGCGATGGGGGCAGCCACAGGGGCGACCAGAAGCTCGACGGGACGCAAAATGCGCAGAAGCAGAGGCCCAGAGCGATCCGCCGTTCGAGTCACAACCACCCGCGCGATCTCCGATGGCACACTGTAGGCGAGCAGCGCGGCCGCGACGGCGATGGCGATGGCCCAGTGTCCGTAGGTTGGGCGGACGAGGCTGTGCACGAGGAGGGCCGAAGAAGCGATGCCCAGCACCCGTACCACGAGCCAGCGCGTTTCGATGACACTGCCAGCGGTGAGATAACGTTCCATGGCGGCGCGGGCGGCACCGCCGAGCAGGTCCTTGAGAGCTCGCTTCCTGGCCGTCGACAGCGCGGCCATCGCCGCTGTGGCTGCCGCAAAGGCGGCCGCCCCAACGGCTGGGAGCACAGCGAGAGCGAGAACGTGAACCGGTGGTTGAGAGGGGAAATCCAATGTGCCCGTTTGCCTTGTGCGGGTCGAAAACGGTCCCGTGGCAGAGATCTACCGGACGACTTGGCGAACGCGCAACCTGTT
>CAYRKE010000029.1:0-52233 GCA_964424695.1 uncultured Polyangiaceae bacterium
TCCCGCCGATGTCGCCGAACTCCAGCTTGTTGAAGCGGTACTTGCCGCACGCCAGGGTGAGGATCACCGTGTCCTTCGGTGCCTTCTCCGCGAACTCAGTATAGTAGTTTCGTCCGCTCTTGGCTCCGTCGCAGCCCCCGATCAGGAAGAAGTGCTTGATGGCGCCCTGCTTCACGGCTTCGATCACCGTGCCTGCCACACCCAGAACGGCCTGATGACCAAAACCCACCGTGATGAGCTTTCCAGCTTCATCCTCAGCAAATCCTGGGGCGGCAAGAGCAGCCTCGATGAGCGGCGTGAAGTCACCGCCAACGATGTGACGCAGACCTGGAAAAGCGACGACCCCGCTGGTGAACACACGCGCGGCGTAGCTGTCCTTCGGCTTCTGGATGCAGTTCGTGGTGAAGAGAAACGCGCCGGGAAAGCCCGGGAATTCCCGGGTCTGATCCTGCCAAGCGCCACCCCAGTTACCGACGAGGTGCTTATACCTGCGGAGCTCCGGGTAGCCATGGGCTGGCAACATCTCTCCATGAGTGTAGATATTGATCCCCTTGCCTTCGGTCTGCTTGAGCAGCTCCTCGAGATCCTTCAGATCGTGTCCGCTGACCAGAATGGCCTTGCCTTTCAGCGCCGTGACCCGCACCTGGGTTGGTGTCGGATGGCCATATGTTCCGGTGTTGGCCGCGTCGAGCAGCTCCATTACCTTGAGGTTCAGCTCTCCCACCTTGAGCGCTAGCCCGAGTAGAACCGCTGTGGAGGTTTCCTCGGTGCCCAGTTGATTCAGGATGTCATAGGTTGCCGTGTAGATGGATCGATCTTCCCGCCCGAGGACCGCGGCGTGTTCCGCGTAGGCGGCAGCGCCCTTGAGACCGTAGAGCACCAGTTCCTGCAGGCCCGCCACGTCCGGTCCGTGGCGGTTGATACGGTCGCGGATAGACGCGGCTGACGCCTGAAGCGTCAGGGCTCCGCGAGTGCTCGCGGGACGGTAGGCGGCGGGACCCTTCAACGCCTCGGGCTTCCGACCAGCTTGCCCACAGGCTGACTCGTAGAGCTGTCGGGCCTTCTCCAGAGTCACTCCCAGCATTTGGAGCTCGGCAGTGATGCGATCCGGATCGAAATTGACATTGGTTACAGTGCCGAACAGAGCCCGAATCACGACTCTGCCGATCGAGTCATCGTGGCTTTCGAGCTCGGCCGCGCGGTGGGCATACATGGCGATGCCCTTGGTGACGTGCACGACCAAGTCCTGCAGCGCTGAGGTTTCCGGCTCTTTGCCACAGTTGCCAATGGCGACGCAGCCAGCACCCTTGTTGGTCTGTTCACATTGATAACAGAACGCTTCCATGACTTCTCCTTCGCTTCTTTCGTTTGGACGCATGCTTGGACGCGCTGGGGGCGAGGGACGACCCGTCCCGAGACAACCCTCAGGTCTTACGACAGGCTCCCGCGGCTCGGGTCGGTGGCTCGCGCCGGCCGTCGGTCAGATGCAGCAATGACAGGATGGGGTGACGCAGGGCCATGCGGGGCCCCGAGTAGCGCATGACCTCTCGAATGCGCTCCCGCATGGCAGGCTTGTAGCAGTGAACGGTGCAGTTGAGGCAGGTGGGCTTGTTGGGGCGCAACGGACAATGGACCAGACGCTCGCGGACGTACAGCCAGAGCGAGCTACACTCGATGCAGAGCCCCGAGCCATGCTGATGATGGTCGCGGCAATACAGCTCCAGCATGAGCTCAACCGTCTTTGCCTCGCGCTGCAGCCGCGAAGTCGGGAACGGGGAAAGCAGGGGCTCGGAACCGGCGGGCATGGTGAGTCGCTCCCCGGATCAGGTGGACTGTGTCGAGACTTCGCGAACCATCGTCAGTAGCATTTTGAACCGCCGATGGGCGTTCACGGCGTGCGGAACGTTCGCTGGCATGAGGACGGCATTTCCGGCCGCCGCGACGACTGACTTGCCACCGATAACGAGCTCGACCTCGCCGTCCAGAACTTGCACGAGGGCATCGAAGGGCGCCGTGTGCTCCGAAAGCGCCTGCCCCTGGTCGAAAGCAAAGAGTGTCACGGTGCCACCGTTGGCTTTCACCAAGGTGCGGCTCACGATGGCTCCTTCTTGATAGTTGGCAAGGTCTGCGAGGCTCGTGGTCTCGGCTGCGGGCATTCCTGGCGCGAGTGCGGATCTCTGGTTCATGGTTTGGTTCCCTTTCGATGGTTGGCAGCTTGCGGAGGCGTGTGACGAGCGCTGGCCGGTGCGGTCGGCTCGGGACTGGCAGGGAGCGGTCGAAGCGTGCGTTCGATGGCCGCCCAAACGTTCTCAGCCAAAGGCGCTGCGCTGGCGAGCCCGGCACCAACGTGTGAGAGAGCCAGGACGCCCCCCACCACGAGGACAGCTCCCACTCTGGGAGCGAGTTCTGGGTGCAGAATGCCCGCGGCCTTCGCCTCCTCGAGGCAGCCCATGACGAACCGCGAGGTGCGTCTCTTGAACTCCACCAGCTGCTCGCCGTACGCCGCTCCGCAGGATTGCACGAGATTGTCGGACAGCAGGAGTCGGGAGACGTGCGGGTTTTCGCCAATGATCCGCGCGCGGCCGATGAAGAACAACCGCAGCCGCTCGATGGGGTCCTCCGCCTGGGGCGGGAAGTCGCGAAACAGGGTGTGTCCTACGCGCTGGACGACGGCATCGACGATGGCCTCCATACTCTCGAAGTGGCGGTAGATCGCGCCGCCGGTAACGCCGATCTCAAAAGCGAGTGCCTGAACCGTGAACCGACGTGCACCCTCGGTCGCAATGATGCGCATGGCAACGTCGACGATCTGTTCTTGGCGCTCTGACAACTGACTCTCCACGGGTGTGCCTCGACTGCCGCTGGGATGGACCTGAACATAAGTGAGTAAACGTTTACATACAAGCCCCGCAGGAGAGATCTTGTCGTCGGGGTCCACAGACCCCATTCTGGATTCCCCATTTTCTCAAGCACTTCGGAAGGCAACCGGTCGTTAGGACGACCTCAGCCTGAGGTGCGGCTCTGGTGCCTCTCTCGCTGAGATGCTCCATCGTGACCACCGTTCCGGAACGTCACACCGGGGTTGACGCGAACGGTCACATCCCTGCCGAGCTCGACGGGATCGTCAAGAACCTCAACCCGAAGTGGTCTTCTCATGCGCGATGTTCGCTGACCCGTCACTGCGCTGCTCCTCCAGCCACGCTGGACCGTGCCCGTACTTCAAGGACGGCTCAGCAACAGATCCTCCTGCCCCCTGACCATCGCCCGAGCCGCGCCAGCCTCCGGTCGCTGCGGCGCCATTGCGTCACCGAAGCCCAGAACGCTCAACGCGCTCTTAGCGCGCTGGCCAAGGCGCTCTCCTTCGATCCACGCGCCGACGCGTACCGCCTCGCGTGGCGTGAGCAACGGATGATGCGGGGAGCCAGAACGGGCTGTAGCTGTATGAGAGCGGGCGTGGCCAGAGAGCTCGCGAGGGTACCGATCCGGCGGTCACCGGCGACAAGCGCTGGGCCTTGGAGTACCCTAGCGGGCCATGCGCATCAGACTCCTTGCTGGGTTGACTGTCGTCGTTGCCACATCGCTGTTCGGCTGTCTTGGTTCCCCACCATCGGACATGCCGGAAAGCCCGACCTCCGAGCTCCCGATCCGACGGGTGGTGCTCTACCAGAACGGCGTGGGCTACTTCGAACGTCAGGGCAGCATCGAGGGCAACTTGCTAGTGCTCCAGGCACGGCCTGCGCAGATCAACGATCTCCTCAAGTCCCTGACGGTCATCGACTTCTCCCAGGGGCGAGCGGTCAGCGTCTCCCTTCCCCTCGAGAAGTCCGGAGATCGGATCCTGTCCGAGCTGCCGGAACAGGTGCGCAACGCCGCGGGCGTCCTCGAGGTGCTCCACGTGTTCAGAGGTGCCCGAGTCGAGGTCTTCACCCATAGCGGTCCGTCGGCGATCACCGGGCGCATTGTCGGTGTGGAGGACCTGCGAAGGAAGGAAGAAGCCGAGGAAGAGGTCGTACCGGATTGGCGTCTCACCCTGAAGACCGAAGCCGGGGAGCTGGTCGTGGTCCCGGTGGTCTCGATCTCCCGCATCGCGATTCGGGACCATACCTTGTCGGTGGGTCTCGAGCAGAGCCTCGACGTCTCCTTGAAGGAGGGTGATTGGAAGCCGGTGCTGCTCAGCGTGCGTCTGGCAGGAGAAGGCGACCACAGGCTTCAGGCCAGCTACATCGTGGAGATGCCGCGGTGGAAGCCGGCCTATCGCATGGTTCTCGGGGAAGGGAAACGACCCCTACTCCAGGGCTGGGCCGTCGTGGACAACGTGTCCGGCGAGGATTGGAGGGACGTGCAACTGTCGCTGGTCGCCGGAACACCGATGTCCTTCGTATACGACCTGCACGCTCCCCAGTACACCGCACGCCTCGACCTCACGCCGCGCACCGCCCAGCAAGCGGTAGCACCGCCCCGAGACGAGCCTGGGCTCTCCGACAAGGACCGACTTCAGTCGAGCTACGCCAGCAGACGCGCCGCCGCGAGCGGGAGCGGAGTCGCCCCCAAGGAAGTAAAGAGTATGGAGGAAGCGATGGAGGCCGAGGCCGGTGGGGACGAGGACGAAGCTGCGCCCGCTGCCTCCGCACCGAGCCTGCCGGCTCCGGAGCCCCCTCAGGCGCCTTCCGTCAGCATGGACAGCGCTCTGCAGGCGGACGCGCCGATGGCACCGACGACCCAGGAGATCGGGGCGCTCTTCCGGTACGATATCCGCGATCCGGTGACGATTCCGGACCGCTCGTCGACCCTAGTCGCTATCATCAATCAGAGGGTCGATGGAGAGGAAGTCGCCTACTTTCGGCCAGAGCTACAGGTCGGCGGTGGCGCGCTGCATCCGTACCGCGCCGTGCGTTTCGATAACGACACCAACGTCACCCTGGAAACAGGCCCCATTACCGTCTACTCGAGCGGGACCTTCGTCGGCGAAGGCTTCCTGGAGCGGATGGAATCGGGAAAGACGTCCATGCTGACGTTTGCCATCGACACCAAGGTCGCGATGGAGACCTCCCGAGGCTACCGCGATGACAGCATCCAGCTCCTCCGCGTCGTCGATGGGATGCTGGTGAGTGCCGTGCAACGCATCGAGAGTATCGCCTACTCCATCGACAACCGACATAGCAAGGCGATCACCGCGTATGTCAAGACCCCCAGGCGGATCGACTGGACACTCAAGAGTCGCCCGAAGGGAACCGTGGAAACCTCGGACTCCCTGCTCGTGCCAGTCAAGGTGGGCGCGACGTCCAAGGCCAAGCTCGATCTGGAGTGGACCCGGCGCGTCACCGAGCAGGTTGCGGTGGACAGTGGCAACTCCGAGACGCTGCTCAAACTCTACTTGGGAAGCGGCAAGGCGCCCCCGCCCATCGCCAAGATCATCAGCGAGGTCCTGGACCTGAAGCGCCAGCTGAGCGACAACGCTGACGAGCGCCGACGCATCGAGCAGCAGCACGCGCACCTCTCGGCAGAGCAGAGCCGGGTGCGGAACAACCTCAACATACTCCGGAAGTCCAAAGGCAACGACGCCCTTCGGGCTTCTCTCGCGCGTAAACTGGAGAGTCTCGAGACCGACCTCGGTAAGCTCTCGGGAAGCTTGGTGAACCTCTCGGAAAAGGACGCGGAGCTCACGAGTCGCATGAAGGTTCTGATCCGCTCCGTGACGCTCGAAGAGTAGGTCGTGCCGACTCCGCGGTGTGGGTGAGGCGACACAGCACTTGCGTCTGGCGAGCAACGCTGGCGCCGGGGCCTGGCCAAAAATGCCGCATAAGTGAGGGTATCGGAGATGGCCTGACCCTTGCTGGGCTTGGATGAGTGCTCGACCGGAACCGTGGCCGAGATCGAAAGGATGACCGATGAGTCAGTGGAAGGAACCAAGTAGAGTGGCGCTGGCAGCCATGACCGTCGCTGTGGTGTCGCTTGGGGTATCCGTTGTGGCGCTCGCGTGCCGTGCCGAGCCGGAAGAACCCGCCGAGGCCGTTTCCCGCACCACGACGACCCCACCAGCGCCATCGACGGACCCGCGTCTCGTCTCCGCGCAGGCTGCGCCTCAGACCGACCCGGGAATCCTCGTCGCAACTGCACCGCGGCTCGAGGCCCCGCTGGACACCGCGGCGGCAAGCGTGCCGCCCCCCGACGCCACGACAGCAAGCAGCGAGGCGCCGCCCGGATCCGCGGCTGCGCCGGGCAGTCTGCTCGTGAAGCGCTTTGTGGTGACCACGGCCGTGCACGACCGTGAACCCGTGACCAGCGATGCCCCGCTGCTCGCGGATGGGACCCCCATCTACGCGTTCGCCGAGCTCGTCAACGGGGACAGCAGCGCACAGCAAGTAACCGTCAGGTTCGAACGCGTAGGGTCCACCGAAACCGTCGGCAACGCGACGCTGGGCGTACCGGCAAAGGTCCGTCGCCATCGCACTTGGGCCAACACGCGCTTCATCCGTGAACCTGGAACCTGGGAAGCCGTGCTGGTAACGGCGACTGGTGTCGAGCTGGCTCGCACGAGCTTTGAAGTGAGCTCGCCTTAGCCTGCCCACCATTCGCGGTCCAGAGTGCGGGACTCCGAGACGAAATTGGGAAGAGATATCTGGGCGCCACAGCGTTCGCCAACTGAACCTGTCCGGCAGCCCACGCGAACAACCGGGATGGCGTTGACGACCGCCGCCACTCGAGCATAGTCTTGTCACCTCGGGGTGGTGGGCTGCGCGCCCTAGGTCGCCCCGGTCGAGGAACCGTGAAAATGACCGCACCGGTATTCGGACACCTCCACGCGGCAATTGCAGAGCTGCAGAGGCATGGCGGCGGCATGGAGACCGAGGAGCGCACGCAATGGACGTGAGGTGGTCCCGCAGACGTGGGCGCCCCATCTGGACGCGCTGGAGTCCCCCCCTGGAGGCATGCCGTTCTCGCTGCGCTTGGGCAGCGCTCCTCGTTCTTGCCGCGTGTGCGCGACCATCTCCGCCACCGGCCGAGGGCCGCGAACCGAGCTCCCTCACGTCGGCAGCGGGGATGGAAAGCGCGCCACCCACATCGCACAGTGCACCAGCCACGGCCGGACCAACGCCTCCGGCAGCACCGACCCAGGAGGAAGCCTCGGGCGCAGTGTCGGACACAGCGGCCCAATCAGACACAGCGGCCCAATCGGACGCAGCCGCTGTGTCTCCGCCACCGAGTCCCTGCCCAGTGGACATGGTCGATATCCAGATGGCTTGCATCGATCGCTACGAAGCGCCCAATGAAGCCGGCAAGCAGCCACTGCTGATGCTGAACCAGACTGAGGCAGAAGCCTTCTGCACCGAACGGGGTAAGCGCCTCTGCACCGAGGACGAATGGGTGCGCGCCTGCAAGGGTCCCTCGGGCTGGCTGTACCCGTACGGTCCCAAGTACGACGAGCATGCGTGCAACCAAGATAAAAAGCACATTCCCCCAAGCTGGAGGAAGCTTGGTCGCTGGCCAGCGCCGGAGGCATCAGCCGAGGTGGCGCGCCTCAACCAGGCAGAGCCGAGCGGGCAGCGGCCCAGCTGCGGTTCGGCGGAGGGCGTCTTCGACCTGACGGGTAACGTCGGAGAGTGGGTGGTCCGGTTGCATCCGCACCCCGAGGCCTGTCAGAACGAGGAGCAGAGGTCTCATCGCTACGTGGTGATGGGCTGCTTCTGGGGGAAGTGCTTCCGCCCACCCCACCTGCCCACGTGCGAGTACGTCAACTGCGCTCATGCGAGCGGGTTCCACAGTTACGAATTCGGCGCGCGCTGTTGCCGCAACCGAACCGGCGATTAAGACCGAAGAACTGCCATTCGGCTCGCATGCGTTTGGACCCGCCTCGAGATGGATCTCGGGGAGGCTTTCCAGAAATGAATGAGGAGAGGACATGATTCACAGGTCAATTGGATTTTGGCACTGCACAGCACCCCTGTTCTTCTTGGCTTGCGGCCCAGCGGTGCAGCAGCCCGAACCCCCCCCCTCAGCCGCGAGTCCCGGTTCAACGCAGGCGAACGCCGCGGCACCGAGCACCACGGCATCCGGCACTGCCGAGACTGCCCCCCCACCGTCGAACGCCGCCCCGCAACCCGAGGCGCGAAGTCCGTTCTCAGTGGTGGCCGTGGGCGTGTCCAATGAGATCGCGATGCACTCCCTGAATAACGCGGTCTTTTTCGGAGATACGAACTACTTGGTGGAGGCACGCGGCGACGAGCTCGTGGAGCGGCCCGATCTACTTGGAAAGATGAACCTCGGATCCGATCAGTACCTCGCCCAGTTGGTCGGTACCTGGCCAGGGGACACCTGGGCCGTCACGACGATCCCCGGGGGGTGCGAACCTGGAACGGGATACCTCTCGCACTGGACCCGGGAGAAGTGGGTTCGGTCCAAGACGACCTCAGGAGCGTACACCGGCGCCGCTCCTTGGAAGAACGGGAGCGTGCTGCTCTTGGGAGGGTACTACATGGAAATGACCCTATCGGTGGCGGGAGGTCGGGCCGGAGTGAAGGCGCCCAAGCTTCCGCAAGCCCAGCCAGGAGACGACAGCAGCCCGTTCATACCCCAGAGCATGGCAGCTCTACCCACTGGCGAGGTATTCGTGGTCGGGAACAACTCGGATGGCCAGATCTCCGTCGCCCGCTGGACGCCCGAAAGCCAGACCCCCATCATGACGTCTCTGCCCGACTGCCGCGGGGACAACATGAGCCACAACGTAACCGGCATCATGGCCCGCAGTGGCTCCGAGGCCTACCTGTACGGCAATCAATCGGGCCGCGGCTATGTCGTCACCTTCAACGGCACCGCCTATCGGTGCGAGGAGGTACCGGCCTCCCAGGAGGTGGCGGATCTCGCGCTCGGCTCCGATGGGTCGTTGTGGGGCGTATTCGAGACGGAATCGGGCAAGGAACTCTGGAAACGACCCAGCGCGGGTGCCTGGCAGAAGGTGCCCCTGCCAACCTATGTGTCGGCGGAAGGCGCCGCGCCGCAGCCCTTCCTGCCCACGGCAGTTCACGTGAATGGCCCCGATGACATTTGGCTATCCGGGTACTTGGACCCTAACATCACGGCGGCCATCGCCCACAGCCGCCCTGCGTCCAAGGTGACGCAAATCCCACCGGACGACGAAGCCCGCCTCAAGCGGGCTGAGTACGAGCCGCCCGTTCCAGCTACTCGCAGCTGCACCACCATCTTTGCCAAGCTGTACACACTGTCCAAGGGCGCTCCGGCCAACTTTGACTTCCCTCTGACCCGGCAGGCGCTCAAAGGCCACACGGAGTTCTCTGGGCTAGAGTTCATCGAGGCGGAAAGCCTGGGCAAGCGATATTTCGGCGTCATGGCTCGAAACTACGATGAAGGCGTCAAAATCGTCGACATCATCAAGAAGGGAGTGAAGGGTTCCTCTCCGATCCTCCTGTGCCGCACGCCCTACCAGATCAATCGCCAGATTCGATTCGACCTTCGCTCGGGCGACATGCTCCCCGACCCCGCCGCAACGAAGAAACCGTAGTCGGGGGGTCGCCACCAGTCACGCATCCTCATCATCGTCGAGGTATCCGCCATGAAGGCCAGTATCGCGCTATCCACCCTGGTGTGGATTCTTCTGGGGCTGCTTGCCGGGCGTGCCACTGCCCAGACCAGCGCATGCGATGCGCTTCGCGGAGCAGAGCGCACGCTGGCACAAGCTATCCTGTCGTCACAGCGTGGCTACCAGTGCTGTGACGACACACTGGCGAACTGCCTCAAGCGGAAGCCGGTCTGTAGCGTCGTGACCCGAATGGCGAACGACGTATGTCGCCGAGCAGCGGTCGGTCAGAGCCGAGAGGAGATCGAGAGCGAACTCAAGCGACGGGCGCTCTCCGCGGTCGGCCCCCGCCATGTCATCGATCTGGGCGACTATTCCGCAGTAGGGGACCCGAGCGCCCCAGTGACTCTCGTCGCGTACGCCTGTCCGCGCTGCCCGCTCTGTTCGCGCGTCGTTCCTGCTTTGTACGAGAGTGTCACCAAGGGAGGGCTCAAGGGCAAGGCGAAGCTCTACGTCAAACCTTTTCCGATTCGCACTCACGATCATTCAGCAGTCGCGGCCACGGCTTGGATGGCCGGGCGCGAGCTCGGTCGCTACTGGGAGCTACTGCTCGCGATGTACTCCGACTTCGACCACTTCGACCCGGGAAGACTCGTCGAATACGCTGCCGCCCAGGGAATGGATCGAAAGCAATTCGACTCTCTCCTCAAGGATCGCAGTGTCAGGGAGAAGCTCATCCAGTCCAAGAAGGAGGGGGTTCGAAACAACGTCGACGCCACCCCCGCCATCTTCATCGACGGCCGGCGCTACCTGATGACCATCGATGTTCCTGTGATCGAGGACTTCGTTGCGGAGCGCATCGAGCAGGCGTCTGGGCGCTGAATCGCTTAGTGGGCACGCGGCTCTGGAGCAGCCACGGATTCGGGCCGCCACGAACGCCCAGGGAAGGGCTAATCTCGGTCCGGCCCGCTGGAGTCGTCCGGTTCGGTCGGGCTGACCGCGCGAGCCGAAGTCCAGGAGAAGTCGCCCGCGAGGTACCGCCTCAACCCCTCCACCGCGGCAGTATTGAGGGTGACGAAGGTGTGCGCCAGCCTCTCGAGGCGACTCGCGCGATCCCCGCGGAGGCCACCCCCAAGCGCGAGACCATAACCGAGGGCTTGAGCCCCAAACATCGGCGCGTAGAGCCGCCACCCGGGACCGACGGACAGCACCGCGCTCGACCCGAGCATTCCGAGGAGCGCGTAGGGACAAGCCAAACGCGCTAGTTTGTGGGAAGCGAACTGCCATAGAGCTCGGTTGTGCAGCGGGCTCATGACCCGAGGCAGCTGCTCTAGCAGCTGAAAGTTTCCCGCGAGAGTCCTCGCCTTGCGCTGAAATTCGTCCTTCAGCTCGGCTTCCCGATCGTAGGCGCGTGCTGTTGGCTCGAACAACACCCGGTAGCCCTCGAGGATGATACTCATGGGTGTGTAGACGTCATCGAGCAGGCAGCCGCTGGGTAGCTCTCTGAATAACTCCCGACGAATGGCATACAGTGCCCCGGTCGCTCCCGGTACGCTGTCCAGCGTTCCTTCAGCGGAGCGGATCAACTTCTCGTATTTCCAGTAGGCTCCCGCCCCCGCATCTCCCTCGATCATCAGTTCACCACTCACGGCTCCAACCTTGGGATCGGCGAAGTGGCGCACCAACGCGCGGAGCGCTTGGGGCTCGATGCGCTGTCGAACGTCGCAGAAGAGCACGATCGAGCCGTGAGCCCGAGAGACGCCGTAGTTGAGGGCAGTGGGTTTCCCAGACGCCTCGGCCATCTCCACGAGCTCGACACCGCGCTCCGTCATGGATCGCACGGCCTCCACCGTGCCATCCGTCGAGCCATCGCTGACGACGATGATCTGGAGCTTGTCCTTCGGGTAGTCCATGGAAAGGAGGTTCTCGAGCTTGGCCCGGATCTCGCTCTCACCGTTCCGAACCGCCATGACGATGCTCACCGGCGGCTCATCCACGCTCCCGGAAGGGTCGGCGGCACCGAAGCTCGACGACCTGGGGCAGCACTTGGCGAGACCCCAGACCAGACACGGATACCCCACGTATGTGTAAACGACCCAGGTCGCGGATCCCCAGAAGACGGTTGTGAGAATGCCCATGGACTATGCCCCCGAGCTGTCACGAGGTGATTCGAGTGGGCAGGGCCGGCGTCCTTCGGCGACCCCAGCGGCAGCGCCTTCTTCCGAACTAGTTCGTCCCAAGGTCATTCGAGCCCGTTTCTTGGACCCCGCAAGCGTTACCTGGGTGTCCAGAGCCGATTCATATCACGAAAGCGTGTGGGTCGAGAGCCCCTCCCCCAACGCGGGCTCCGCCGCCATCTCCTTCTGGGCTCGACCCGGGTTCGTCGCCCAGACCCCCACACTGCCGCAAATTTCCACGACTCCGAGTGGGGTCAAGCGCCTGACCTCGGGCCCCGACCGTACAGCCTGAGCGCAAGCCGCACCGCAAGTAGGTCGAGCCACGTCGGCTTTACCAACGCTGGCGGCATGCGGCTTTCAGCCCCCCCGAGACGACGCACCCTGGTTGGTCTGCAAACCCTATCCTCAGACCGAGGAATCGGCGCTACCCTCCTCGGTTGGAGCGCCATGACAGACACGAAGAAGCGGCATCCGCCCATGGACCAGTTCGCGAGCCTCGATGGAGAACTGCTTGTCGGCGGGATTCCCCTCCGGAGACTCGCCGCCCGCGTGGGGCAAACACCATTCTACGCGTACGATCGTCGCGTCATGCGCGGCAAGGTGGAGCTACTGCGGAACCACTTGCCGAAATCCGTCAAAATCCACTACGCGATGAAAGCGAACCCCATGCCAGCGGTCGTGCAGTACCTGGCGACCCTTGTGGACGGGCTCGATGTGGCATCGGGGCGAGAACTCAGGGTCGCGCTCGACACGATCATGCCAGTGTCCAGCATCAGTATGGCCGGCCCAGGAAAGAACGCCACGGAGCTGCGAATGGCGGTGGCCGCTGGCGTCACCATCAATCTCGAGTCAGAGACTGAGCTCGAGACCGTCCACCGGATATCGCGGGACCTCGGCGTCAAGGCGAACGTCGCGGTCCGGGTGAATCCGGATTTCGTGCTGAAGGCCTCCGGCATGAAGATGGGCGGAGGCTCTCAGCAGTTCGGAATCGACGCCGAGCGAGTCCCGCAGGTGCTGCGCAGGATTGGAGAGCTCCAGGTGGCCTTCCAAGGCTTTCACATCTTCACGGGTTCCCAGAACCTCGCCCATGACGCCATCGTCAAGGCTCACAAGAACATCTTCGAGCTGGCCACACGGCTATTGCAGGATTGTCCGTGCCCCACTCGAAGCCTCAACATCGGAGGAGGGTTTGGGATCCCGTATTTCCCTGGGGATACGCCGCTCGAATTGCCACCAGTAGCCGCCAATCTGGCGCCGTTGGTCGAGGAGTTCCAAACGCGACAGCCAGGCGTCGAGATCGTGATCGAGCTGGGCCGGTACCTGGTCGGGGAATCTGGCGTGTACGTGTGCGAGGTCACGGACAAGAAAGTGTCTCGGGGCGAGGTGTTCCTGGTCGTGAATGGTGGGCTCCACCATCATCTGGCAGCCTCTGGAAATTTCGGCCAGGTGATCCGCAAGAACTACCCAGTGACGGTCGGTAACAAGCTGCTTGCCACGCGCCGCCAGGTGGTCAATGTGGTGGGGCCGCTCTGCACGCCACTCGACCTCTTGGCAAGCCAGATGGAGCTTCCCGAGGCCGAGATCGGCGATCTAGTCGTCATCTACCAATCGGGTGCCTACGGATTCTCGGCCAGTCCACAGGGCTTTTTGAGCCACGCGCCGCCGGTCGAAGTACTCGTCTAGAGCACCGATTGGTTCGCCAGCCTTCGCAACTCGCGGAGCCACGCCAACAGAGGTGTTGGAGCAGACTCGCTCTAGCCACGCCGAATTGTGCTCGCCGCGCCCTCGGAACGACCTCCCGTTGGAGGCTGCCCCCTCTCTGGCTCTGGGCCTTCTCCTCGGCTATGGCTCGGGCTTCTGCCAGCCAGGAGGCGGCTCGAGGCTTCCCACCTTACGCGCTGGGAAGCCCGAAACCACGGTATAGGCGGGCACGTTGCTCACCACAACGGAATGCGCCGCGACGATGCTTCCCTCGCCGATGGTCACCCCAGGGCCAATATCCGCTCCTGAGCCAATCCAGACGTTGTCCTGAATGACGATGGGCTTCACATCCTCGATTGGCGCCGGGTCGCCGCGCCTCCTGGCCACCGGATCGCTGGCGTGGCCGTTGGAGTCACGGAAGGTCACATTGGCGCCGACCATCACGTCGTCCCCGAAAGTAATGGACTTCCCGATGACCAGCACACAGCCGTGGCTGAGGCCGCAGTGGTTGCCCATACGCAGCGTCGGTCGATCGGCGTAGCGGGCGGCAAAGCGGATCGAGATCTTGCCGCTGAGGGTCACGTCATCCCCCAAGTAGATGTCGCCGTCCCCGATTACCCAAGGCATGTGCGCGCTGGTGTGGAGGCGACACCCGTAGCTCTTGCAGTAGGCCTTGAGCATGGGCTCACAGACGAAAACCCGCACCGCTTCGTAGTAGCAGCCGCGAGCCGCGACGAAGCTCCAGAGCAGGGGTTTGGCGATGGGCTTGGGAACCGGCACAGCAACGTTCTGAATGGCAGTTCGCGTACTGCGCAACAGGGTGGGGAACCAGTGATCCGAGGTCGCCACCACGCGCCGCCAACTCGGACGGCCTTGGGGCGCCTGCTTCGCGTCGTTATTGGTCATTGCTGCTTTCCACCGCCAGATTGGAGTGCTCTCCGAAAGCCCCCCTCATGCTCCAGCGATGGATCGCCGGAGCGATGGTGTGCCGGGCTTAGCCTCAACCGAGTTCCAAGAACCATACGCTCGAACGCCCCGGGGAGGGTTAGCTCCCTTCCTCCGCCAGAGACTTCTTGTGGATCTTGCCGGTACTGGTCTTCGGCATGGACTCCCTGAACTCGACGTACTTGGGCACCATGAAGCTTTCGAGCTTGCTGGACGCATACTTGAGCACCTTCTGCTCAGTCAGCTCCGCTCCCGCAACTG
The DNA here is from genome assembly GCA_964424695.1 of uncultured Polyangiaceae bacterium. Classification (GTDB taxonomy): domain Bacteria; phylum Myxococcota_A; class Polyangia; order Polyangiales; family Polyangiaceae; genus JAEWRL01. Next base: position 14,617 of record CAYRKE010000029.1, read on the forward strand.
GGACGATGAACGCCTTGATGGCAGCGCCGAATACCTCGTCAGGAACACCGATCACGGCAACCTCCGAGACCCCCTCCAGTCCATACAGGACGGACTCGATCTCCTTGGGGCTGACCTTCTCGCCACGGGACTTGATGATGTCGTCCATGCGCCCCACGAAGTACAGGAACCCGTCCTCGTCGGTGCGGAAGAGATCACCCGTGTGAAGCACCTTCTCCCATGGCGTCTTGCCGGGCTTCAGGCGCTTGGCGGTCGCCTCCGGGTTCTCCCAATAACCTTGCATGACATGGCTACCTCGCACGACGAGTTCGCCCACGACACCTGGCCCCACGCGATTGCCTTGCTCATCCACGACGTAGGCTTCGGTGTTCGGGATCGCGATACCGACCGAGGTAGGACGCTTGCGCAGCTCCTCGGGAGGGAGGTACGTGCATCGCTTGGACTCGGTCATTCCGTACATCGAGAAGAGCCGCGCCGAGGGGAAGATATCCAGCAGCTTCAGGATATGCTCTGCCGGCAGCGCTGCCGCCGTATTCGTCGTGATTCTGACGGTCTTGAAGTCATCGATGTTCAGATCCTTCATCTGAACCAGCATCGCGGCGATCGTGGGTACCAGCGGGAAGATCGTAGCCTTCTCCTCGCGAAGTCGGCGGAGGATTGGGGCAGGAAATGCAAACGACTTCTCCAGAAGGACGGTGGCCTTACACTGCACCGACATCAGAACCTGATAGAGGCCATAATCGAAAGACAGCGGCAGCACGCTGAGGATGATGTCCTGCTCGTTCATTCCAAGGTAGGTGATGATGGAATTGGCGGCCGCCAGCACGTTCTCGTGATTCATCGTGACGCCCTTGGGGAACCCCGTGGACCCCGACGTATAGATGATCATCGCCAAATCGATGCTGATACCTGGCGGAGGCAAAGGATCCGGAGCAGCCTTTGCCAAAACCTCGTCCCAACATCGAAGCCCTTCACCGCCCTCGGCCTTCCCCACGATGAAGGTTGCCGAAACCGACGCGGCCTCTTTCACAGCGGGCAGGGCATGCGCGGATAGCGCGTGGTCGGTGACAACTACCTTTGCCCGACAGTTCTCGAGGATGAACTTGAGCTTGTCGGTCTTGGTGGTGGCGTTGACGATGGAGAAGACGGCCCCCGCGTACCAGGAACCAAACGCCGCCACCACGAGCTCGATGGAATTGTCCAGGTAGATGACTACCCGATCACCATGCTGAACCCCCTCATCGAGGAGCGCGCGAGCGAACCGCCTGGACTGATCGCAGAGCTCTGCGTAGGAAACGCTGCGCTTCTTGGTGGAGAGTGCCGGTTTGCCCGGAACCTTCTTGGCTGCCTCACTCAGGTAGTCTTCAAAACGCATGACGCCCTCCTCCGTCTAGGCCGATGACTGCTTGCTTGCAACGAACCGCGTGAGCCTGCCCAGCGAATCGAGATTGTCGGCCTCCACCTCGTCGTCCGCAATCGATATTCCGAAGCGGTCCTCGAGAAACACGACCAGCGACAGGACACCGCCGGAATCAACGATCTTGTTGTCCAACAGTGAGTCTTCGTCCCCCAACGTGAAAGGCTCTCCAAAAAGGAATGTCTCGATGAGAAACTCACGAACGCTGTTCTTGATCTCGTCTTCGGTCATGGTTTTCCGCGGGAAGTTTGGCACGAAGGCCGGCGCCACGGCAACAGCGACCCCGGTACCGACCCAGGTCGCGTGTCGGGTGCGGCGTTAGTGGAACCCCACGGCCCGCCAAGGAGGCTAATCCGCTGTCACGGCACTTGGCAACCATCACCGCGGTCCCGAGAATGGAGCGACAGCAATGGTCGGGCATTCGGGCGGAAACGGGTTGACACAGAGGAAAGTGCCTCGCCCTGACGCCACTGCGATGAGGGGGTTGTCCCCGCCGCAAGGCCGCATCCATCCACGCCTTGCGTTGGGGGGGACTGGCGCGATCTCAACTCCCCCGGACCACCCACATTCAGCCTCCTGGACTTCGTCATCGAAGCGTGTCGAGCTCGGCAGCACGGTAGCGAGCCCCCGTCGCGGCTACGCCGGAACCGACGCGCGACCCACCAGGCTTGGACACTCGCGAGGGCGGCCCAAGTCGCCTGAGGTTCACACCGATCACGACTGAAACCGGATCTCCTCGTCACACGCCAGCCGCCGAGATCTCTGACTCCGCACCTGCCACGGTTGCCACCAAGGACGCAGATGGATCTGCAGCATCCGTCACGGGTGCTCCCCTGCGTCTGCCACCGGTGCTACCGCGGATGGGAGCATTCTCCGACCACCCCATTGGCTCCACCCGGCCCCGAAGCGCTCGCCCCAGGATCCCAGCCCGCCGCAACCCGGTGTGGAGCACTACGCTACACGACGTAGAGAACCCTGCAACAGCGTGAGCCGCTGGCGGGCGCCAGGATCCCGCGCCAAGGACCGCACTGCATCGGAGGGCAATGTGGCACTCGCCGCAACACGGCGTGGTGCGCTGCGCAACAGCGCGAGTATCGAGAACAGGCTGAGATTCCGCGTGGCGACCGTGTGCAGGGGCTTTCGCCTGTGGCAGTGGACGCAACACCCGCCGACGCGATCCGTGGGGCAGCTCATGGCGACCCGCGCCGCACCTCGGCAACCCGCCGACCGCAAGAGTGTGTACGGTAGAACCACAGCCCCTATGTGGTGCGCCGCGACACAGTTAGAAACCACACCTTCTTGCTCACAGGAGCAAGATTTAACTGTACACACATAACAACAGCATGTAGGCATAGCGTTCATCGTCGGGCGTGAGCTGGAGAACCCCAGAGCTCTCAGGCCGCAACCATCGATCGCCGCACCCCGGAAGCGGACTCGAGATCTCGTACTATTCCCCGCACCACTCGGGCCGCGATGCTCGGAGCACGGAGAGCGCAAGGTTTGGCGCTCATGCTGCAGTTTCCGCATGAGACTCACCGTCCTCCGAGCTCGCGACGCACCACGCAGTTGCTGACCTTCGCCCAGGGTCGGGGCACCGCCCGAGGCGTGTGCTCTGCCCAAGCGAAGCCCATAGTCATGAAGAAGCGCATCGTCCCATAGATAGCGAGTTGAGCACGACGTTTCCGGGAGCCCATCTACTCTGAAGGCAGACCCCATGTCCCATAGAATATTCTTAGTTTCCGCTTTGGCGCTTCCTATCGTTACCGGTTCTCTGTACGGGTGCACCGAATCCGGCGATGTCCTGCCAAGCGTGGCTGCCTCCGGGACAGGGAGTTCCAGCAGCAAGACGAGGCCCTGTGACTGTGAGTGCGAGTGCGGCTGTGAGTATGCGGGAGCGGCGGGAGCCCTCGCGGCGTCGCCCACAGCCAGCTCCGGCACAAGCACGGGGCGCGGTGCGGGCACCGGCGGCCGCAGCGCTACCGCTGGTGAGGACTCGGAAGCGGAGTCGACCCCTGGAGTCGGGGGAACCCCTGGAGGGAGTCCGCAGACAGGAGGGAGCTTGCCGTCCACCGGTGGACGGAGCTCGAACCCAGCCGGCGGCTCGGCTGCATCCACTGGGGGAAACCCCTCGCTCGCCAGTGCAACAGGCGGGAGCAGCTCATCCTCTGGCACCCCACTGAACCCGAGCGGTTCAGGCGGCTCGCAGAGCGCCACCGCGAGTCCCGCAGCGGGAGGCCAGTCCGCCCAGAATCCGACGGAAACCGGAGCGGCTTCAGCGGAAGGCGGCGCAGGCTCGACTCCCGAGAGCGGGGCGGAGGAAGAGGTCTGCAACGACCAACCTCGCTCGAGTGAGTCGTGCCAGAACGCGATCGATTGGGGCTTCTGCGAGCAAGACTGGTTCGCCGGTTACTGCAGGGCTTCATGTGGCCTCTGCACGATGCCGGGAACCGGCGACACAACCTCCGCCAGCGCTGGGGGCACCACGAGCTCGGGCGTGGGCGCTCTCGGATCTGGAGGCACCGATAGCGTGAGCACCGGCATCGGCGGCACTTCCGATACGGGCACAAATCCCAGCACCGAGAGTGGCAACACCGGTGGCGCAACCGGCCCGAGTAGCGATCAAGAGGCAACAGTCGATACGGAATCGGCTGCCGATGAACCCTCAGGCGCCACGCCGATCGCGCCAGGTGGCAAGTTCGTAGGGAATATCACGACGGGCAACGGCATCGACTCCGGTGGGCGGACCTTCTCGACCTATTGGAACCAGATCACCCCAGAAAATGCAGGGAAATGGGGATCGGTTCAGTCGAGTCCGGGGGCCAACTTCAACTGGGGAACCCTCGACGCCGTGTACGACTACGCCACGCAAAAGGGTATCCTCTTCAAGCAGCACACGTTCATCTGGGGCAGTCAGCAGCCCAGCGGTTCGATCGGGGAGGACGACGTCAAGTCCTGGATCAGTTCGTTCTGCCAGCGGTACCCTGACACGCCGCTCATCGACGTCGTGAATGAGCCGCCTCCCCACACCGAACCGAGCTACGCTAACGCGATCGGGGGTGGAACGAACGGTTCGTGGCAGTGGGTCACGAACGCCTTCAAGTGGGCGCGGCAGTACTGTCCCAATTCGACCCTCATCATCAACGACTACAACAACATCGAGTGGACCAATGACGCGAGCCACTTTCGAGAAATCGTGAAAGCGGCCCTGGCGGCAGGAGCACCGATTGACGCCATTGGTGCCCAATCCCACGATCTCGACCACGCTTCGGTGAACTTCGATACCGTGAAGAACTTGCTCACACTGCTTCACGAGGACACGGGTCTCCCGGTCTACATCACCGAACTCGACCTCAGCACTTCGGACGATGCAGCCCAGCTGAGCGCTTATCAGAAGTACATACCGTACTTCATGGGGCTCGACTACGTCCCCGGCATCACCATCTGGGGCTGGATCTACGGACAGACATGGAGCCAGGCACCCGAGAGCGGGCTCATCCGAGATGGGAACCCTCGACCGGCAATGACGTGGCTCATGGAGTACCTCGGCCGCCCCACGCCCTAGTGCTACTGCCGAAGACTCTCAGACGGTCTGCCCCTGGGGCTCGATTTGACGAGATGCGGTACCTTCGGGCCGTGTGCGCTACCCATACCCGACGTACCCGCTGCGCCCCCCCGGTTCCACCGAGAATGCGCCTCGCATCGGGGTGCGCTCAATCAGGCCGGCGCGGTTCGTCCGGGAGGCGGGTTTGCTGGGTAGTGACTATTGCGGCCCGGGACGTTGCACACTCGCTCCGCTTGCCACCGGCGCGGGTGACTGAACGACTGGCACAGACGGCCCACTCGCTTGCACGGGCTGAACGGTCGCCTGCGCCGACTGCGCCACCGGTGCCCCCGACTGATCCGCTCGTGGCGCAGATTGGCTCGCCGCCGGGGTGGGTTGAGCCGTCGGAGAGTCCGCCTCGATGTTGCCCTCGGATGCCCCCACCTTCTCCCCCTTGGGGACTCCGCCAAGAACCACGACCTCTCCCTGCCGCGCGTAGTCGATCGCCTCCCCGAGAAGCCTGGCCGCCTCTTGGGGAGCGTGGAAGCCCATGCTGTTTTCGGCGGCGATGAAATCAAGCCTCCACTGAGCCTTGCGCTGAAGATCGAGGGCGGGAGCCAGCGCCTCCGCTGTGGCGCCCGCCTCCTTGGCCCTGACGATTGCTGCAATGAGGGATTCTATTGCGGCGCCGCCTCGCTCCATCAGGTTGAAGTTGCGTTCTTGGATGGCATCCACGCGACCGCGCATTTCCTCTTCGCTGGCGCGATGGCAGGTCTGGCAGGCACGGCTCACGTTGAGCATGGGACTCCTCACCCAATGGTCGCTGATCTTGGTCGCCCCCTCACGCATGTAGGGCATATGGCAATCGGCGCATGCCACGCCCGCCCGAGCGTGTACGCCTTGATTCCACAGTTCGAACTCCGGGTGCTGGGCCTTGAGCACCGCCGCGCCGGTCTCCTCGTGGGAATAGTCCACAAAGGGAGTGCCATCGGGAAACGTCGTCTCGTTCCAGAATGCCTCGATGTCTTCGGCCTTGAGGCCCTTCCCCCAAGGGAACGTGAGCGGCATCTTCGTGGCGCAGTAGTACTCGACATGGCACTGCCCGCAGACGAAGGAACGGATCTCGTTCCGAGAGGCATCCTGATTGGGGTCGTAGGGACGGTCTCGTCCGCCCGCGCGCCACTGGGCAATAGATGGAAGCGCCGGTACTGGGGCGTCCGAGGCAGCAAGCGCCTGGATGCCCCGAATGAACCCGGGCCGCGTGACGCGAAGCCCCATGGTCTTTGGGTCGTGGCAGTCGACGCAGGAAACGGGGTGCGCGTGGCCAGCCGCGTGGAGCTTGGCGTTGAGCTCCTGGTAGGACAGCTTGTAAGAAGCTTCGAAGCCCTTCATGGCGTCGCCCCCACCGAGCTGGCGATACAGCGGCATGATGGACGCGTGGCAATGCAGGCACGAGCCAGACTGCGGCTTGCTGAGCCGCTTCGTCGCTTCCTGGTCCGTCAGCATGTGGGCATGCCCCCGCCGATCCCGGTAGTCGATGGAGAACGCATAGCCGAGGAACATCCGCTTTAGCCAGGGATGGCGCTCGATCTTCTCAGGCGGGAGGGTCTCGCTGCCGGCATGGCCCCCGAAACGGGTCTGTGTCTTGATGGCCGTGCGTTTGTAGCCGTCATATTGTGCCGGCCAGTTCGTCCCCCACTTGGCGGGGTCGGTGTCGCTCTCGCCCACGTCGACCAGGCGCACGTAGGGATTCCTCTGCTCCGCCTTCCGCTCGAAGATGTTGGTGAGGAGCGCAGTAACACCAGCGGACACCACCGCCACGACCACCGCCGCACCCACGAGCGCTGCGCGGCTCTGCCACCATATCGTCTTCGTAGGTTCGCTCATCCCTCGTGTCTCCTCTTGCCTCGATTTCCTCGAATTGCGCGCTAGCGGACAGCTGCAAGCTCACTGGGGCGCAGAGGACCGCCAAGCCCTGCCCATTGGCCGTGCCCAACACCCGAATGACAATGGGTGCACTCCACGAGCCCCGGTCCTTCCGGGGAACCCATGTTCAGAGAATGGACCAAATCCGCGTGGCAGCGGATGCAATTCTCCTGGAGGATTTCGCGACCTCGCGCCTTCACCGTGATCGGTTCCTCGAAATTCTGAGCGGTAAATTTCTCCCCATGCCGCATCCCGTTCTCCGCCTTGGCCACATACTTGGCGAAGAATGAATGCGGCAAGTGGCAGTCGACACAGACAGCCACGGTGTGGTGACTCGCCTTCTGCCAGCCGTCGTACTCGTGCCGCATGATGTGGCAGTTCACGCACGCCTTGGGATCGGTGCTGAGGTAGGAGAAGCCTTCGGCGTAGCGAAAGGTGAAGCCTCCGATTCCCGCTCCTGCGCCCGTGAGGAGGGCGATCAGCCAAAGGAGCTTCCTCGCCGACGTTGTGCCGCCAATCGCGATCCGATTCGGGGGCTCGACGCTGGTAGGCGTTGCCCGAGATGCGTGCTCGGTGGTCATCGCAGGTATTCGCGAACGACGGGCGAGGGCTATCACCCCCAAGAGAGGTCAATCATGAGACCCCAGACGCCGCCGGAGATCAAGGGTTACGGTCCGGCCCGGCGTATCCGTTCACGGCCCCAAACGCAGATAGGCGCACATAGAGGGAGTCGGAGCATGGGTTTCTTGGTTCGGAGGCCCCCCCCGCAGCGGCAACCGAGACAGCCGCAGGGGCGGCTTCTGTGGCACGAGCGCCATGCATGCCACGATACCGGGTCCAGAAGCTCCATCCAGTCTGTACCCCGTCCACAAGCTTGGCACGAGTCACGTGGCCACAGGCACCCCCAAGAGCATGAAGCCGATACTCCTCAGTCGTCGGCTTCGGCATTGGAATGTCAGTGACTTGATGCCGTTCCGGCTCCGCATCATCGCCACTCAGGTGTCTACCGCAGCTCTCGCATTCGGTAGGATCCACAACCCGAAAGCGGAACGGCGGAGCCAGCGAGCGCAGGCGCGGTGCTGTGAGTCCTCACGTCATGACACGCCTGCGCCATCGCCCACATCTCGACGCCAGGCGCGCCCGTATCTTCGGTGCGCCGGACACACTCTCTCCCAGAAGCCGTAACACTCCGTTCCGCCTGACTGTGACACCCTACGGCTACCGGCTCTCCGGACCTTGGGGCCGTGAACGGATACCCCTGCCCTGACATGTCCCCGGGGGCCACCGTCAAGCAGGTGACGTAACCCAATATCTCCGGATCTTCTGGCAGAGGATCCGCGCCAATCTCTACGAATGGGCGATTCGTGCCTCCTGGCTTGCAACGCCGTCTCGTTGCTGCCTACGCTAGTCCACGGCATGGCTGAGGGGGCATGAACTCCGTTGGAAGCAAAAAGCTCGCTCCTTGGCGTTCGTGGCGATGGGCCATGACTCACCGGCGCTCTCGCAAAGCGTCACGAATTCCGCGAGTGGCATCCAGCTCAAGACCACAGGGCGCACCTAGTACTGGACCGGGCCGCGGAAGAGCGGTCGCTGTTTGATTGGAGGCAATCACATGGAAAACATCATGAAACTCCAGGAGCTCGCGACGACCTATGTAATGGACCTGGGAGTCAAGATTCTTGCGGCGATCGCATTCTGGGTCTTGGGTCGCTGGCTCATCGGTTTGGCTGTTCGTTTGGTGCAGCGGTCCCTCCAAAGGCAGAACGTCGATCCCACCGTCCTTCGCTACGTCGGTTCCATCATCACGGTCACCCTCAACATCCTCCTGGTGATCGGGATTCTCGGGTACTTCGGGATCCAAACCACGACGTTCGCCGCCCTAATCGCGGCCGCTGGCGTTGCGATTGGGATGGCGTGGTCCGGGTTGCTCGCCAACTTCGCCGCAGGGGCCTTCATCATCGTCCTGCGCCCCTTCAAGGTCGGAGACTTCGTGACCGTCGCAGGCCTCAGCGGAACCGTGACCGAGATTGGCCTATTTACCACGACGCTCACCACGCCGGACAACATCTACACCATCGTCGGCAACGGGAAGATCTTCGGAGACACGATCCAGAACTACAGCACCCACGCCTATCGGCGGGTCGAGCTCAAGGCACAGCTCGCAGGCAGCGCAGACCACGTCGAAGCGATGAAGCTCCTCCGCGAGAAGCTCGCCGCGATTCCCAATGTCATCAAGGACCCCCCGGTTGACGTCGAGATCCTCGAGTTCAACCTGGTCGGTCCCGTCCTCGCAGTGCGTCCCTACTGCCACACCGATCACTACTGGCAGGTGTACTTCGATGGAAACCGCACCATTCGCGAGAGCCTGAACGCGGCCGGTTTCCCTGCGCCAACGCCGGCTCAGATCGTCATGGTCCAGCAGAAGGGGTAGCCGGGCTCCAGGTTGCCGAAGGCCGGGCTCGCGGCTCGGCCTTCGCACCGTCCATCGCTTTAGAGAGACGGATCCAGCACGGCGATCTCGGGCAGATTGCGGAAGCGCTGGGCGTGGTCCAAACCGTATCCGACGACGAAGACATCCTCGATGGTGAATCCGAGGTAGTCGATCTGGACAGCCTGCTTCTGACGGGACGGCTTGTGGAGCAAGGAGCAGAGCTTCAGGCTGCGTGGCTTGCGCGTCGCCAAGAGCTCCATGATGTACTTGACGGTCAGCCCAGAATCCACGATGTCTTCCACCACCAATACGTCCTGACCATCGATGGGCTGCGTCAGATCCTGAGTGATCTGGACGACCCCCGTAGAGTGCGTGCCTCCGAGGTAGCTCTGAACCCCCAGAAACTCCATGCGCAAGGGTAGATCGATGGCCCGCGCGAGGTCGGCGGCGAAGATGAAGCTTCCCTTCATGACAGAAAGCAGCACCAGCGATTTGCCAGCGTACTCCCGACTGATCTGCGCGCCAAGCTCACTGATGCGTTCCGCGATCCGCTCTCGACTGATCAGGGTGGTGAGCCTCGCATTGTGAAACTCGCTCTGCGCAGGGGAAGCAGTCGGGGGAGTGGCGCTGCCAGGGGCGCCGATAGGCGGGGAGAGGGCTTCCAACGACATGACGACCTCCTCGTAACGGTCGGGGACACGTCCATCCCCGAGGCCAGCACCGGAGCGCCAAGTTTAGCGCCCATCGCCCGCGGACTCAACGGGAACCCACGTAAGTCTCGAACCAGGTGCCTACACCATTCGTAACCCACGCGACGCTTCCTAGCCGGTCGGTGCGCAGTGCCGTGATGCCAAGCCGCGAAAAGGCCTCGAGTGTTTCGGAATGGGGGTGCCCGAAGCGGTTACGCACTCCCGAGGAAATGATGGCGAAAGTCGGCGCCGCGGCGCGCAGGAATTCGACGCCGCTCGAAGTGCGGCTGCCGTGGTGCCCGGCCTTCAGCAGTTCTGCTCGCAGTAGAGACCGGGGCAATGCCAGGAGCTCACGCTCCTCCTCGCGCTCAGCGTCGCCCACGAGAAGAGCCGCCCGCTCACCGTATTCCAGCCGCAATACGAGGGAGTTGTCGTTGGCTCCGCGCCCATCACGTGGCGCCGGACAGGGAGCCAGCACGGTAACACGAGCGGCGCCGAATTCGGTGGGGCCTCGACAGAGATCCGACGCCGTTCGGATCCGAGTACCTCGGGACTCCAGGCGCTGGATGAGCTGCCCGAGCGCTCCCAATTGCCCGCGAGACGCCACCCAGAATTCCCCGACGCTCTGGTCTGGCAGCGCCGTGAGCAGGCCGCCCATGTGATCGGGGTGCGGGTGGGTCAGCACGGCAATGTCGATCCTGCCCCTTCGCCGAGCGCGCAGCATGGGCAGGATCACTCGATGACCGGGATCCACTGGGCTCCCCACGAAGCCGCCACCGTCGATCAACATCGAGCGACCGTCGGGCAGATCGACCAGGATGCTGTCACCCTGCTCGACGTCCAGAGCCGTCACCCGCAATACCCCACGGGGTGCCTCAGCGGAGGCGACGGACTGCTCGATCGCCACCAGAGCCAGAATGCCGGAGACTCCGACGAGACGGCGAAGCCAAGGGCACTGCAGGCCGGCGAGGAGCGTGGCGGCAAGAGCAATGACCGCGAAGTGCCAGGGGGTGGGAAAGGGCACGGAAATGGCCGAGAACTCGGCGCTGGCACTTCGGTGTGCAATCCAACGCACGGCAGCGAGCGAGCCGGACGCCACCAGGGCCACCCCTCGCTCCAGCACAGGCCACGGAGTAGCCAGCGCGTGGCCGAGACAGAGCGGCAGAGCCGCCATCTCACCGAGCGGCGCGGCAAAGACGTTGGCTATGAGCCCGGCAAGGGTGAGCGTCGGACTCATCAGCGCCAGGAGCGGGGCACACGGTAGCATCGCGCTGCTCGTCGCGAGAAGGCCACCCAGAAGCCAGCCCAGGGCCCGCGGCTTCATCCGTGTGAGTCTCTGTGCCCAAGGCGCGGCGATCCAGAGAAGCCCCGCCGTCGCGGCTGCCGAGAGCATGAACGAGATGTCGAAGGAAGCGAGCGGATCCACCAGTGCCCCGAGCGCCAGCGAGACGCCCAGAGCGCGAGCACCACTGCAATGACGCCCCAAGGCTCGCACGCCACACGCGAAGGCGAGCATGTACGCCGCTCTCCAGGCCGAACCGCTGCCGCCTGCGTAGTCGGCATACAGCAGAGCCAACGGGATTCCTGGCAGCGCTGCCACCCTGGCCACGTCACACCGTGCGGCGAGCCACTCGACTCGAACGAGCAGCGAACGCAGCGCCGCGAGCAGAGTGACCACGGCGAACACCAGGTGCGTCCCGCTCACGGCGAGGAGGTGGGAAAGCCCGCTTCTTCGAAACGCCTCGTCGTCCTCCTCATCGAGATCGTTCTCGCCCAGGACCAACGCCCTGGCCATCGGCACCACCAGAGGAGCAAAAGTCCGCTCCAGGCGCTCGCGGGCGTGGATCCGCGCTCGGTCGATGCAGGCGAGGAGTCCGCGTCCCCGTCGGAGGGTCGTTGCCGCGAGGGTGTTGCCGCTGAGGACGACACCTGCGCTCGCAGCACGCGGCAGAGGATCCATCAGGCCCCGGTTGCGAAAGAGCCTGATCGGCGCAAGCTGAGCCACAATGTCGAGCTCGTCGCCTCGCACCGCACGGCTCGGCCCGCCGTAGACTCTGGCGCGAAGGGGAGCCGCAATGGGCCCCTTCTCGCAGTCAAGCGAGTGAAACTCCACCACGAGACGAATCGCGCCACGACTACTGGTGGGCGACTCGACGACCCGCGCGGTTCCCGAGCAGCGGGACGGAGCGCCGATGGCCCCACTGGTGGAGGCAAGCTTCGTTCGGAATGACTCGAGTGCCGCCTCAGCGCGCCACGCCGCGGCCACCGCAACAGCTACTGCCAGAGCGGCGACCCGCCAGCTCCGCGCATGCCAGACGAACACCAGGAGCGCCACCAAGGTGCCCGGAAGAGGAGCGCAGGCGATCAGAGGCCCGGCGGTCAGCGCAACTCCGGCAAGTGGCAGGCAGTCCCTCGTCCACACGTCGCGCGCTCAAGCACGACCCGTGCCACTCGGATGCGGCGCTCAGCGGGCACCACCGAGCGCCCGCACACCGCGAGGTCTGGCGCTCCCGCCCTGCTCGATCCGTGTCGCACCCTCCGGAACCTGGCCGCGACACGCCCGAGCACTGTGCTGGTGGGTCGGCGAACTCGGCGTTGGCTGTCGAACCCTCTGGCACCTGGCCGCCATTTGGCCAGGGCGCCGATGCGCTACGGGCGCGCCGGTTCCCGCTGGTAGAGCCACACGAGCTGACAGGCCCGATCGCTAGTCCCAAGCGACATGAAGCTCCAGAGATAGAGCGCGTGGTTGATGAGCTTCTTCACGGTACTGTAGTTGCCCGATCCAAACTGCGACATAGCCATCTTCGGATCGATGTTCACGGCACGCTTCAGCAGCAAATAGCCCGGATACCCCCAAGCATACCGCTCCACGGTACGAAGCCCCGCGTCTTTCCCCCACTGCTCGAGATCTTGCGGCGTGGGGTGTCGCACGTGCCCGAAATGCCGCTCAGTAGCAAATACCTTGCCGGTAGGACATGTCACGAGCAGGTGCCCACCAGGGGCCACCATCTCCGCGAGATGAGCGAGAGCCCGCGGTTGATCCGCGAGGTGCTCGATGACCTCGCAACAGGTTACCAGTGCGAACTGCTCACCGAGCGTGCCGGCAGTGATGTCGAGCTGGCGAAACTCCGCCCAGGAGAGCCGCTGGCGAGTCGCCTCCACAGTCCCAGGAGCCAAATCCGCACCGACGAATCGCCGAATCTCCGGGTGGGTGCCACGCAGCGCCAGCAAGAGCTCACCGGGCCCGCAACCGATGTCCGCGACGGTCTCCGCCCGGATGCGGTCCAAGATCTTCAGGCAGAGGCGACGCCGATGCCGAGCACCCGGATTGTAGCGGATGAAATCCCCAAGCTCCTTCCACTGAGCATCGTACTCGGGACCCGAGAGTGGAGTGGGGGTCATCGCCAATCTCGCCGTCGGTCACCTGTAATGCTTCACGTCGCTCTCGCGTGGTGCCCCACGCGACGCCATGTAGGCAGCACCGTAGGCCGCCCCTCCGAGGAGGGTCAGCACCAGGCCGGCGAGGGTCAGCGATACGCCGAAGAGCACGGAAACGCTGATGGACGTCTCACGCTGAGCCCCCAGCAGTCCTAGCCCAACGACGAATGCCCCCTCCCTTACCCCCCAACCTCCGAGTGAGATGGGTATGGCCGAAACGAGGAATGCTGCTGGCGCCACGAAGAAGAGCGCCGCGCCCCAAGGCGCGCGAGCCGCATGCATCAAGCACAGGACTGCGACCACGGAGAGCAGATGGATTACGAGGCTGATGCCCGCGATCCAAGCGCCGAGCGCGCCCCGGAGAGACGAGAGCAGTGCCCTGCCGAGCGAGCCGAGTATAGCCGTGAGTCTGTGTTCGCCGAGGAGTCGGGCCAGCATCATCACAACCGCGCACCCGCCAATCCCAGCGATCGCCATCCCGAGTGGAACCAGCAGCGCCGGCTGCGCGAAGAGCAACCTCCAGAAGACGATGCTCCCCACGGCCACGATGCCGGACAGCGCGCCCATTCCGATCACCCGATCCACCACCACGACCCCGATCCCTCGACCGAGTCGATCGTGTCGCGCCCCGCTCGCAGCTCGCAGGACGTCGCCGCCAATGGTGGAAGGGAGCACTTGGAGCAACAGGACCGCCATCCCCTGCCAGAGAATGTAGAACGCCCGGCTGATCCTGGGACCGCCCAAGGCCCCGGAGATGTCTCGCCATCGCAGGGCACCGAGGATCTGCTGGGCAACCAGGACCGCAATCGCCAGCCCAAACCAGGTGCGATCGACCCGGGCCAGCGTCGTTTTCAGAAGATGCCAGTTGGAACCACGAAGCAGCGCCGTCAGGATGGCTGCAGAAACCGCCACTTGAAGGAGTGCAACGACGACGATGCGGAACCGGTTCTTCACGGGGGCGGGGCTGTCCGTAGGGTGAGGGGCCTAGGAAACGCGCTCGGCGTCGTCCCCAGCGGAACTGGTGATGACCTGGAAATCGAGCTTTAGCTTGGAGACGATCTGGGTACGCTTGCCGGTCTTGACCAGCGGGATCTCCTCCACGAGCTCGACGTCGATCTTCATAGCGTCACCGCCCACCCAAGGCCGAAGCTGAGCCACCATGTCCGCGAGCATGGTGTCGGTACACCCCTCGCTCGGCACGATCTTGAGGACGATGTGCTCGCGGGCCTCCTGCACGATCTGGAAGTGCCGCACGATGTGGTCGTAATCCTTCAGAAAGTGGAGGAAGAACGCCCCCGGAAGCCACGTCCCTTGTGGGGTCACGACCAGAGCTTGAGTGCGTCCCTCGATCCGACCGATCCTCGGGAATGCGCGGCCAGTCGTGGTGGGCTGACTGTCGTCGATGACCTCCGCGAGATCCCCAAGCCGATAGCGGATCATCGGAACGTTCATGTTGTGCAGATCGGTGATGACCACCTCCCCCACCTCACCGATCTGGGCGGGCCGCCCGTCCTTGAGCACTTCGACGATGTAGCTCTCGGCCATGACCAGGTGCCCTTGGTGTGCCCCGTCTTCATAGGCGATACCAGAGAACTCACGCGCTCCGTACTTGTCGAACACCTCGGCACCGAACTCCTCTTCGATGATGGACCGAGTCTGCTCGGGCAGGATCTGAGCAGATGAGATGACCGCCTTGGGACGGAAGCCCGGAATCTTGTGGGCTTTGGCGTACTGCGCCAAGAAGTTGAACGACTCGGCATAGCCATCGACCAACACTGGCCGATAGTCGCGGATCTTTGCGACGAACGCCCGAATGTTGTCGTCCCGGAGCTCGAACGCGGGGATGAAGATCCGCCGCATGAAGAAGGCATCGACTCGCTCCTGGAAGACCTGCTTGGGAGTCATGCCAATCTTCTGGTGCCACAGCCGCGCCTGACGGTCTCCGAATTGCCAGCCCGCCCATTCCGATGCGCGCCAGGTGGAAGCCATGCGCATCTCCAATTGGAAACGGTCCGCGTAGATGACAAACGGCTGGCCCGTCGAGCCACTGGTGCTGATCCGCTGCATCTCGGACTTCTTGTGGCTGTCCGCGAACATATCGAAATGCAGACTCTCTCGAACCTGATCCTTGCTGAGGAGCGGCAGCTTCCGGATGTCGTCAAGGGTACGAATGTCCTCGGGCTTGACGCCGTGCTCGTCCATCCAACGCCGGTAGGCTGGCACCTGACCATAGGCGTGCCGCACGACCCGCTTCAGCCGCGCGAGGCGGTACTCATCGAGATCCCGACGGGCGAAATACTGTGACCGGCGTAGCGCATGAAAGAGCCGCCCGGTCCGCCGCGTGACCATCCATTTGTGGACGGGAAACGTGAGCACGTAGGACTCCAGCAGCGCTCGACGCCAGCCGGTAATGGGGGCGGGTTCCCGGGTTGGAGTCTTGGCCTGAGCAAAGCGCTCGAAGTCAGTGGTCGATCGAGTCAGGCGAAACTCCACGAAGGCCTTGGCAAGGTCGACGCTCGCTTGTGCCACGGGACGCCAAGGCACATTGCCGAGGAAGGAACGACCCGCCTTGCGGTCCTCGAACAGCGTCTCGACCTCGCCGACTGTGTAGCCCTTGTGCTCCGCCGAGACGCGAATGAACGTGTGGGGATATCGATAGCCGCCGCGAATCTGCAGGCAATCGTCCAGCACCTCTCGCGGAGCGATGAGGAAGCCGGACTTGTTGTCTTGGGCGTGCATCCCGAACATCCCGTTCAGGACGAAGTTGAGCCCCCGAGAGAGCAGCCAGCGATTGTCCCGGAGGCGACCGATGGAACTTCGCACCGCCTGCACCATGTCGACGCCGGAGCCCCGCAGCTTCCGGAAGAGCCGGGCGATCTCCTCTGGCGGATTCTGCAGGTCGCTGTCGATGAAACAGACGTAGTCGCCACGCGACGCACTGAGCCCGCTTCGCCAGCCGCCAAAAATGCCGAGATTACGCTCGTGAAAGACGCCACGAACCTCCTCGTGCTTCTCTTCGAGCCCACGGATCCGTTCGCGCGTGAGATCCGTGCTGCAGTCGTCGACGAGGATGAGCTCGCCAGCGACGTCCATCTTGCGGAGGACCTTCAAGACACGGCTCGCAAGAACGCCGACGTTGTCTTGTTCGTTGAAGCAAGGGGCGACTACGCTCAGTGTGACGTGACTCATGCGCGCGTTCTCATCCAATGAAAGGTGCGTTCGAGACCTTCCCGGAGGGGAGTTGTACTCCGCCACCCGAGAATCTCTCTTGACTTCGTCGGCTCTGCGACGCGACAGGTGTTAGCGGTCCAGTCCGCCGGCATTGGCTCGGCGTTGCCTCGGAACCCGGCAACTTCAGAGGCGGTCGAGATCAAATCGGCAACCTTGGTCGCGTTTCCGCTCCCGACGTTGAATACGTCGCCGCTGGCATGGGGGGTCCGAGCCGCGAGCAGGATGGCGTCCACCGCGTCGTCCACGTACAGGTAGTCCAGCGACTGCTGCCCGTCGCCGTAGACCGTGGGAGCAAGCCCGGAGAGAATCCGATCGAACGACCTGATGATGACAGACGGGTATCCCAAGCCGACGAACTGCCGCGGGCCGTAGATGAAGAAGAGGCGCAACGACACGCCCTCGATCCCACTGTCACGACACAAGGTCCGCACGAGTCCCTCACCCGCGAGCTTGCTCACCCCGTAGATGGTCGAGGGCGTGGCAACGTCGGATTCTGCCAAGGGCGGCCCGGAGACTCTGCCGTAGGCAAAGAGCGACGACGTGAAGACGATTCGACGAACCTTGGCCGCGGCCGCAGCCCGGAACAACCGCTCGGTCGCCACCACGTTCGCGTCCAAAACCTTGGACGCGGAGTCGATACGGTGAGTGTGCTTCTGGGCGGCAAGGTGGAACAGCACGTCGACGCCCTGTAGTGCTGCCTCCATGGCTTCGGCAGGCATGTGGCGAATATCCGCGGTTATCGGGCAAACCTGCTCGCCTGGAGTTGGCAGGTTGTCCCAGCTGCCAAACTCCAAGCTATCGAGGGTCTTGATGGAAGGGCAGCCATCTGCCACCAGGCGACCCACCAGGTGCGACCCGATGAAGCCCGCTCCTCCCGTAACCAACGCCGCGCCGATCATGGACCAGGCCGAGTACCATCCGGCCTGCTTCCCCGCAACCGGAAGCCCCTGTTTACTGAGTGAAACCGGGCTCCTCTGCGCCAAGCCCGGTAGGATCGACACCCGCGTCCAACCTTGCGCTGGGACCTCCCTCTCAGATGGCACGGACCGCGGGGGGGACGCTGCCTCCGACGCCGCCCAAGGCGAATCCTTTCCCCTGTGCAACAGCCAACCGTGGGGTCGTGGGGTCAGGTGCGCAGTGCGCGGTGCTCGCAGTAGGTCGCCTGCGCAAGGAGTGCCTCCGTACACCCACCGTACCAACGTGTTAGCCCTGCCCACTGAACGCCGAGCCAGTAGAGCGCCGCTCGGCCTAGACTCTGACCAGACGGGGGACCTGACACAGGTCGGACATCTCGATGCGGTGGCTTCCGCCTGGCCGCCCTCGACCCCTTGTTCGATCCGTGCTCGACTCCAGCACCTTGTTCGACAGCCGGGTTTGGCTTCGGACGCCATGCGTCAGCTGAGGTTCCTTGACGGGCCTACCGGCGAAGATGGGGCCAAAGTCCCCTCCTCGCGACCCGATACTCACCATGCTCCCCCTTATCAAGAACACGATGCGCAGGTTGGCCCCCCTTAGATTCCACTCGGTCGCCATGGCCGTCCTCGGTCTCGGCGCTGCCGTGGCATCGGTGGCGATGACCCTGTTGCTGGTTTCGGTGCCCGTAGGCCTGCGCGCCTTCATCGTCAGCAACAGCATCGACACGGAGATGAGGCAGCTCCTCCTGCTGATCCCCGCAGGCTTGGCGATGCTCGTCGCCATCGGCAGCACCATCGCGATCCTGGTCACGGGCGGGAGGTCTTTTGCTCTCCTGGATCGGCTCGCCAGGATTTGCGCGCCACTTTTGCTGCTCTGGGCCGTGCCCATCCTCGCCTGCTACGAGGCATGGCGCGATCAACCGCTCGCCTTCCTCGTCCTGCTGGCGGTCTTCGCTCTCGGACTGGAGCAGTCGCTCCGGCGGTGTCTCGAGGCGGTACCTCTGCCAGTCCGGGACTGGATCACCGAGGCCATCCGAGCCCTGGACCACGGCCGCGCGCGGTACATTCCCTTGGCAGTGGTGCTGCTCGGCTGCATTGGCTATTCCGGATACTTCTCGTATCAGACGATCCTCGAGCACCATCGAATGACGACGGGCACGTTGGATCTCGGGATCGGTGACAATCTCATGGCCAATGCGCTGGCCGGCAAGTTCTTCCGGGTCCCAGCACTGCACCCCGATGGGAGCTTGATACTCCGCGGGCATGCCGTGTTCGGCATGTTCCTCTACCTGCCGTTCTACGCCATCAAGCCCTGCTCAGAAACCCTTCTGATCATCCAGGCAGCGATGTTCGGCTTCGCGGCGCTCCCCCTCTACCTCTTCGCTTCCACGCAGGTTCGGCGCTTCTACGCCTGCGTCATCGCCCACTGTTTCCTGCTCACCCCCATCATCCACGGGCCGAACTTCTACGACTTCCACTTCTTCCCAACGGCCATGTTCTTCCACTTCTGGCTGTACTACTCGCTAGCCAAGAGGTTGCCATGGCTCACTGCCATCACTTGGTTCGTGTTGGTCGCGATGCGGGAGGACGTCTCGATGGGGCTCACCGTCCTTGGCATCGTGCTGGCGCTCTCGGGGGTTCGAGTAAAGTCCGGCCTCGCCATCGCGGCAGGCTCGGCGGTGATGTTCGTGATTATCAAGTTCGTGATCATGCCCGCCGCCGGGACCTGGTTCTTCGCCGACCACTACGCGGGCCTCTACATACCCGGCGAGCAAAGCTACGGCAGCGTGATGAAGACGATCATCACGAATCCGACCATGCTCCTGACGAGTTTGATCAAGGAGCACAAGCTGGTCTTCGTGCTGCACGTCTTTGCGCCCCTGCTGTTCCTCTCCTGGCGCAACCCGTGGCTGCTCCTCGTTACCCTGGCCGGATTCCCGTCCACGTTGATGGTGACGAACGGGCCGTACATCCTCAACATCGGGTTCCAATACGTCACGCACCTGGTGCCCTACGTGTTCGGGGGAGCGGCGATCGCCTTGCGTCTCATGAGCAAGGATCTAAGGAACTCCCCCAAGATGTTTGCTGCATCCTTGGCGATGCTCGCGGCGGTGCTGCTTCACAGCTTGACCTACGGCGCCGTACTGCAAACCAACACCTTCACGGCCGCTGCCAAGCCGATTCCCCTCAAGATCACGGACCAAGAGCGGGAGACTTACGCGGGGCTCGTCGAGCTCCGCGCCATGATCCCGAAAGGGGTCGAGATTGGAGCTTCGCCGCAGGCGTACCCGCACGTGTCACACTGGCCCGACGCCTACGACCTGGAGAATGCGGACCGCGCGGTGGAGTACATCCTGCTCGAACCCAAGTCAGCCTACAAGACTCGTCGGAATCTCCGCAAGCTGCTGAGCAAGCATCGTTACGGACTCCTCGCTGAGCGCAACGGCATCTACCTCTTCAAGCGAGACCACGAGTCGGTGGGGACGGAGGCCGCCTGGCAGGCCCTGGGCCACGACTACGACGGCGAGTAGGCCGCCCCACCATCCTTCGCCGCAAGCTAGGAAACGAGCTCCTGCACTCGCTCGAGCGCGATCCCGGTCTTGGCGGCAACCTCCGTGACGCTGTTCCCATCGTCGTACAGTCGGCGCACGAAGCAGGGTATGGACTCCCCCCATTCGACCAGGTTCCCGTCGGGATCCTCGACCCGCAGGGTGCGTTGTCCCCAGTTTTCGACCCGCACGCCATGCACGAGCGGAAGCCCCGAGCGCTGGAGGGCTCCTGCCACGGTTTCGAACTCGGCCACTGTGTCTGCCTCAAAACACAGTTCGAATGGGTACCCGGGGCTTCCTCCGCACCCGCTCGCTTGCTGGGTGTCCGTGGGTTGGACCGGGTGGTCACTGCCAGGCTGCCAAATGGAGATGCCGCAGCTGAGGACGATGCAGGCGCCGAAGTCCTCGACCACATGAAGACCGAGGACATCGGCGTAGAAATTGCGAAGGCGACCAAGCTGTCGGGTGACGAGAACGGGTGAGTGAAGCCGCATGGCAAAAGAGGTACTCGGAATGGAACCGCTCTGTCCAGCGGAACTGTGCCAGTCCCCCTGACGCAAGTTCGATGACGCCGAGGACCCTGGCTGGCGGTGGCCCAGTTGCGACGGCCGTCGCGGTGGATGCTCATTCACGTTCTTAACCGCACGCCTTGGTCACCGCTGAGTCGAGCGCGGGCGTCACCTGATTGAGGGAACCCACGAGTGCCTGATACACTCGAGCCATGACATGTCCGCGGGGGTTCGGCGTAGCTAGCGTGCTCTGTGGCTGTGCAGTGCTCATCTCGTGCGGCGGTCGGGTGCGGGACTCGGGCAGTGAATGCGCACCCGGTGACGAGGTACCGTGCTCGTGCGTGACCGAGCCAGGCACGCGGCGGTGTTCGGCAGACGGCACCTGGACCTCAGACTGCGATTGTGGAACGGGTGGCAGTAGCTCGTCGGAGCTCGTCACCGGTACCGGCGGCTCCGCGGCAACGGCGACAGGCGGCACAATCACCGGCACGGGGGCGGGCGGGACTCCTGAAGCGGTGGGCGGCGCCGGACTGACCCTTCCGCAGGGTCTCGGCGGTTCCACGGTCAGTCCCGACGAGTCTCCCGGACTCGGCGTCATCGAACCGCAGGATTTTCTCGAGGGAGGGGGGGACTGGCTGGACGCTGGGCCTTGGAAGGGTTTCGCGTGGACCGGCTCGGAAGAGCCGCCCCTGGGAACCGTCATCGAACCCGATGTCTTCCAGAATCGGGAACCGGGGAGCGACCTGTGCGTCACGGGGACCGTTGCCCCAGACCCGGACTGGGGAGGAGTGGCAGAGCTTGGTGTGTGCGTGAACCAAGAAATGGGAGGAGGTGGCGAGAACGGGACCTGCGGCGGTGTCTGGGACCCCACGGGCTATCAAGGCATTGCGTACGAGCTCACGAACGCTCTGGACACGTCACTCCAGCTGCGGCTCGTTGGGGCACTGGGCTACCCGGAGGAAGCATGGTGCGCGATCATTGACGCACCCAGCGGACAGATCGCCTGGAACGCTTTCAACGAGATGTGCTGGGACAACCGAGGGGCCTGGTATGATCAGATCTTTGCCCCCATCGATAGCGTGAGAATCGCGGTGACGGGCCATCAGACTCAACCCGTCGAATTCAGTTTCTGCCTCCACTACCTCTCGCCTTACTAGAGAACTGATCAGGCTGCCTGACGCAGAAAACGCCCGCCTCCGCTCGCCCAGGCCGGGCGAGGTGCGCGTAAGTAGGCGTTTCCCCGTGCCGCAGGAACGGATACTGTTCGGGCTCGCGGGCTCAGAGTCCGCACTCAGCTGCGCGAGACCGGTTCTGAGCGGCCGCCAAGAGGAAGGCCGCAACCGTGGCAGAACCGCCGTAACCCACGACCGGCAGCGAGTCGCGACTCCAAGCGCGGAGTGCGACCGGGGCCAGGAGGGCCACCGCGACCACGACGCCCCTCGCGGGATCGATATCTTGGCGCAAAACCAACTCGAGGACCCCGGAGAAGAGGGCGCAAAGCAACAACAGTAGGCTAGCGAGAGCCCAGCCAGCAGGCATCGTGGACGCCAAACTCCACAACACTCCAGCAGCGGCTGTGCCAAGAACCAGCCACAGGAGCCAAAGCGCTTGCGCGCGACGCGGCCGGAGCAGTGCCACCCCAACTACCGACCCGTATGCCGCCATCGCCACCCAATCGGGCTGCAGAGCAAGGAGCCCAAGACAACCCAGAGCAAACAGCCCAAGGAGCTTCCGCCTTCCTTGGACGGCCATTCTCGCTGCCATGAGGGCGAACAGCGGCAGAAACAAGCTCGAGACATGGATCGTCAGGGCGCCCACCTCGAGCCATTGACGCCTCCCCTCGAATGCAGTCCCTTGCCACGGGCACACCGCGAGCCCGACACCGAGAGACACGATCCCGGGCCAGAACACCGCACGCAGCACTGTCACGGGCGCGGCCATGATGAACTCGGCCGCGAGCAGCCCCAGGCCCACGAAGACGAGATGGGCAACGTAGTGGCTCGACAGCGTCGAGGTATCTCGGCCAGCGATGGCTCCGGCCACACCAGCCAACACCAACAGCAGCAGTGGGGTATGAGATGCGCCGCGCAGTCGGCGGAGGACCCCCTCCCAAGCCCCGAAGGCGATCGCGGCGAGCAAGTGAACGCGGGTCTGCCAGAGCCAGCGGCGATGGCCGCCAGCCGGCGGCTGCTCATACATCGCGTCGGCGAGAGTCGGCGACACGACCCGCTCGAGCTCCCGCGATTCAAGGAGGAACCGCGCTACGGAGAGCAGTACTGGAAAAGAGCACGGCGATTTCATGGGGTGCTCCTCGCCAGCTTGAGGGCGCCCAGTGCCAGTTCCCTGGCCGCAAGGGTGCGCCGCCCCACGGCGGTGAGCTGATACCTCGGACGCGGCATGCCGGCATGATCGTCGGGCGACCGGTCTTCGAGTTGGCGCACCAAGCCTTTGTCCTGCATTCGTCCCAACGTCACATAGACAGTGCCGCGTTTCAGCGCCCCTCTGGAGAACTCCACGAGCTCGAGCCCGTAGAGGCTTCCTCTTGCCGCCAACAACTCCAGGATCAGAGCTTCCTTCTCGGAGGGTAACCGGAACTGCATACTCGGAACTTACACCTTGTAAGACTCAAAGGCAAGAGGATTTCTGATCAGCAATTCGAGCCCGAATCCGGACTGTATGCACGGCTCGCAATGCTGGTGTCCCGGAGGGCTCGGGCGGGAAAGTGCGCAGCGCCAAGCTACTCGGAATTCGGTTGACCCATGCGCAAGGGCCCACCTCGCGAGGTCCAAAGGACGCAGTTGGTTGCCGACCCCGGAATACGGAAAACGTCCATGCCGTGCTCGAAGGTCTGCACGAAGATCTCCAGCTCGCCGTCCCCGTCGAGATCGCCGACACCCGGCGCCGCGGGAGCGCCGTTACCGTTGCCGTTCTCGCCGGGGTCGGGCAGAGGGACGTCGTAGAGGAGAGCACCGTCGGCAGCGAGGATGACGAGGTTGCCCGAGTCGAGGACGTTGGGATCGCCGTAGGTGGAGAACAGTATTTCCGGGGAGCCATCCTGATTCAGATCCGCGACGCTGGGCTCCGAAGCGTACATGATGGGTTTGTCGTGGCTGTAGTTGTAGCGCCAGAACTCTTGCCCGGTCGCGTCGAACGCATGAAGGAACCAGTCGTTGAGCGAGACAACAACCTCAGGGTTCGAATCCCCCAGGATATCGACGGTGGCCGCCGCAGGGACTCCACCCGGTGGATACCAGCCGTCGACGACAACCGGCAGATCTCCGCGCGGCAGAGTCTCCCACCCTGCCTTGCGCATTGCCGAGCGACTACCGTCGCCGTGCGCCCCCTCGAGCACCATGATGGCGTAGGCCTGGGTCTCGTAGGGCTCGTGGAGTTCGACGTTGGGGACGCCGAGCACCTCGTTCAGCCCATCCCCGTCGATATCCACCACGTTTGGGGGTGAGGCGGTCCACTGGAGCCACTCCGCCCAGCTCGGATGGGGCCATTCACCGGTATGGTCATGGTAGTGGGCGGCCTCGACGTCCGGATCTGCCCAGCGGATGAACTGCCCCCAGGTCATCCGCTGCCCCGCGTGGTTGCTGTCCCGGTTCGTGAACCACGGAGCAGCGTCAATGGCTACGCCGTCGTGGTTGAAGGCCTGAATATGGTGGTTGTCATAGGTGGCGAGGAGCTCGAGCTCGGGATCGTCGTCAATGTTGCCGATACCGATGTTGAGACCATAGCAGCCGTAGCCATGGTGACCGTAGCCGTTGCGGTCGGCGTCGTTCCCCTCCCCTGACTCCGCGTTGTAGCGCGGCCACGCATTCCACGAGATCCCCTCGGGCTGATAGAGGGTCCCGTCGGCATTGTAGACCCAGATCTGCGACCCTCCATCGGCCTCGTCGGCGGTTTCCGTAGTAGTCGCGGCGATCTCGAGGCTTCCGTCTCCGTTCAAGTCACCGGCCGCCAGCCCGCGCACCTCGACATCGTTGCCGGACCCCGTGGCGCTCGCGGGCCACCCCTCTTTGAGAACGGCAGCGCCTTGACGCCACTCGTAGGCGTGCACCTGGGATCCATTCCCGAAGACGATTTCCGTCGTGCCATCTCCTTCGAGATCGGCGACGATGTGGGGCGCGTAGACGCGGCTCTCCTGCTCGATCTCGTCCAGCAGCTGGCCCTGGTCATCAAAGACATAGACGTTGTAGTAGGCGGCAATGAGCTCCTGCCGGCCGTCTCCATCGAGATCTTGAACCACCGGTGACGCATACCAGCTCGTTTGACCCGAGAGATTCCGCACGAATACGGGTTCCTGGACTTCTCCGTCGGAGGCTGCCGGGGCGCACGTTGCGCTCTTGATACCCCCGGTCGTGCTTCCCCCCTTTGGAGGCTTCCGCACTGCACTTCGCGCCTCGTCGTCGCCCCCGCATCCGGTGAGCGCAACCAGCACCACGAATCCACAGATCTCGGACCGAATCGCACGCCACCTCATCGCCACGCCTCCCTGGAGACGCAGAATGGTAACACTCGGGGAGCCGTCCGCGGCGCCCCATTCGAGAGACCGTGGTGGAAAGACTGCGCTCGGATCGGTGTCTGGCACACACGTCGTGCGATTGGGTGCGAGCTCCGAGCATGCCGCGCATCGCCCGTCGGTGCGGCCCCAAGCGTTCCGGCCCCGAGCATTCCGGCCTCGTGCGTTGGGGCTACGGCTTCTCTGTCACCAGCACAACGGGTGTCCGCTTCCCACGAAGCTGCCGGCACCCGTCTGACCGCCTCACATCGGCGGCGCTCGACGTCGTCATCCGTGATAGCGTTGCAACGTTCTCGGCACCCTGGAGCCCAGCTCAGAATCCCAGCGACGGCTCCCACAGGGAGGAACCTCGATTGGGCCCGCACTGCCCAGCCCAGGGTTCGGCAAGCACGTAGAACCCACCCACCCAGACCTCGAAATGGAGATGAGGCCCCGTGGAGTTCCCCGCGCTGCCGACCTCCGCGATCTTCTCGCCCTTCTGCACCTGTTGCCCTGGAGCCACGACAATCGACCCGCTCCGCAGATGATCATACCGAGTAGCAAACGCCCTCGAGCCCTCGGGGTGGCGGATGACCACGACGTTCGATCCGTAGAAACAGAAGAAGCAGTCGCTGCTGTACTCGGTCCCAAGGCAGTACTCATCCTGGGCGTCCGTACACACCATGTAGCCGGATTCGACGCTGGGCCCCATGTCGAGCGAGGGCTCCTGACACTCGGGCTCGGCGTCGTTCGGACACCGATCGTAGTGGCCGTCGAACACCCAGAGCACCTCGCCGGCCTCGGCCGCATAAACATCCGTGCCGGCGTCCATCGCATCCCAGGTGATCGAGATGTCGGTACCCTGGTGTCCGCTGTATCCAGGCGCCCCGCAGTCAAACGCCACGCCGTCATCGTCGATGTCAGGATAGAAGATCGTACAGTCGTCGTTGGGGACGCAGTCGATGGGCCACCCAAGTCCGGTTTCGGACTGCGCACCTCCGGTACCGGCCCCGGCCGCGCCCGCCACGGCGCTCCAACCGCCCGCGCCGCCAGCTGTCGTCCCCGCCGCACCGCTGTCACCACCGCTCGCTGGGTTCGTGCCCCCCGCGCCGAACGAGACGCCGCCGCTCGCCTGCTCTGCTCCTCCAGTGCCGAACGAGGCACCGCCGCTCGCCTGAGCTGCTCCTCCAGTGCCGAGTGAGACGCCACCGCTCGCTTGAGCTGCTCCTCCGGTGCCGAGTGACGCCCCGCCGCTCGCCTGCTCTGCTCCTCCAGTGCCGAGTGAGACGCCACCGCTCGCTTGAGCTGCTCCTCCGGTGCCGAGTGACGCCCCGCCGCTCGCTTGAGCTGCTCCTCCAGTGCCGAGTGACGCCCCGCCGTTCGCCTGCTCTGCCCCTCCGGTGCCGAGTGAGACGCCGCCGGTGCCGAGTGACGCTCCGCCGCTCGGGGAGTGACCGCTCGCCACACCGCCTGCGCCACCACTGCCCGAGTCATCGGGTACGCCGTCACCGCCGCCGATCCCGGACTCGCCAATCGCAGCGACGCCGCCGGCAGAAGCGCCGGCTTCCTCCGATTCGGCCCCGCCTCGATCAGATCCGCCGTCGTCACCAGAACAACCGGTAGTCGCCACGAAAGACAAGGCCGCCGCGAGCGCGGTCCAGAAATGCAGCGGTCGGTCTTGCATGGTGCTACCTCAAACTACGCACGAGTCGGATGATGCCGCCTCAGAGCTTGCGCTGGTTTTCGGGGGAAGCAAGGCCTGACTCCGAGCCGTCTCGGCTCCCCGTGGAAGTGCGCCGAGAATCGGAGGCACCGCGCGGCGCCCCCAAGGCTTCGAGTCCCGGTCCAGCCATAAGCTCCTCGGCGCTTCGACGACCGCGGTCACGTCTCGCGACCGCGACGCTCGAAACCGATATGTGCTAGAGACGGATTATCCGCGACCGCTGTGTATGGAGCAAGCTCCGATGAGAATCCTTGGCCTGATAGGTTCGAGCCGCCCCCTTGGCAACACTGAACTCCTGGTGACCGAGGTCGCCAAGGCAGCAGCAGAAGGAAACGACTCCATATCCGTGAGCCTTCTGCGCCTGACGGATCTCAGACTCTCCTATTGCACGGGTTGTATGAACTGCGCAATGGACGAAGCTGGTAGCTGCCCGCTCGATGACGACATGGAGTATCTGCTCTCGGAGTATGGGGCTGCTGATGCTCTGATCCTTGGCGCTCCAGCATACACGTTGCTCCCGCCAGGGCCGCTCAAGCTCATCGCCGATCGGCTGATCATGCAGTTGGCACGGTGCGCTTGGTCTGCTGCAAAACCCGCCGTCACGGTGGGCCTCGCGGGTCTACCGCGCTGGAGCGAGATGCTATTGCCGCTCCTGAACTCCACGGTGCTCAGCCAAGGTTATCGTCTGGTCGACTCTTTCTTGGCATATGGCGCAGGCCCCGGCGAAGTTCTGCTCGAGGCCAACAACGTGGAGCGCGCAAGGGCGGCGGGCGCTCGGCTCCGGCGCGCGATGGCTGGCGAGGCGTTGGCTGCGGAATTTGGCGCGGGACACTGCTCGGTGTGCGGCGCTGATTTCTTCCGTCTGACTGCAGATGGCGTCGAATGCCCGCTGTGCCTGGCTCCAGGTAAATTGGCGAACGGGACGGCCGTGTTCGACCAAGCACCCGCGCATCGTTGGCAACCAGAGCGGCTCAGACATCACTTCACCGACTGGATCCAGAACACCGGTGTCACCTACCTCGAGCGGCGTCCGGAGATCCGCCCCCTGCTGAAGCCCTACAAGAAGCGTCCGTTTCCCTTCATCCGCCCCCGCCCGAGCAATGACGGTGAGACGGCCTAACGAGAAACGCTAGCCCACGCCGAGCTGTACCTGCGCCGAATTGTGTTGGAGAAAGGAAGTCATGCTGCATATCTGGATGTGCTCTTCCCCCGACCGTCGCAGGAGCGTGCGCGGTGACTGGCGTAGCTCCCGTGGGAGAGACGAGACGGCGCGCCGCTTGTCGGCGGCCATCGTCTGCGCCGCCATTGCTCCGGCGATAGCCTGTGGCGGAGACGCCGGTAGCTCCAGCAGCTGCCAGCCGGGAAACCAGGAGAGCTGCGGCTGTCCACGGGGAGACTCGGGCACGCGGGTATGTGCCGCAGGAGCTCGATCGTGGTCGGAGTGCGAGTGCGAAACGCCGAGCAGCAGCGGTGGCAGCAGCGGTGGCAGCAGCTCCGTCGGCGCTGTGGGAGGAACCAGCGGCGGGCTGGATGCCATGACGGAAGGCGGCGCCGGGAACTCGGGAGCAGCCCCGGAATGCGGCAGTCCGAGCACGGACGGCTCTGACAACCAGGTATTGGTGGCAGACACGACCCACAACTACAGCTTCTCCAGCTGGTTCACCCTTCCACCGATAAGCGTGGCGCCCTCGCCCAACCTCCACTTTGACTGGAGCGAAATCAGGCAGGATTTCCTGGGGCACCCCATCAATCCCGCCGCAGACACCGGCATGGTGGTGTTCAACGTTTGGAATCTATCCGTAGCTGACTTTGAAGCAGAGATCGCCCAAGATGGCCTCGACGCCCGCGACTATCGCGGGTTGCTCGACTTCTATCCGGGCGATTCGTCGCCCCCGGCAACCGAAGCCGACCTGAGTGAGTTCGGATTCCAAGGCACCCCGACTGATCCTGCGAGTGCGGAAGCCATCGTGAGGGAATACTTGGCGGTGGGAACCCTGAACCCAGACTCCACCTGCTACACCGTGATGCTTCAGAGTGACCCAGAGTTCTGGGGCGAAGGTGTCCACATGATCCAAGCCTTCACCGTCGATCCGAACTCGACGAATGAGAGGGTGAACCTCACGAACACGTCGACGAAGCTTGGGTACGACGCCGACCTTCAGAGCCTCGAGCCGTTCTATGTGTCACCCGGAACGAGCAATCTGTCCGTCGACTGGTCGGACCTCAGCTTCAACGCGATGGGGCGCGCCATAGACCCCACGAGCCTCGACGAAATCGTGATCGCAAAGTACGAGCAGGGTCAGGAAGAACTGGAGGGAGAGCTTTTCGTCGATCTAGAGCTCATCGCCGCCGCCTGGTGGTCGAAGCGCCTCGAGGTGGATCCGACTCGGGGGTCCCCGCCCACGAGCGTCGACCTCTCCACCCTCGAAACAACCCCCGGCAGCGGCGAATACTTCGCTGGGATCGACGATTCTGGCACGTGGTTGTTGGCCCTGCGCTGCAGCGGCTGCAGGAGTCCAGCCCCTCAGTTCATGACCGTTCTTGCACCCTGTACGTCGTAGGTCACTCAGCCTTGATGAGCCCGGCAGAACCGGTTTCACGGCGCTGCCCGAGCCAGTCCACTCGTCTTGTCCACTCCACCGGGAAACCCCGACCTGCTGTCCATGCCCGTCGGCCTCGAGTCCAAGCGCACTCGCGACCGGCTGCTCCAGAATCACGATCGGTCGTTCAGACACCGAAGGAGCTCCACGCGGAGTCGGTGCGAGAGATTTCGCTGGGATGCGCACTCCATGGCCACCGCATTGGCAGGCAATCGCCGTCAACGCGAAGACGCCCCCCGGACCGGCGCGTCCAGCCACTGCTCCAACTCGGGCACCCAGCGACGCGCAGCATTCTTGCTGGTCCGCAGGTCTGGCAACGAAGTCCTTTCCCGAAGGAGCCGGCCATGGTCTGATCCGTGCACGGGGGCTTCAGACCATGTCTTCAGAGACGACGATCAAAGGTGGTGCCGCATCGGGTCCGGCGAAGTTCCGCCTGCTTCTCGTCGCAGCCGACGAGGTCCTTCGCTTCACCCTGGCTGCACTCGTCGCCGAAGGCAATCGCAGCCTCGCCGTCGCGGGTAGTGTTTCGGAGGCGGTCGCGTTGGCTGCCCAAGAGGCTCCATTCGATTTGCTCCTGGTCGATGCAACGCTCCCTGACGGCAGCGGCTTCGAGCTCATGTCGACACTCCGGGAGCATACGCCGGAGATCGAGGCAATCGTCTTGGCGAACCAAGCTTCCCTCGCCGATGCTGTCCAAGCGGTTCGCCTCCAAGCATTCGATTACATCGAGCAACCTCTCGACGCGGGAGCGCACATCGAGCTCGTGGTCAAGGGCGCCTTGCGAAAGCTCGGCATCAGGCGGCAGCAGCGTAACCTGCTCACGGAGTTGAGTAATCGCGACGAACGTGTGCGCCTGGTGGCTCGGGCGACTGGCATTGGAATCTGGGACCACAACTTGAAGACCAACGAGTTCTACTACTCAGAGGGGTTTCGCAAGATGCTGGGCCTCGATCCCAACGAGCCTCTCATTGGACCCGACGCATGGTTCCGTCGCATTGCTCCGAGCGAGTTGCCCTGGGTGAAGCGCGAACTGGACAAGCTCCGCGAGGGCTCCGCTCGTCACGTCACGCTGGAGTACCAATTGTTCAACCCGGGATCTGGACCGCGCTGGATGCGGTGTCAGGCCATTGCCGAGGAGGGCCTCAAGGGTCCACCGGATCGCGTGGTAGGAGGCCAGATCGACATCACGGAATACAAGGGCATGTCACTCCAGCTCGCGCACGACGCCTTGCATGACAGTCTGACGAGGCTGCCGAATCGAGCGCTCTTCATGGACCGGCTGGCACGCGCGCTGGCGCGCCAGAAGCAAGAACCGTCCCGTGAGTTTTCGGTTCTGCTCCTGGATCTGGACCGTTTCAAGAACGTCAACGAGAGCCTCGGCCCTGGCTCGGGCGATCGCCTGCTCGTCGTCATCGCGGATCGCCTGCGGCAGTGCGTTGATGGCGCGCACACCCTGGCCCGCATGGGTGGCGACGAGTTCGCGGTGCTCTTCGAGGAGGGAGCAGGCTCGGACACCGTCGCCGCGACCCTCACCAGCATCGAGGCTGCCCTTCGGCTCCCCATCGACATGGGCCACCAGCACGTGACGATCACTTGCAGTAGCGGTATCGCCATCGGCTCACCCGACTACATCTCGGCGGATGCCGTCTTGGCAGACGCCGACACGGCGATGTACAAGGCCAAGGAGCTGGGCGGAGGGTCGCACGAGGTATTCGTCGGCACCATGCGTGAATCAGTCGAGCAGCAGATGCGCCTCGAGACTGCGCTCTGGCAGGCCGTCCAGGAGCGACACATCGACGTCGCCTACCAGCCAATCCTCAGCCTGCATCCGCTCCAGCTGGTGGGGTTCGAGGCACTGGTTCGATGGAAACACGAGAGTATGGGTCGCATCTCTCCGGTAGACTTCATTCCCCTCGCGGAACGCACCGGAGCCATCATTTCGCTTGGGGAATCCGTCCTGGAGGAGTCCTGCAGAATGATCTCCCGGTGCTGCGCTGAGACCGGGCATGAGCTCTACGTCTCGGTGAATCTCTCGCCGCGTCAGCTGCTATCGCCGAACCTCATCCAGCGTTTCTCGAGCATTGTGGATGCCACGGGTGGAGCCCCAGAGAGCGTCCGCCTGGAGATCACCGAGGGCGCACTGGTCTCGGACATGGAGCGAACCCTGTCGATCCTCCAGGGCCTCACCGCCATAGGTTTCCGCTTGAGCCTGGACGACTTCGGAACGGGATATTCTTCGCTCAGCTATCTGCTCAAGCTCCCCTTCTCGACCCTGAAGATCGACCGAAGCTTCGTGGTGGACGCGCTGAACGGCGAGCGCAACAGGCGATTGGTGGCGGCAATCGTCAACATGGCGCGAGCTCTCCACTTGGATACCATCGCCGAGGGCATCGAGAACCAGGAGCAGCTCTCGCTGCTTCGCGAGCTTGGCTGCGGATATGGCCAGGGTTACCTGCTCTCCAAGCCGCTCACTCGGAGCGGCGCCATCGAGCTAGCACAGCGGGTCAGCAAGGCAGGCGGCTGGCGCGTCCCATCCGAGAGCGAGCCGCTCCCGCGCTCCATCAGCCAGACCCAGTACTCCAAGAAGACGCTCCACGCGCTCAACCTCCTGCGCAGCCTTGCCAGCCAACCGCCACCCGACCCCGCAGCAGCGGAAGGCGCCAAGCGGGAATGAATGCTCAGGAGAGAATCACGCGACGCATCGTTGGATACGTGGGATTCGAGCGGCACCGATCATTCGGACGGCGGTAGAGCCGGTGCTGACGCTCTCTCAGCCACAGGAGCCGGCGCTGGCACGGTTGCGGTTGCTCTGTTGCACTGGCTGGTCCGGCCGCTGCTGCTGGTGCCCTACAGCGCGTCCGCTACCCTCACCGCCGGTTCCGCCGCTGGTTCCGCCGCTGGTTCCGCCGCCCGCTTGGCTCGGGGTATCACCAGTATCTCCGGCGCCACCTCCCATGGCGCCACCTCCCATGGCGCCAACACTGGAGGGACCACCTCCCACAGGTTCCCCGGCCGCTCCACCAACCACTTCGCCGCCACCGTCTTGACCTCCTGCAAGGGCCGCACTTCTGCCGCCCGATTCGTCGTCGTTCCACACCGTCGTGGTGACGCCGAAAGCCCCCGCCCCGCCTCCGGCGTCACCAGCTCAGCAAACGTCCCCTTAGCCCCTGTGCATGCACCGCCCTTCGACGCATGTCATCCCATCGGGGCCATTGCCATTGGAGGACCCGTATTGACAGTCTTCGGAACTTGGCCAGGGTTCCTCGCCCCTCGTGCGGGGGCTGCCGGCCGTTGCCAGGCATTCTGTCAGACCCATCAGCGGGCCCGCGAAGGACTGCTCTCCCGATCGCGGGAACTCGCGCGGCGCGCATCCGATGGGAATGGCGAACGTACTCATTACCTAGATTGACGATTCCCGAACGACTTGTCGCATCGCTTCCCCCACATTTCAGCGGATTTCACGACTCATCCGTGCCCCTTTCGCAAAGGATAGCCTTAACAACACCCTGCCTCGCGGCCCTTCGTGGACGCTATCCTTTGCGACAAGCCTCCTCGGCAGCCCTTTCGCCAAGGATGGCCTAGGTCGGCGCGGCGCCGCGAGCCCTGCACAGCCGGCGAACGGATCGGTGCTTCAGGGTGACGCAGGTCGACGACGGCGTGACACCGATGGCGTTGCGTCTCGGGGGAGGGAGACCTTTCCGCTACCAGCACCGACCACCCGGTGTTGCGGGCGCCTGGTGAGGAATTGCGCGACGCGCTGGCCAAGCTCAGCGAACGCCGCGAATCGTGCGGGAACTCGGGGTGCGGGCAGCAATACGGAGCGGCTGTACCCGGACCAGCCCCCATAGGTCCCAGCCCAGCTGGCCGCCGCGGTGAGCTGGATCGACCAACCGAGACCGGCTCTCGAGAAGGTGGGGATTGCCAGGGTGGTCTCGATGTCGGAGATCTCCACCTTGCCATCCCGCATCGAGCCCGTCTCGCCGGCCTGGGCTACCTTGTTGAACTCCCGCTTTGCACCCTCGAGTAGCTCGTTGTCATGAGCGAACATTTCTGGTGGGAGGACGTCGACGACCTTGCCATTCTGCATTTCGACCGCGCGGAAAGCAACTCCGTAGAAGGGATGAGCCCCGCACCCCACCTCGCTCATGGTCCGAATGAACAGGTAGGGTCCCAAAGATGCCATGAGCTCATGGGTTTCCTTGTCCGGCATGTCGGCCTCGGACGCGTGAGCGAAGCCCGCGAGCTCGATGGTCACCCCTTCCGCCTCGGGCACGAGAACGAGACGCTCCAGTAGCCGCTCGGGGTAGATGACGTTGGGCTCTCCCATGGCGCAAGTTAGCTTGGGCCCGCGCCGCTTCTCACGCTCGACGCGGTACAAGCGATCCTGAATGACGACCCTGATCCCTGGAGCATGCGCGATGGGCGCCGCCTCCGAGTCCAAGAAGTAGCTGACCTCCTCCCAGGTCTTTCCTGCGGTAGGCTTGTCCGGATCGGGGCGCGTCCAGACTACGACCATACCCTCTACGGTCGCGAGAGGCGGAGGGGCGCTCGAGGGCACAGATTCCACCGATCGGAAGGGCGCTGGAGTGCTCGAGGGCACAGATTCCACCGATCGGAAGGGCGCTGGACTGCCCGAGGAAACAGATTCCACCCATCGGAAGGATGCTGGACTGCCCGAGGGGACAGATTCCACCGATTGGAGGGGGTGGGGCGCCGTGGAGGAGGGGTGCGCACGATGCACGGGCTCCGGGCGAGTCGCACGACCCCTACACCCCAGCCAGCAACTGACAACCGTCACCGCGACGATCGAGACCAGGCCGATTCCCCCTCTTCCCCTGGATCGCGCGGGTTCTTTCGCCAGGCTCATTCCAAGGACCATTCTCGCACGATCCCGGGATATTCGCGATACTCCTCGCATCAACCAACGTGGTGGGTGGCTGCGTGGTA
Source organism: uncultured Polyangiaceae bacterium (assembly GCA_964424695.1). GTDB lineage: Bacteria > Myxococcota_A > Polyangia > Polyangiales > Polyangiaceae > JAEWRL01. Next base: position 49,036 of record CAYRKE010000029.1, read on the forward strand.
TCGCATGAGATTGTACTGGTTGGCGGGCAACCGGGGGCAGCGTCGGATAGGCCGAACGATGACGGGCCGATCCGGGGGTTTCGTGGCACCGTGTCTGGCCAGGACTTCACTTTGGCTATGCACTCTTGGGTCGGACTGGTTGCCTCATGTCGAAAGCGTCCCGCTCGGGGAAGCGGGCGCGCCCGAAAACTCCGTCGACGTCACATCCTCGCCGCTGCAGCCGCCCTGATCGTCGACGCGGTCGGTTGTGACGGCGCTGCCCGGACAACCGGGGAACGCGGCGGATCCGCTGGCACGGCGTCCGCTGGCGGCGCAAGTTCGGTGGACAGCGCGGGCTCAACCTGCAATCCCGATGATTTCTCGATAGAATCGTCCCTGAGCACCAGCATCCCCACCGTCGGCATCGTCAGTTGGGCCTTCCCGGAAACCATCACTGCGGCGCGTATCGACTTCGGACGCACCGCTGGTGCCTGGGAGTACCGCGCGCCCGTCGACGAGCCGAGCCAAGGCTCGAATCAGACCCTCCTCCTCGGGATGAAAGGCAGCACGACATACTCTTACCAGATCGTCGTGGAGCGCGACGGGGCCATCTGCGCAAGCAACGTCGAGACCATCACGACCGGACCGATTCGCAACGGTCTGCCCACCATCACCCTCGACACCCCACGACCCGACGAGGTCTACCGAGGCTTCACCATGTCGTGCCGCGCGGGCGGGGGCGAGGAGGCACCCGGGTATGCCTTCATCTTCGACCAAGAGGGCGATGTCGTCTGGTGGTATCGCAATTCGGTCACGAATGACTGCACCGAGGCCGCAATGTCATACGACGGCCATTACCTGTTCATGGGCAACCTGAACGTGGGCCCCGTTGGCCTCGGCGAGCTCGCGCGAGTGCGAATGGACGGCACGGGGGAGGAAGCCTATGACGTGCCCGATCTCCATCACGACTTCTGCATGGGTCCAGACGGCAAGGTCGCGTACATCGAGTACGCCGAGAGCGGGTGCGACAACATCATGGAGCTCGATCCGGAAACCGGGCAAACCTCCCTGACTTACGAGGTAGCGGACGCCGATCCGGCGCACGGGAACGACTGCCACTCGAACGCCATCAATTGGTGGCCCGAGCAGAGCTTATATACCGTCTCGGTCCTCAGTTGGAACGCGATCGCGGCCTTCAGCCGGACAGGCGAGCTTTCGTGGGTGCTCGGCGGCAACTCACCCACGATCTCGGGAGCGAGCTGGGAGCGCCAGCATGACCACGATCTGACCGCCCCCAACACCCTCCTGCTCTTCAACAACGAGGGAAGCGGCGCCACCTCGGTCGCCCGCGAATACCGCTGGACCGAGGGGATTGCCACAGAAATCTGGAGTTACTCGGGTGGAATCCAGTCGAACACCCTGGGCAGCGCAAAGCGGCTCCCGAACGGCAACACCCTGGTTGCGTATTCTAACAATGGGGTCATTCACGAAGTAAACGCCGCGGGCCAATTGGTGCAGGCCATCACCACCCAGTTCTTGGGGTACGTGACCCGGCGTGCCACGCTCTACGGACCGCCCCCACCGTGGATCAGGTAGCCTGAGCTCGGCGCGCTCTGTGTGGAGGGCAACGTTGAAGGCGGGGCAGAAGACTCGATCGATCGCACTCGCTGGCGGAAACGCCCAGCCTGCCCTACGGCTTGGGTAGCTTGCCCAAAACCTCGTCGACGCTCACTGGCTTGCGACCGAGGAGGCGCTCGAGATCGCCCGAGGTGACCAGCAGCTCGCCGCGGCTCAGCCCAACATCGGCGTCGGCTAGGACATCCGCGAAGATCTCCGGCAACCCTGCCCCGATCAACGCGCCCTTGAAGTCCGCAAAGGGCAGGCTGACATAGGGGATTGGCTTCCCAGCCCAAGCCGAGAACTTGGCAGCGAGTTCAGCCAGCGTCAGCGACTCGCCACCGAGCTCGTAGGTTCTACCCTCGTGCCCCGGCGAGGTCAAAACCGTCACCGCTGCCGCCGCGTAGTCGGCACGGGGCGCAACTGACACCCTGCCGCCGCCAGCTGCTGCGTAGAGGGAGCCGAGCTTCAGAGTATTCCCGAGCTGTTCGGTGTAGTTCTCGATGTACCAACCGTTCCTGAGGATCGTATACGGTATGCCCGACGCTCGGAGATACGCTTCCGTCTCGCGATGCTCGATTGCCAGCTTCATTCTGGCGGTGTCCGCCTTGGGCAGGCTCGTGTAGACGATGTGCTCGACCCCCACCTGCTTCGCGACGTCGATGACGGCCCTGTGCTGCGGGCTGCGCCTGCCGACCTCGGAGCCAGAGATCAGAAGTAGTTTCTGCGCACCCTGAAAGGCGGTCACGAGCGTGGCAGGTTGGTCATAATCCGCGTGCCGAACCTCGACGCCCTTGGCAGCGAGATCGTGTGCTTTCTCGCGAGTACGGACGGCAGCAACGACCTTGTACTCCTTGGCGAGGAGTTGTTCGACGGCGTGGTGGCCGAGATGGCCGGAAGCTCCGGTAACGATGATCATGGGGGTTTGGCTCCTTTCGAGGGTTGGATCGTGGGGTCGCCACTAACCGCTGGCAAGTACCTACCCCTGCCGCTTCGCTCGCCAGCAACGCCCGCGCGATCAGCACTCTTTTGGCACACTCACGGCGGGCTCCCTCCGATGACACAGTCCGGCTACTGCACGGACGCTAAACGCCCGCGTGCTGCACCTCGGGTAGCGTTTCCCGCTCGACCCCTCAGCCTGCGGGCTTCAGGACCTCGCCCTCCCGGTCGAGCGCGGAGGTCGCCGACGCACCGGCATCACACCAGGGGCCGGTCCCCTAGCTTCAAGCGAACTCGAGCCGGATTTGTCGTCTGCTTCGAGTCGCATGGCGTTTGCTTCCGCCCAACAGCGCCATCAGGCCAGTTGACCTAGAAGTGGTCGGGAACATTCGGGCGGCAAGTGCGTAATGCTCGCGCCATGAGTTCACCGTTCCGCATCCTGTCATTGCCCCTGCTCCTCCTGCCGTTCTGCGCCGCTTGCGCTGGGGAGCGCCCAGCGAAATCCGCGGAAGACGACAGAACCGCCCGTCAGCACCAGACCCTGCCGCTCGTCAGGGTGCGCCTCTACGCCTCGGGAGTCGGCTACTTCGAGCGCTACGGAGACGTGGGCGCGGGGCAGAACCAGCTCCCGGTACCGCTCGGGCACCTCGACGATGCGTTGAA
>CAYRKE010000030.1:0-52065 GCA_964424695.1 uncultured Polyangiaceae bacterium
CTAGTTATTCTCGAACGAACTGCCCCTGTTGTGCCGATTGCGCCTATATCCGGGGGCAGTAGTACGAAGGAAGCACTGTCGCATCTCATATGGCGAGAAAGTTGCAGTCGGCAGGGCGTCGAGTCACCGTGAACTCGTGCTGCAACCTTCCGTCGTGCGCGGCCATGGATCGCAGCCTGGTTGAACTCCAAGCGGCTGACCCATAGACTCGAGGCGAGGAGATTGGCATGAGCGCTTTCGGACATCGCACGGCTAGCAGCATTATCGCGGGTTTTTGTGTTGCACTGGCTTCGGGCTTTACCGCCGTTTCCTGCAGCAGCGACTCATCGAGCGACGGCTCCCAGGGAACGGGGGGTGGGGCAAACGCCGAGGGCACGGGCGGGGAAACGGGGTTTGCCGGAGGCGCGGGCGATGCGACCACGCCCGGTGATGGGAACGGTGCGCCAGACGATGTGTCAAGCCAGGACAACTGTGGCGGAGCCGGGGAGCCCTGCTGCGAAGACGACGTTTGCACGGCGTCGAACACCTACTGCATGACCGTCACCCTGGGCACGTCGCTGTGCGCCGCGTGCGGTGAACCTGGTCAGGCGTGCTGCCCCGGAAGCCAATGCCAAGGGGGCGGGTGTTGCGTCGATGACGAATGCTTGGCTTCAGGTGAGGCGTGCGGCGAAGACTGGGGCACTTGCGAGTCCGGCTCGTGTAGTGGGTGCGGTCAAGCGGGCTTCCCGTGCTGCGGCGGAGCGTGCGGGAGCGGGTTTGTTTGCGAGGGCGCGGGGCTGCTGGCGGACGGTCTCTGCGCTGTTTGCGGACAGCCCGGTGGGGCCTGCTGCCCAGCGACGAGCGGCGGCACCGGCACCTGCGAGAGTGGGGTGTGTCTCGGCGACGAATGTCAGGATGCATGCGGCGGCGAAGGACAGTCGTGCTGCGACGAGAGCCTCGCGTCCGCGACGGGAGGCTGCGCCGACGAGTCCCTTGAGTGCACTACGGTGGATGATACGGATGTGTGCACGTCCTGTGGCGCCGCAGGCGAATCGTGCTGTCCGGAGGAGGCAGAGTCGCCGCGCTGCGAGGGCGAGCTCACTTGCGTGGGCTCAGACTCAGACTTCGGTTCGATGTGCCAGTCGGACTGCGGTGGGGAAGGTCAGCCTTGTTGCGAGGCCGGGGATCTCCAGCTGAACGAGTGCGCCGAGGGCCTGTCCTGCAACGACGCCGGGTCGTGTGAGTAGTTCATTGAGTTAGGGGTTTGGGGCGAGCAGGCGCGACGCGAAGAGCGCTGGGCCTGCTCCCCAGAGCGTGCGCGCCTCGACAGTGACGGCAAACGCTTCGGGGCGCTCCAGGGTGCAGACGCGTGCGGCGGCCGACAGCGCTCCTCGCGCAAAGGCGAGCGGGGCGCCGGTTTGCTCGACGCGGAGCGTGAGCTCGACGCCGCGCGCCGAACCCGGTCCGAGGGCAATGGTCGTGTCCACGCAGCGACCCACCGGGAATGTGAGCGGGAGCTTGACAAGACTCGTGGCATCGAGCTCGACGGGATCGACCCGTGTGACCTGACCGATGGAGCGGACCACGCCGCGCCCCAGCATGCGCGAGAGCAGCCGATTCGCAGCCAGGGGTGACCGTCGGAGAGCGTCCGGAGCTCGAGGGAGCGTGCGAAGTTCCACCGCCACGTCGCCCGGCATGGGTTCGGGGCGAACGTCGAGTCTGGCTTTGACGCGCTCCGTGCAGGTGACGAGCTCGAGGGGCACGCTTCCCTGGGCGGTCCCGAGGAGCGTCCCGTCGGCGGACCACAGGTTCACTTCCAGACTGCGGACGGGGAGATTCGCCAAGAAGTCCAGTCTGTGGCAGCCGGGACCGAGCTCGACGGACCGCGCTCCAGGGACGTCCTTGGCGTGGAGGACGACGCGCCGAGCGGGCGATGCGGGATACCCGCGCTCCTCGAGCTCCTGCGAGAGAACGCGACTCTGAGCATCGAGGGACGGCGTCGTGGCTGGGTCGAGGTGGATCGCCGGGATGTCGAGCGCCGTGGCGCCCTCGTGGAGGCTTCGCGAAAGCAGGAGAGCCACGGTGCCGTGCCCGCTCTGCGGCTGGAGGCGGAGCGTGAACCCAGTGTCGCGGCCCGAGCAGACCGCAACGAACCGTTCACGACCGGTTGCCAGGGCGTGGCCCACGACGCGACCCTCGAGGTCGAGCACTGCCATGTCGAGGTGCCCAACTCGTGCATCCGGCAGGACTAGGACGTCGGCGCAGCGACCCTTGGCAACGTTGACCGAGACGTGGGTGGGCAGCCGCGAATCTGCCGGGAGCACGCGCCGGCTGGGCGCCTCCCATTCGCCGCCCACGAGCTCGCGGTGGGCGGTGAGCCGTTCGGCGAGATCGGGCCAACGCGCATCGCCGTTGCCCAGCCGGGGGGGGCTATCGTCGAGGCCGAGCGCCGTGCGCGCTTTGGCGGACTCGGCCGGCCGAAGCCGTTGGGCTCCCACTGCGATGAGGCCATTGCCCTTGGCCAAGCGTGCCGACACCAGGAAGCGCTCCGGATGAGGTGGGCACACCAGGACGGCGGGGGTCGCGTCCGTGGCCTCGTCGCTGCCGAGCACGGCACCGTCATCCGCGTACGCGAAGAGATCGAGATCCGTGGCAGACACCGAGCCGCGAGCCATCAGCAGCGCGCAGTCTTCTCTGGGTAGCGAGAACACGGCGTCGAGGTGCTCTCCCGCGGCGAGCGCGCCGCTCGCCACGAGGACGACGTCGCGGTGGGGGGGGGCACTGATCCGATGGGCAGCCGGCTCGAGCCACCGCTCGAGCTCAAGGGGGGCCCCCACCACGCCGAACGGCGCGGGGGCTTCGTGGGGGCACTGCTGCGCTTCCCGCGGCCCGGGCGCGCCACAAGCGGCCGCACACCACGCGAGAATGCCGCGCAGGAGTCGGGAGGGGCACTTCATCCGCCGCCCCCATTCGAGGAGTCAGAACTCACCTGCCAGATTCCCAGCAGCCACATCGATTCGCGAGGGGAGGACTCCACCTCGATCGGGATCCGCTCGAGCGCCGGGGCGCAGAAGGCGATGGCCGTGCCAACACCCTCGGCTGGCGAGGAGTTCTGTCGGTGCTCGATGCCTAGCTGAGCGGCGAGTACGATGGGCGCGGTCATCTCGCGAAGCGGCGCTACAGCCGCCACGTAGCAGGCGCCCGGGATGACGTCGAGGTGGACCACGGTCGCCCCTCCGCTTCCCAGCGAATCGAAGACCGGCACGCCGCTCGGCGGCAGCGCCTGCTGTTCATGAAGGGCCAGGGCCAGAGCCGCAGCTCCTTCAGCTCCCCAGTGGGCAGAGAGGTCTTGGGGTAGGGGGAAACGGGCTCGCACGGCGGCAAGGGGCTGGCCCGGCTTGGCGCCCACGAACCTCAAGCGCGCCGAGGTGTGACGCACCACGCAGGCCCGCAGCTCGACGTCCAGGGACTCGAGCCTGTCGCCGGACGGCGGGGCATCCCCATCAGGCCAGCTGAGCTGAGCGTCTAGGAGAAGCGCTGGGGGGGGGTCGGCAGCGAACAATCTCAGGCGATAGCAGCCGGGGTTGAACGGTAACGTGACCTCGCCGGATCCGTTGACCGACGCCTCCAGGCCAAGAGACTCGAGCTCTTCCGCTCCCGCCACGGTATAGCTCTGCTTCGCGAGGGCGATCCGCTTGGTCTGGGCAGCGATGCTGACGCGTACTGGCACTGACGACTCGGGCTGTGGGGGGCTAGGCTCTCGCGAGGGAAGGTAGCGAAAGGCACGAGGCAGGGGACCCTCAGAGATCACCAGGTATCGCTCGACCGCGGCGCGCGGCGACCGCATTTCGACCGCCAAGTGACGGAGTTCGCGGCGCCGAGAGCCGCAGCGCATGACATCGGCGAGCCCTGCCACGCTTTCGGTTTCCCAGCGGATCGTCGACCGCCGCTCGAGGGCGCCGGCGTCCCCCATGCGGAGGGTGAACGAAGCGTTTGGCGGGCCAAGAACGATAACGGTGGCGCAGCCCGCGCTGCCATCATCGCTCATCGGAAGGCTCGGCGCGGCGGGGAGGGTCCCCCCTTGCTCGAGGACTCGCGGCCCCAGCCGGTGGACGGCGTAGTGCTGGGCTAGCCGGGCGTACAGAGCATCACCATCGGCGAAGAGATCGGCTCGAGCCGGGGTTGACGCCAGTGCCGTGCCGAACAACAAGGCCAAGGCTCCGAGCCGATGGTGCGAGCAACACCGGCCTGGCCAGCTCCCACGCCCCAGCGTCCGAGCAAGCCTCCGAGGCCCCCTCGTATCGCCCTGCGAGCGTCGAGTGTCGATCTCGTGCAAGACCTCATCCCCCAGCTAACGCGGCGATGATGCTGAGCTCGTCGCCATCACGCACCCTCGTGTCGAGCCCGTCGAGGAAGCGGATGTTCTCGTCTCCAACGTAGAGATTGACGAACCTTCTAACCCCCTTGTCGTCGAGGATCAGGCGCTTTGCGCCCGGACACCGAGCCTCGAGGGCGTCGATGACCGCACCGACGCTGTCGCCGTCGAGCTCGAGCTGCACGGCGCCTCCGGTGAGACCTTGCAGGGGGGGAGGGATTCGTACCGTGATCGCCATGTGGGTTCCTTTCTCCGCGTGCGCCCGGGAGACGCATCGCGTGCGCCCACGAGGTCGGCCACCATGGGGCTTGCCCTGCGGAGTGTACAGGTCCTGCCTCGTGATTCCGAGCCCTTCCGTGAGGGGTGGAGCGAAGCCCAACGGCCTGCCGCACCGCCGTGGCGCGGGAGCCGGCTCAGATGACGTAGACATAGCGCTCGGCCGCAGGACTCCTGAGCCCGAGCGCCTCGGCCCGGGCACAGATATCGGCGACGCTGATCGAGTCGAAGCACTCCGTGACTTTGGCAGATAGCTCGGCGAGCACCGAGTCCGTGACGCGGCGGGTCTCGTGCCCGGCGCGTCGGCGCGCGGCCGAATCGCCGCGGTCACCAAGGGCGATGGGCCCCTCCAGCGCTCGGATCACGTCGCCCAGTGCGATCTCGTTCGGCGGACGGGAGAGGTGGTAGCCACCTTGGGGCCCCCGCTTCGAGCCGACGATCCCCGCCCGTTTCAAGTCTTGGAAGATCTGTTCGAGAAATCGCGGCGGGATGCTCTCTCGCGTTGCGATGTCTTTCACCTGAGTCGGAGCGCCCGCGCTGAAGAACGCGATGTCAAACAGGGCGCGAATCGCATATCGGCCTTTGCTTGATAGCTTCACCCGTTCGAAATTGGATTCTTACATCGATATTGTCAAGAACTCTCGTAGAGGGTCTGGAGCCTCGCCTCGTATCTTTCCAGCATCGCGTGGCGTCGAAGCTTGAGCGTCGGCGTTAGAAGACCGGATCTCACGCTCACGTCATCGTCGACAATCAGAAGCCCCTTGGGACGTTCGTAGCTCTTGAAAGTGGTGGCGATTCGTTTGACGTGATCGCCGAGGTACTGCTTGAGCTCCGGGTGGCTGAGTAGGTCGGAGTCGGTCGCGATCCCGTTCTGCTCTGCCCAGGCGCGGGTCTTCTCCGGGTCCACGACGAGGAGAAGGACGTTGTGACGGCGATTGGCCCCATGCAGCATGGCGTGGAGAACGAGCGGGACCTCCTTGAGCTGCTCCTCGAGGGGAGCAGGCGCGACGTACTTGCCGTTCTCGAGCTTGTACTGCTCCTTGAGCCGCCCCGTGACGTGGAGAAACCCGTCTGGGTCGATGAACCCGAGGTCCCCCGTGTGCAGGGCACCGTCAGGCGAGAGGACCTCTCGAGTCTCCTCGGGCTTGCCGTAGTAGCCCTGCATGACGATGGGGCCGCGCACGATGATCTCGCCCTCGCCCTGCGTGGTTCCTTTGCTCAGGTCCACCTCGACCGTGACTCCGGGCAGTACCCTCCCCACCGTCCCTGCCTTGTGGGCGCCTGGGGTGTTGGCGGCAACGGTAGGGCTCGCCTCGGTGAGCCCGTACCCTTCATGTACCGCGATGCCGAGCGCACTGATGAAGCTCCCCACCTCCGGGTTCAGAGCCGCGCTTCCACAGACCGCGAATCGCAATCTGCCGCCGAACTTCTGCCTGACCTTCTCGAAGACGACGCGGTTGGCGAGTGCGAGGGTAGCTCGCTCGAGCACGCTCAGGGACTCTCCTCGGCTCCGGCGGGCGTGGGCACCGAGGCCACCCTGGAAGAGCGCTCGAATCGGTCGCGGTCGCCCCTGGATTTGTTTGCGCACTCCCTCGTAGATGCGATTGAAAATGCGAGGGACGGCGATGAGTACCGTGGGCTGCACCGCAGCAAGGTTTGGGATCAGGCGGCCGAGCTCGTCATTGATGGCGATGGAGCAGCCCGCGCAGAGCAGGGTGTGTAGCTCCGAGGTCTGCCCATAAGCGTGTGCCCAGGGCAGAAACGAAAGGGAGCGATCGGCTTCCGTAACTGAGAAGATGCTGCGGGAGGCCGAGGCGCTGTAGGCGAGGTTACGCTGACTGAGTACCACGCCCTTGGGGACCCCCATGGTGCCGGAGGTGTAGATGATGGCCGCCATATCGCTCGGTCCGACTTCGACGATGGGGACCCGGGCCGCGCTGGACTCGACGAGGCTTGCCCAAGAGACCTCGGTCCCGGGGGCGTCGACCAAAGAAACCAAGTGTTCGAGCCCCGGAAGGACTCCTCTGCGCTCCTGGAGCGCGCGGGCGATGGAGGTCGTTCCCGCGATGACGAGCCGAGCTCCGGAGTCACGGATGATGAACTCCCACTCGTCGGCCGTCTGTGCGGCGTACATCGGAACGAGCGCTGCCCCGAGACTCGAGGCGGCGTAGCAGGTGGCTGCCCACTCGACGCAATTGTCAGAAACGATGCCGATGCGGTCGCCGCGCTGCAGCCCGTGCCGGGCGAGACCCGCGCGACAGCGTGCCACCAGGTCCGCGAAACCGGCGTAGGTGATCCAAGTCCAGCCGCCACGGTGGCGAAACCCGAACAATGGGCGCTGCCCCCACCTCGTCACGCTGATCTCGAGCAGCTGGTTGAGATTCTGGAAGTCTTCCATGCTTCGTGTTGCCCGCCCGGTGCGCCGACTATCGAGCCAGCGCGTCGTCATTGCTACCGACTCGCGAGACAGGGAAAGATAGGCAGGGGACATCAATGGGTCAACCGGCGCGGCCGTGCTAACTACCTGGCGAACCCCTGGCGCCCCGCCACCCTGATTACGCACCACTCCGTCCGCCATGATGAATCCGTCGAATCCCAAGGTTCCAGCAACACCCTTGGCGCACAGCGCCAATCGGCACGTCCTCTGGGCAAGACGGTATCGGTTGACGCCTTCCGACCTGTCAGGACGCCGAGCGATCCGCTTCGCGCCGCGGGGGCCTCAGGCTCAGGGGCTCGACGACGACTGCCGGAATCCGCGCTCGCCATGGCATCCGAGCCCACCCGCGGGGACGCCCGGGTGCCACTGCTCGCTTCTCGAGTCAGGCGCAGTATGACGACCTACGCCCTCATCACCTTCGGGTGTCAGATGAATCAGCACGACTCCGAGCGAATGGCGGAGGTGCTGGACGACGCGGGTTACCGACGCGTGGAGGCGGTCGACGAGGCGGACGTCGTCGTGCTGAACACCTGCAGCGTCCGGGACAAGGCCGAACAGAAGCTTCGGAGCGAGGTGGGACGGCTCGCTCTGCAGAAGCGGAATCGACCAGGCATGATCATCGTCGTGGCGGGGTGCGTCGCGCAGCAGGAGGGTGAGCGGCTGATCAGCCAGGTTCGCGATATCGATGTGGTGCTGGGCCCGGACAACATCCCCGAGCTTCCCGCTCTTCTGGCGGACATCGAGCTGGGGGGGGTACCCAAGGTCTGCACTTCCTTCGATGTTGGCGCGCCTCGGTTTCTGCGGGCCAAACCCAGGCAGGGCCAGGTGGCTCCAGCGACCTACGTGACCATCATGAAGGGCTGCGACGAGCGATGCTCCTTCTGCATCGTTCCCACGACGCGCGGCCCCGAACGATATCGCCCTTCTGGGGATACCCTCTCCGAGATCGCGATGCTGGTGAGGGCTGGGGTCCGGGAGGTCACCCTGCTCGGCCAGACCGTGAACAGCTATCGGGACCCATCGGAAGCCCTGCCTCGTACGCCGGAGACTGGCGAGCCGCCGTGGAAACACACGCGCACGAGCGCAGCCCGCGAAGACGAGAGCGAGTTTGCCGCACTGCTTCGAGCTATCGCCACGCAGATCCCCGAGCTTGGACGACTTCGGTACACGAGTCCCCATCCGCGGCACCTCACGGTATCCCTCATCGAGGCACACAAGGATTGCCGCCAGCTGGCTCGCCATGTGCACATGCCGGTCCAGTCTGGAAGTGATGCCGTGCTCCGGCGCATGATTCGGCGCTACAGCAGAGCCGAGTACGTCGAGCGATGCGAACGTCTCTGCGCTGAGGTGCCGGGAATGACCCTGAGCACCGACGTCATCGTGGGGTTTCCGGGCGAGACGCGGCGCGACTTCGAGGATACCCTGTCCCTTGTGGAAGAAATCGGATTCGTTGGGATTTTTGGGTTCAAATACTCGCCTCGGCCCAAGACGCCGGCTCTTCGGTTGGGTGACGATGTGCCGGAAGAGGAGAAATCGGCGCGGCTCACCGAGCTCTTCCAGCTCTCTGAGCAACTTCGGCAGCGACATCTGAGCGGTCTCGTCGGATCGACACAGAGCGTTCTTCTGGACGGCTACGGCAAGGACGGGCGGATAGAGGGGCGCACGGAGCGAAACGAGATCGTTCACCTCTCCGCGCCGCCGAGCGCGGTTGGTCAGCTCGTGGAGGTTACCATCACCGCCGCGTACAAAAACTCACTGGAAGGGCGCGTATCCGCGGAGTTCCCTCATTCGCTGGCGGCGACCGTCCCGGGCACCGCCGGCACAGGCGAAGGCCGCGTTTCATCGACGGCGCCGTTCCCAGTGTGAAAGGAAATGCGCATGGCACTCATCAAACCCTACGCGACCTTCGTTCCCCAGATTGCGGCATCGGCGTGGCTCGCGGAGACCGCAGTCGTCGTGGGCAACGTCTTCATCGGTGAGGACGCCAACATCTGGTACGGGGCGGTCTTGCGCGGGGACGTCGGGTCGATTCGGATCGGAGCCCGCACCAACATCCAGGATGGTGCCATCCTCCACATGACGACCGATGTGTCGAACACCGTCGTTGGCAACGAGGTCACGGTCGGTCACGCCGCCGTGCTCCACGGCGTCACCATCGGCGACGGGGCACTGATCGGCATGGGGGCGGTGCTTCTCGACAACGCCGAGGTGGGAGAGGACGCCCTTGTTGCAGCAGGAAGCCTCGTGCCGGCCCGCATGCGGGTCCCGCCGCGGACACTGGTTCGGGGGCAGCCGGCCCGGGTCGTTCGCGAGCTCAGTGCGGAGGAGTGCCGCGGTGGGCGACAGAGCGCTCTGCACTACGTCGAGCTGGCTCGGGACCATGCCCGCGCGGAGCCGCTCCTCGGACGGTAAATCCCGGGGATATCTTGGGCACTCGGGTGCGGTTGAGGACTGCGGGTCCGTTGGCCGTCCGTGTGACGCCCGCCCCGTGTGTCGAGGTTGCCCCCCATGCCGAGCAAGCAAGAATTGGGCTTCACGCTGGGGCGCCGCTAGTATTGCGGGGCTGTGTCAAGGGTGTTGATGATCGCGGGCGTCTTGGGGGCTGCTCTGTTCGGGGCAACGCTCGCCCTGGCGCTGTACGCTCTGGCAGCTCCGTCGGACGGGGCGGCCCCCGGCATGCTCATCGGCGACCAAGTGGCTCCTGCAGAAGAGCCGCTGGGGGATTGGCTCGAGCGTCGCCGCGTCGTGCTGATGGAGCATGAGGCGTACCTGGCCCTGCCGGACGAGACCGTGGAGGTGACCCTCGGTGATCTCGGAGTCGAGGTGGACGTGGCCGAGACCATGGCCTTGGTGGCAGGCCGAGCTCGTCAGACGGGGTTCATCGGCCGCGCGTGGCGGGTTCTCACGGCCCGATACATCGTCGATGAGCTACCCTTGCGCTGGCGCTTCGACGAGCGGCGGGCTGCTGCGTCCCTCGAGAGGGTTGCCGGATGGGTGCGTCGGGAGCCGGTGAATGCTCGGCTTGAGCTTCGTCTGCACCGCCGGATCGACGACGTGCCCGGGCGACAGTTGGACGTCCCGGCTACGCTCCAGATCCTGCGCGATGCGGCACCTTCCGATCCAGCGGTGTTCGCTCCGGTGGTTCGAGCTATTCCGGCGAAAGTCACCTCGAGCATGTTGGGGAACATCGACGTTTCCAAGGTGCTCTCGAGGTACGAGACCAGCTTCGCCGGCAAGGCCGGTCGAAGGGCGATCAACATCGCGGTTGCGGCTCGCTATCTGAACGAGACCGTGATCCCGCCCGGAGGCGTTCTGAGCTTCAATCGTACAGTGGGAAAACGCGTGCCGGAGCGCGGTTTCGTGGAGGCGCCCGTCATCGTCGAAGACGAGCTGGAACAAGGATACGGCGGAGGCGTGTGTCAGGTGGCCACCACCCTTCATGCCGCGGCCGTGTTCGGCGGCCTGCGGATCCTGCGCCGGCGTAGTCACAGCAGACCAAGCGGATACGCCCCCCTTGGGCTGGACGCCACCGTCATTGATGGCGAGGTCGACCTCCAGATCGAGAATTCCCACGACACATCGCTCATCGTTCATGCCTTCCTGCCCACCAAGACGACGATCCGCATCGAGCTCCTGGGCCGAGAGCCACCGGGCGAGGTTCGCCACACCTACGGCGTGGTTGGGACTCACCCTTTCACGAGACGGGTACGGGTGAAGCCCGAGCTCGGCCCCGACTTCGTGGAGCGGAAGCAGAAGGGGAACCCGGGCTACGATGTGGTGAGCACCGTGTGGCTCCGATCGCCCGACGGCTCGACAGCGACCAAGACCTACCCGAGCACGTACTACCCCGTGCCGGAGGTGTTCTGGGTCGGCTCCGAATCGGCGCGGCAGCACGACCTTCCTCCGCTGCCGGAAGGGGCTGTCGAGGTCCCGGAAGGCAGTCCCGAGGAAATGGCGGGTACCGCTCAGGTCGATACGCGGGAGGCTTCGCCCTTGAGAGCGGATCCCCTCCCGGATCCCTACGAATCGCGTCGAAACTGAGGGTCGCAGGGGTTCGTGCCGACTAGGGGGCCAGCGGAGGCGAATACTCCGCACCCGTGATCGACGGAGAGGTGGAAGAGGCTCCGAGGACAGCCTGGGATGCGACCCACTGACTTCCTGGGTGCTCGCGATTCGGCGCTTGCTCCCCGGGGCTGGGCTGATATTGGTGGCAACGATGCTTCACCTCGTCGGCCTGATGTTCGGGCGAGTCTTCAGGTTTGGCATGCTGCCGCTGCCGCTGCCGCTGCTGCTCTCGCTCGGCGGCTGCGACGGGGCCTCCTCCAAAGGGAAACCCGGTTCACCGGCAGCTTCGAACTCGTCAGCGAGCGCGTTCAGCGCGCCGGTGTCGTCGCTGGTGGTGGACCACGGAGAACTGGATACTCATGCGCCGTCGACGGCTCCATCCCTGGCAGCGACGGTGCTGGCGGCGACCGTCTACAAGCTGCCCAACCCCGCTTCGCGTCGCCTCGGATACATCCGCCTGGGGGGCGTCGTTTCGCGGGATCCTGCTCCGGTTTCGGGCGAGGGCTGCAAGAAGGAATGGTTCCGCGTCTACCCCATGGGCTACGTCTGCGGTGAGGACGCGACGACCAACCTGAACGAGCCGCTCGTGAGAGCCGCGGCGCGTCGTCCCGATCTTTCGAAGCCGCTGCCCTACGACTACGGGTTTGTTCGTGCGACGGCTCCCCAGTACCTACGCATCCCCACGAAGCGCGAACAGCTGGCTCGGGAGTTCAAGTTGGAGGAGCACCTCCAATGGTTTCGGGAGAACGAAGGCGAGGTGCAGCGCGTGACCCTGGGGGCGAACGACGTGATCCTCGATGCGCGAGGCCTTCCGCGGCGGGGGGCCGCGCGCCCACCGGGTTTCAAGGCATCCACTGAGAAGAGCCCCAACGAGTTGTTTGGCGGCACTGGTCCAGACGACCCGCCGCCGTTCTGGCTCAGCGGCGGGGTTCGGCAGATCCCCAACGTTTCTGGTTACGATATGCCGCAAACGGCCCTCTTTGCCGATCGCGTTCGGCGTAAGACGGGGCTGAGCTTCGTGGGGGCCTTCATGACCAAGGACGAGGACCTCGAGCGTCGTTTCGCCGTAACCGTGGATCTGCGTCTGATTCCCTCCACCAAAGTGAAGCCAGATACCGGATCCCCCTTTCACGGCGTGCAAGTTAGTCCAGAGTTTCCTATGCCATTTGCGTGGGTTCTGCCCGCCGACGCGCACACGTACGAGCTCTCCGAGTCGAGTGCCGGCGAGCGCGAGGCTCTTCCTCGGCGCGTCATCGTGCCGATTTCGGGCGAATCCCGCTGGGCTGGCGGGCAGCGCTTCGTCCAGACGAAGAAGGATCCGTCGCGGTGGCTGCGGTCCGGAGACATCGCGATCGTTGCCCTACCCGAGAGGTGGCCGGCGGCAGCAGAGAAGGGCGAGAAATGGATCGACATCTCGCTGCGCCAGCAGACCATGGTGCTCTTTGAGGGCAAGCGCCCCTGGTACGCGACGCTGGTATCCACCGGCCGGGACGGTCTCGGAGACCCCGAGAAGACCCTGTCGACTCCCCAGGGCGAGTTTCGCCTCAAGAGCAAGCACATCGCTGCTGCCATGGACGCCGAGGAGAACGCGGGCGTCGCGGGAGGGCGGCGCGGAGGGAGCGGCATGAAGCTCACCGCAGAGGATCAGGCCACGGTCGCCCGGCTCGTTCAGGCCGAGAAGGAAGGCAAGAAGCTCAGCCAAGAGGATCAACGGCGTCTGCTCAACGTGAAGAAGGGGCGTCACCCGGAGTACGGTGTGACTCGTCGTCGTGGGGCGGGGGACTTCGAACTCCGCGACGTCCCCTGGATCCAGTACTTTGCCGCGGGCTACGCCATCCATGGTGCGTACTGGCACGACGTCTTCGGCACGCCTCGCAGCCACGGTTGCGTCAACCTGTCGCCGGTGGATGCCCGCATCGTGTTCGCATGGACCGATCCGCCCGTTCCCGAAGGTTGGCACGGCATCAACATTGGGACGGATATGGGCGAGGGAACCGCGGTTCTGATCCACGAGTAAGGATCCCGCCCCTAGCCCGTGAGTCGGTGAGAACGAGGCGCGGGGACGCGGGTGTGCGTCCTCGCTGGGTGTTGCCCGGGAAGGGCGGCTGGCTGGTCTCGTGACCGAGGCAAGGCGCCGAAGAGCTCCAAACCCGCCGTTCCACAGCTCGCAGTCTTGGATCGGGGTAGAGTGCATGACATAAGGTACATTGATGTCAGTAGGTGGCCTCCTCGTTGCATCAGCCAGGTTGCCCGTGACCCTTGCGCGGCGGAGCGACGGTTGGGAAGCGGTTCCGAGCGCGGGGGGGCTAGTGGCTGCCCTGAACATGGTGCTCGAGCGAAGCCCATTCCAGTGGTTCGGCTGGCCAGGTACCTTCGTGCCCGAGTCCGAGCACGAGGCAGTGCGGCGCGAGCTGCGCCGCTACTCCAGCACCCCCGTGTTCGTCGCTGAAGGCGACATGCAGGGGTTTCACCAGAACTACTCGAATCAGACCCTCTGGCCGTTGCTCCACGGGCGGGTGGACCGCGCCCGATTCGATCTCGAGGGCTGGCACGCGTTCCGAGCCGTGAGTGAGGTGTTTGCCGACAGCCTGTGCGCTGCTCTGGCGCCAAACGACGCGGTGTGGATCCACGATTACCAGCTCAGCCTGGTGCCCCAGCTCCTACGCGAACGCGGCGTCGAGAACCCCATTGGATTCTTCTTGCACACGCCGTTTCCGGCTGCCGAGGTCTTTCGCGCGCTGCCCCAGAGGGAAGCCGTGCTTCGGGGCCTACTCGGAGCGGATCTGGTGGGGTTCCAGTCGCACGAATTTGCGGGCCATTTCCGACAGGCCGCCGCACGGCTCGCTGGGGCCAGCATCGAGGGCAGCTCGCTCCGGGTCGGGGATCGGATCGTCGACGTAGGGGCACTCCCCGTTGGGATCGATCCCGACGAGATCCGCGGGATGGGCGAGAGCCGGGAGGCGCGCCAGGAGCTAGCGAGCCTCCAAACGACCTATGCTGGGCGACGCATCGTCGTGGGGGTCGATCGCTTTGACTACACCAAAGGGATTCCCGAGAAGCTGCGGGCGTTCGAGACGATGCTCGAGCGCTACCCGCGGCTCCGCCAGCGCGTGGTGCTGATTCAGGTGGCGCAGCCGTCTCGGATGGCGGTGGAGGAGTACCAGCAGCTCAAGCGCGACGTGGATGAGCTCGTGGGGCGCATCAACGGGCGGTTCGGCAGTGCCAGCTTCACCCCCGTGGTCTATGTGAGCCAGAGCATCAGCCGTGAGCGCATCATGGGTCTCTATCGAGCTGCGGATGTCGCACTGCTCACGCCGCTCGTCGATGGAATGAACCTTGTTGCTCTGGAGTACGTTGCGGCTAAGAAGGACCGCCCGGCGTCCCTGGTTCTGAGCGAATTTACCGGTGCGGCACAATACCTGGCGGGAGCGAGGCTCGTGAACCCCCATGATGCCCTTCAGGTCTCGGATGTCTTGGCGGACTGCCTGGAAGGGCAGCCCCCGAACGTCGAGGCTTTCCGCAACATGCGGCGTTTCGTCGACGAGAACACGGCATCAAGGTGGGCTGACGGATTCCTCGACCGCCTGCGTGCTGCCGGCACGCGGCCCCGGGCAACGGGGGAGCCCCTGCTTCTCGACACGTCTCCGCTCCTCGAGCGCCTGAGAGCCGCGAACACCCCAGTGATCCTGGTGGGGGAGGGGGCGGTACTGAGCAGTGATGGCCTGCCCTCCAGCCCGAACCTGGGCGCGCTGGGAGCGTTGGCGGATCTCATCGGCGTGTGCGGGGTGAGTCGGCGGAGTCGCGAAGCCGTCGAGTCCTGGGGGCTTCCGCCGCGCCTGAGTTGGCTTGCGGAGTACGGTACTGTCGTGCGGGACGCACAGGGGCAGTGGTCGCCGCAAGATGCGGACAGTGACGGTGACCTCCGCGAGCTCGTCGAACCCGTCCTCCGCGAGTTCGTTCGCCACACGCCAGGAAGCGCCGTGGAGTTTCGACCGCGGGTGGCCCTGTGGCATTGCGGTTCTGCCGGGATGGAGTGCGCGGCCCTGCAAACCAGCATTCTCATCCCGTTGCTCGAGGAGCGGTTGCGGGGTACCCCCTACATCGTGGGTCGAAGCAGACGCGCCGTGGAGGTACGCCACGTGAGCCTGGACGTGCCACACGCGCTGCGGCGGTTCTCTGAGTGCTATCCAGATGCGGACTTCGTGCTGTGCCTAGCCGATCCTCGTGTCGATGGAGCGCTGGTGCGTCGCGCGAGTAGCGAGTTCGGAAAGCGCGTCTTTTGCCTCTCGGTATCAGGGCCAAGCCGACTCGCGGATGCCTGGATCACCGGTCCCGAGATGCTGCCGGAGCTGCTGCGGCGTTTGAAGGAGCGCCTGGGCTCTGAGGCCTGATTCGGTGCGCGGACGAGATCATGGGACAGCTGCGGTTCCACCTCCTGGGCTTCCCGGTCTTCGTGCAACCTGGGTTCTGGCTGTTGGCGTTGCTTCTCGGTTCCTCTCTGCACGGCTCGATCCCGAAGCTGGTAATGATCACGGCGGTGCTCATCGTCTCGATCCTGGCGCATGAACTGGGCCATGCGTTGGTGGCGAGGCGGTACGGTCAGCAGCCCGTGATCACTCTCCACATGATGGGAGGCCTAACGTCATGGAGGTCGGCTCGGCCACTGACTCGTCGGGCAAGCGTTCTCATCACGCTTGCCGGACCCGGAATGAGCCTGCTGTTGGCGGTCGCCGGCATCGTCGGGCTCTATGCTCAAGTTGC
The DNA here is from genome assembly GCA_964424695.1 of uncultured Polyangiaceae bacterium. Taxonomy (GTDB): domain Bacteria; phylum Myxococcota_A; class Polyangia; order Polyangiales; family Polyangiaceae; genus JAEWRL01. Next base: position 15,894 of record CAYRKE010000030.1, read on the forward strand.
CACATCCACTCGCAGCATGGCGAGCGACGACTCGGCGGTGACCTGGCTCTTCGAGATGTTGGCGCAGCTGAATGTCTTCTGGACTGTCATCAATCTCCTGCCCGTTTTGCCATTGGATGGGGGACAGGTTTTGGCCTTGGCCATGGGGCCTTCTCGAAGACGGGCTACGGCCACGGTGTCGCTCATCGCTGGGCTCGCAAGTGCGGCAGCGCTGTGGAGGGGGTTCGGATTCGATCTGGCGGCCATTGTTCTGGCCGCGGCCGGCGTCAGCCAGTTCATCGCATTCCAGAAGGCCGAGCGCGACAGACCCCAAGCTGAGGCGGCGGCCGACGAGCTTCTTCGTCGGGGAGCAAGGGCTTTCGAGGTCGGCAACTACGGGGAGGCCGCCACCATGGGGCGGGGCGCGCTTGCGCTCACCCGGGATCGGGCGAGGCTTGAGCGCGCTGCGACGTTGACCGCCTGGGCCGCGATTCAGCTGGGCGATGTTGCCGTGGCGAGCTCGCTGTGCGAGCAGCTGGGTGAAGCTTGTGAGGTGCGCCTCAAGGCAGCCGTTCTCGAGTCCACTGGCATGAGCGGGCAGGCGCTCGAGCTACTGCGCGCGGCTCGCAGTGGCGGTGACGCGCGCACCGAGCTTACCGCTCATTTGGTTCGACTCGAGCTCGCAGCAGGAGACCTCGCAGCCGCCGCCGCGCACACTGCGGAAATCGCAGAGGACGTTCCATCTCCAGATATCCGCGAGGTGGCGCGCCGCGTCACTGAGGAGCTTCCCAGCGCTGCCGCGGCTCTCTTCGCTGGCCTATACGATCGAGACCGGGATCCAGACGATGGCATGTTGGCCTTACGTGCGTGGATCGCTGCGGGGCTCGATGGCGAGGCTCGGCATTTTCTGCAGGCGCACGCCGGCGACGTTGCGCTCATCGGTCTCGTAGGCAAGGACGCCTCGCTGGCCGCCCTCTCCGAGAGCGCGTGCTAGGCCACGAGAAGAGCCAGGCGAGTTCAGTCCACCTTCAGCTTGTACAGCGAAACCGCGACGTTTCCCTGGGCCGAGAAGCACAGCTGGCGCAGCACACTGCGTCTTCGCGGTGCTTCATAGGTGTCGATCTCACAGCACTCGTTCGGGCACCGATAGGACATGCCCGTGGGTGGCCCGATCTTACCGCCCCATATGCGCCCCTTTGGGAAGTTCTCCTTCTCGTTGTCCACCACGTACTCGATGAACGCCTTGGCTCCCCTGAATTGTTTGAAGCCAACCCCTTTCTGCTCCAGCACCATGAAGGTTCGCGAGTCGGCGAGGGGAGTGAGGTTGTCGAGCTGGGGTTTCTCGAGCCACGCTAGCACCACCTTCGCCGCGTATTCGATGGTCAGCAGCCGCTTGCCAGCATTCTCGGTGCGCTCCTTGAATTCGGGACGCGACTGAATGGCCGCAAAGTCTCGGTCTCGGGATGCCTTGTACAGCAGAGCTTCACATGGATAGCACCCCTGCGCCTGGTAGAACTGGTCGAGTACGCCGAGCCCCGCGTCGTGCTGCCCGTTCAACACCAGGGCGCGAGCGAGATTGTAGCGAGCGCCGCGGTTTCCCGGATCGACCTTGAGTGCCTCGACGTACTGCTCGACGGCCTTCGCGTACTCTTTCCGCTTCAGTGCCTTGCCGGCTTCCGTGTCGAGGTCCGTCGATTGGGTCATGACGTCGAGATCGACAGGCGTCAGATCGAATGGGGGGAGCCCCTTGGGCAATTGCTCGGCGAAGAGTCCTCCGACTCGTGCGGGCTCGGGTGCCGCCGACGCGCCTACTGCAGCCGTTGGCGCAGGGGCGGAGGTGCCTGCAGTGGCGGCGACCGAAGGAGACAGGACCGGAACTGGGACCTCGATGACGGTGGGAGCCGGCTGTTCCTGCTGGCACGCCACCAGTACGAGCATCGTTACCATGCTGAATCGTGACTGTTGCACCGACGCTCCTCTCGCGTGGATCAATTGGGTCAGCATCACCCAGACAACCGGCCGTGACAAGCCTTGGCAGCGACTGTTCCGGTCAGGTATCCTGCCGCCGTGAATCGAAGCACGTCATGGCTGGCTCAGACAACCTGGGGCGCTCGGTCATCTGGCAACCGTTTACTGCGATGGCGCCATGCAGCCGCGTGGCTGCTCGTTGTCCTGGCGTTCGTCACCGGTGCCTGCAAAGCAGAGGAAAGGCCCCCTCCGCCCTCTGCTGAAGCAACGAAGAGCACTTCGGGGAAGGCACCCGGAGAAGCTGGCAAGCCACGGCGTGGTCCTGGAAGCGTACAGCGCAAGCTGGTGCGCGATGCCGAACTCAGCATCGAGGTGACTTCCTACCAGACTGCAAGGTCTGCCATCGAGCGACAGCTGTCGTCGGTCGACGGCTATGTCGAGAGCGCGGACGTGGTTCACCGCGACGACAAGGTCTCCAGTGCCACGCTCTCGCTGCGCATACCAGCAGACCAGCTAGACGCCTTCGTCGCGAGTTGTGCGAAGCTGGGTACCGTTCTTGAAGAGAGTCTGCGTGCTCGCGACGTCACCGAAGAGTACTACGATGCCGAGGCGCGTGTGCTGAACGCCAGGAAGCTCGAAAGTCGCTTGCTCGAGCTGCTTCAGACTCAGACCCACGACGTCAAGGATCTCCTGGAGGTCGAACGGGAACTCGGCCGCGTACGGGAACGGATCGAGACCATCGAGGGCCAGCTGAGGCTGCTCGACAGCCAGGTCGCGCTGAGCAAGCTCGTTGTCAAACTGACAACTCAGGACCGCTTCTCGGCGGGCAAGCCAAGCACCCTGACCGGTCGCATTCGACGAACCCTGGCCGGATCCTGGTCGGGCCTCGTGAGCGCAGGACAGGCACTGGTGTTGCTGATCACGGCATTGCTTCCATGGTCGCCCATCATCGGTGGGCTCGGTTATTTCCTGATACGGTGGTACCGAAGGCATCAGACCAGCCTTATGGCGCGGAGGGCTGCAACGGGCGTGTACCCGGTGGCACCCACCCACTACCAGGACGTTGGCGCCTACCCACAACACTCCAGCGCTCATCAGAGCCCTTGGCCGCAGGCCTCTCAAGGGCAGCCGTACGAGCCGAATCCACCCGTTCCCATTGCAGAACCCAAGGCCCCCCCCACCGAGACTCTAGAAGCCAACGTGACCGCTCCCGGTGAGGAACCCAAGTAGGGCGTTCGATCAACTACCGCAGCCGCCGCCCGTCGAACAACGTCGGATGGGCACAATCCCGCGCCTCTGCAGGGCGGACGCCGGGGTAAGGCGGCACCCCTCACGCGGGGAGCCGAGACTCGATGGCTGGGGAATGGCGCCACGATGGAGCCACCAGCATCGACGTCGGCGGACTTCGTGCGCAGGGCTGCAGTTTATGGCCGGTTTCTGGTGCTTGGCCTCCTTCTCCGCGCTTGCAGTGGCAAGAATGGTCGCGGCTCCACCGAAGAGGGAGACCCAAGTGGCGCGGGTGCAACCGGCACGGTCTCGAGCGCAACTCCGTATTGCAGTGGCGAGTTGATGGCGAACTCCGGGTGAGCTTCACCAGCCGCGAAGGAAAGCCAGTACGAAGGGGCGGAGCTGCCACCAATTGGGTGCGAAGGCGTGGAGCCGGCTCTCATCCTGCACACGTCGGGCACTACCGGGCAGCCGAAGCTCGCTCCACTCAGCCGAGCTGGCTTGCTTGCGTCGCTGAGCTTCGAGCGGGCGCGCTGGCAGGGGATTTGGACCGCGGAGGACGCAACCTTGGGGTGGCTTCCCCTCTTTCATTCCTTCGGGCTGGTGTCTGAGCTGCTTCACACCTACGAAGTCAAGAGCCGCTACTACTTCGGTGAGGCCAATGCGCGCGCATTGCTTGCGCTTCTCGAGAGCGAGCCGCTCACGCTGCTGTCGTCGGTGCCGTGGATGATCGAACAGATTCTCGATCTACCGGGGGGAGCGGAAGCGTTGTCGCGTCTGAGGTGGATCGTTGTGGGTGGAGCGCCGGTGAGCGAGGCGCTTGGCGCGCGACTGACCGCGGCGGGCGCGCGCTCGGTTCAACAGCATGGCATGACCGAGGTGGGGGCGGTCTTCCGAGGCGATCCGCGCGGAGGCGACTGGCGCGACATGTTCCCTGTGGTGCCCGAGAAGTACTGGCACCTCGAGGGCGATGGCGGCCAGTTGATTATTCACGGCGACTGCCCAACCCTAACCAGTGCCGCCGGATTTGCCGCGTTTCCTACTCGTGACGCATTCCTACGCACGGAATCTGGGGCCTACCGTTTTCATGTTCGAGTCGACGACGTGCTCGTCCACGTGAATGGGGAAAAGAGTAATGCGCTCACGATCGAGCAGATGCTCTCTCCACTCCTGCGGCCGGACGTGGAACGCGTCGTGGTGGTTGGGGCCGGGCGGCTGCGGCTGGCATGTGTGTTGCAGTGGAACAGGCGCCCCAGCCCGCCCGACCAAGCGACGATTCGGGCAGCATTCTATGCCGTGAATGCGGGGTTGCCTGCGCACTCGCAGCTAGATCCGGATCTAGTGCTTTCGGTCTGTCCAGAGGATGCGCACCGCATCCCCCTCAGCCCCAAAGGAACGGTCATTCGGGAGCGGCTGCTCCAGGAATTCCATGCGGAACTGGAGCAGCTCTACGCCGACGAGGAGATGCTCCAGGCCGCTTCTGGCGGCGATGCAGTGCCCTTGCGAGCCCAGTCGGGCTCGCATACCCGGGACAGTCTGCGCCGCCTCGTTCGTGAGGTCGCTGCCAAGGTGAGCGCGCGGAGCCCAGACGCCATCGATGAGGAGTGCGGGTTCGCTGAGCAGGGCTTCGATTCTCTGATGGCTGTGCGGGTGCGTGCGAGACTCTCTCGCGAGCTCGGTATCGTGCTGCCGGCCTCTCTCCTTTACGACTACCCCAATGTGAGTAGTCTTGCGGACCACTTGGTCGCTGAGCTGCTGGGCGTGTCCAGTTCGACTGCCAGTGCCAGTGCACTCGACCAGGACCTGAACGAGCCCATCGCCATTATCGGGATGGCGTGCCGCTTTCCAGGGCAGGCTGAGGATCTGGAGGGGTATTGGAAGGTGCTGATGGAGCGCCTCGTCACCGTAGGCGAGGTGCCCTCCGACCGTTGGAACATGGATGATTGGTACGACCCCGATCGGAGCGCTTCGGGGCGCAGCTACGTCAGGCGAGGAAGCTTCCTGCGTGACGTGCAGTCCTTTGACGCCGCTTTCTTCCACATTTCACCTCGCGAAGCGCTCAGCCTGGACCCGCAGCAGCGGCTGCTGCTGGAGCTCAGTTGGGAAGCGATCGAGCGTGCGATGTTGGCACCGTCGCGCCTCCGCCGCAGTTCTACGGGCGTGTTCGTGGGGTTGAGTGCGACCGACTATGCCGAGCGAGTCGATCTCGACGATCCTTCAGCAGGATACGCCACCACCGGAAATGCCCCGAGCGTAGCCGCAGGGCGTCTTTCTTTCTTCCTCGGGCTGCATGGTCCGTGCCTGGCGGTGGACACCGCCTGCTCATCGTCTCTCGCGGCAGTGCACTTGGCGTGCCAGAGCCTGCGCCTGGGAGAATGCAGTCAGGCCATTGCGGGGGCGGCGAACGTCTTGGCGTCGCCGAGGAACTTCGTAACGCTCTCGAGACTGGGAGTGTTGGCGCCGGATGGGCAATGCAAGCCATTCTCGTCGGTGGCCGACGGGTTCGGTCGTGCAGAGGGCGGCGCGACGCTTGTCTTGAAGCGCCACTCGGACGCTGTGCGTGACGGTGATCGCATCTGGGCTGTCATTCGCAGTTCCGCCATGAACAATGACGGAGCCAGCAGTGGGCTGACCGCACCGAATGGCCCTGCCCAGCAGGCGCTTGTGGAACAAGCCCTCCAGCGAGCGGGCTTGTCCGCGAGCGCCGTCGACTATGTCGAGTGCCACGGTACGGGCACGCTGCTTGGTGATCCGATCGAGCTGCAAGCGTTGGCCGCGGTGTACGGCGAAGGGCGAACCCCTGGACTCCCGCTCTGGATCGGCGGGGTGAAGGCCAATCTCGGCCACCTCGAGGCGGCGGCAGGTCTCGCGGGGCTGGTCAAGGTTGTCCTGGCGCTCGACCACGAAGTGCTTCCAGGTCAACCTCCGTTCGAGAAGCTCAACCCGCACGTTCCCTGGTCGAGTTTGGAGCTCGAAGTGCTGCGCGAGGCGCGGGCCTGGCCGCGGGGAGATCGGTCCCGAATCGCCGGGGTCAGCTCGTTCGGGCTGGGGGGCACGAACCTACATGTCATTGTGCAGGAGCCGCCGCTCTCCGACACGCCTCTGGTCGTGAGCACCGAGCCTCAGCTGGCAACTCCCGTGCTGCTGTCCGCAGAAACCCAGCCGGCGCTCCGCGACCAGGCTCGGCAGCTCCTCGAGCAGCTGAAGAAGCGCCCCGAACAGCGTCTGGTGGACATTGCCTATTCGCTGTGCAAGACGCGCTGCGCCTTCACCCAGCGTGCGGCGCTCGTGGTCGACTCGCGCGAGTCTCTGTGCGAGAGCCTCGAGCTTCTTGCGAGCGGGCAAGCCGGCAGAGCAACCGCTGTTGGTGCGGTCAAGCCTCATGGGAGGCTCGCGGTCCTCTTCACCGGTCAGGGTAGTCAGCGAGCGCGCATGGGGAAGGCGCTCTACGATTCCACGCCGGTGTTTCGCCAGGCGCTGGATAGCGTATTCGCGGCATTCTCGGGTGGACTCGACGTTCCGCTTCCTGAGGTGATGTTCGCGCCGCCGGGGACACCTCTGGCGGACTCTCTCAATCGTACGGAGTATACTCAACCAGCCCTTTTCGCTCTCGAAGTGGCGCTGTATCGCACGCTCGAGCAGTGGGGGTTGCGCCCTGCGTTGCTCATGGGTCACTCCATCGGCGAGCTCGCGGCCGCCCATGTCGCTGGCATCCTGAGTCTGAGTGATGCGGCGCTGCTCGTCACGGCCCGGGGGCGACTGATGCAGACGTGCAGAGCCGATGGCGCGATGGTGTCGTTAGAAGCTTCCGAAGCGGAGGTGCTGGAAGTGCTGCGGACCTCGAACGGGAGTGTGGATATTGCTGCCATCAACGGGCCGCAGGCCTGCGTTGTCTCCGGAGACGACTCCGCCGTGCGCGAGGTGCAGGCTCACTTCTTGGAACGTGGACGCAAGGCGGTGGCGCTGCAGGTCAGCCACGCTTTCCACTCACCGCACATGGATAGCATGTTGGCCGAGTTCGAGCGCAGCGTGCGGTCGTGCTGTTTTGGGGAGAGCCGCATTCCCATCGTGTCGAACGTTACGGGGCGTCTCGCGAGCCGAGATGAGCTTGCATCACCGCTGTACTGGGTGGAGCACGCGCGGCGAGCTGTCCGCTTCGTCGACGGCGTGCGGGCGCTTGAGGAGCAGGGGGTAACGGGGTACCTTGAATTGGGTCCCAACGGGACGCTGACCGCACTGGCGAGAGAGTCTGTCATCAACGCCAACGACACGCTCTTCTACTCGGCTCTGTGGAGGGCTCGCCCCGAACGTGCCTCCCTCCTATCGGCGATGGGGGAACTGAACGCGGTTGGGCACCCGTTCGACTGGGACGCCTTCTGGAGCCAATCGGATGGGCGTAAGGTGAGCCTTCCCACCTATTCCTATCAGCGCAAGCGCTTCTGGCTCGAGACTCCAACGAGGCGGGAGCGGGCGCGAGCCCCGGCGGGCCATCCCTTGCTTGGGCCAGCTCTGTCGGTTGCAGCGCACTACCCAGCCCGCGCGTACGCGCTCGTTTGCGGACGGAACCGTGCTCATCACCGGCGGGATGGGAACGCTTGGTGGGCTGCTGGCAAAGCATCTCGTCCGCGCGCACGGGGCGAGGCATCTTGTGCTCTGTTCCCGCAGACTTGGGGACGCCACGGTGAGGCACGAGCTTGAGGCTGAGGGGGCCAACGTGCGGTTGGTGCAATGTGATCTCGGCGACCGCGAGTCGGTACGGAAGATACTTGCCGAAATGCCCAGCGAACGGCCCCTCGTCGCTGTCTTTCACGCAGCAGCCGCGCTCAAGGACAGTGTCCTAATGGCCCACGGCAGCGAGCATCTCGAGTGTTCGTTCGGCGGGAAGTTGGACGGCGCCTACCACTTGCACGAGCTAACGAGGGGCCATGATCTCGCGGCCTTCGTCATGTTCTCCTCGATCTCAGGGGTATTCCGTAACGCGGGTCAAGTGAGCTATTCGGCAGCCAATACCTTCCTCGATGCGCTCGCCCACCACCGACGCGCTCAGGGGCTCGCTGGGCTAAGCTTGGCTTGGGGCTATTGGGGCGAGCGGAGCGGCCTCACCCGTCACCTGGGGGACATCATCATCGCGCGGATGGCGCGGAACGGCGTCCTGCCCATGGAAACCGAGCACGCGCTCGGCATGCTCGACGATGCACTAGCCGGAGACGATGCTCTCCGAGTGCCGGTAAGGCTGGACATCGCAGCGCTCGCGAAGCAGAAGGGCGCTCAGCCCGTCGTGCTGCGTGAACTGTTGGCGGCGCACACCGTGCCGCAGGCGAGAGTCGCCAATCTGCGTGAGCAGCTAGCAACGCTTGACACGGTTGCGGCGGAACGCATTCTCCTTGATATCGTCACGAATGCGGCTGCGGTAGTCATGGGAGTATCGCCACAGCAGATCGAGCCACACCGCCCAATGACCGACCTGGGTCTGGACTCGATCATGGCGGTGGAGCTTCGTAATCGCCTCGAGTCGGCAACCTCCACTCGGCTCGCGGCCGGCGCGGTCATGGACTTCCCCGCGCCAGCAGTGCTAGCGCAGCGTCTGCGAAGCGCCTTGCTCGCAGACCGAGCCTGACCGCGGAGTTCCGATTCGACAGTCCGCACGCCCAGCTTGCTCCGCAAAATGCGTGGACACCCGCGTCGCTCCGCGACGCGGGACACTCAACGGTGACGCCCATGCCACGGTCTGTGGCGTCAATGCTGGCTTGACGTTTGGACTACCCGGCCGCCTTGAGCGCGCGGTACTCGCTTTCGAGGATCGCGAAGAGCCGTGAGCTTCGATAGTGGTCCCGAAGCCACACATGCTCGCGGAGCGTCCCTTCGTACCGCATCCCCAGTTTCTCCATGACCCGGGCAGACGCTGGATTCCGCTCGTGACACTTGCCCCAGATGCGGTGAAGGCCAAGTCTCTCGAAGCCCATCTCGAGCAGCGCGGCCGAGGCCTCGGTGGCGAGGCCCTTGCCCCAAGCCTCACGGGCAAACCAGTAGCCGAGTTCGGCCGACGTAGGGGCCTCGTTTTCCAGCATGAGGCAGGCGCTGCCGAGAAAGCGGCCGTCGGTGCGACTCTCGAGGGCAACGTGCCACTGGAGACGAGGGAGCTTCGCTGCCTCCTCCAGCACGAAGGCCAAGAAGGAGTCGGCTTCGGCCTCGGTCGTGAGAAAGAGCAGCATGTGCTCGAGCTGCGAGGGATCCCTGACGAACGCGAGCAGGTGCTGGCGATCAGTCGGGGCAAATTCGCGACCACGCATGCGTGCAGTCGTGAAGGACTCAAGCTTTGGCACGTTCACGGCCCGTGACGCATAGCCTTTCGACCGGTCCCAATCAACGGGCGCGTTCATGGCTTCCGGAAGGCCCCCGCCCAGAGCCGCCCTGTATTGCAGGCGCCGCCAAGTAGTCTGTTGAAAGTCCAGGCCGGCGGCCCCATGATTTAGCGATCATGTGGCGAGGAACTCGGCTGGTGTCTGGGGCGGTGGTCGTCGGTTTGATGGCGGCATGTGCCCGCGGCGAGCGGGCCGACAAGGCCCCCGACGTGGAGGCAACCATGGAACTGGGTCAGCGCAACGCACCGAATGCGTCGGGGGCTCCTGCGGAACACGCTGCGTTCCGCGAGCGACGTTCTGAGCGGATGGAGCTCGGGCGCTTCATGGCGAGCATGGGCATCGAGGACCAACGGGTGATAGCCGCCATGGAGCGTGTGCCACGGCACGAATTCGTCCCGGCCATCGTGCAGGACGCTGCATATGCGGATCGCCCGCTTCCCATTGGGGCCGGCCAGACCATCAGCCAACCCTACATCGTTGCGGCCATGACCGAAGCCGGTAGGCCCAGGCCCGACTCCAAGTGTCTCGAGATTGGCACGGGCAGTGGTTACCAGGCGGCCGTGCTGGCTGAGGTGTGCGCCAAGGTCTATTCGATCGAATACCTCCCCGAAGTGGCGGCGTTCGGCGAAGCGAATCTGCGTCGGCTCGGGTACGCCCCAGGCCGGGTCTCACTTCGCGTGGGGGACGGTTACCAGGGCTGGCCCGAGGAGGCCCCATTCGATGTCATCCTGGTCACGGCCGCCCCCGAGCGGGTTCCTCCGCCGCTACTCGAGCAGTTGCGTGTCGGGGGCTACCTCGTGATCCCCGTAGGCCCCACCAACTCCGTCCAGTATCTCGAGCGCTGGAAGCGGCTCCGAGCGGGCAGCGAACCCTCCTCTTTCGACCAAGACAGGCTCATGGGGGTGCGCTTCGTGCCCTTCCTCGGTGACGGAGGTACCCGGTAGCGCCTCAGGATCGTCGGCAGGGATCTTCTGCGGCAGGTAGACTGATCGGCGCTTCAGTCTTTGCCGGACAACTCTATCGGGATCCACAGGGTTCGCATCTTCGTCATCGAGCCCTCTCGTGTGTACCCGGCGAGACCATATAGCACGTTCCACCAATGCCCTGCCGGTGTCTCCCCATAGGAGAAGAACGGGAAGAAGTGGATCTGCCAGTCGAGGCCCCCCGTGACCTTCTCCTCGTCGTAGTAGACGTTACCCACCAGCTGTTGCACGCTTCGCTTGTCGCTGAAGCGCCAGTAGAGAGGGAACCCGACGGTGTTCCTGGACTCGGTGCCCGCAAAGTCCCAGAAGAAAGGCGCCACGACCGTCCAGCTCTGTTTGCCGTTGCGGCCGAAGTGGAGCAGGGGATTGATGGACGTCGACCAGCCACGAAGGTCGTGGGAGTGACGGTAGAAGGGGGTGACCCACGTCGTCTTGCTGACGCCGAAACGCTCGAATCGACCCCAGAATGGGAAGAATACCTGGTCGGACTGCCGCGGCCCTGTGCGCGTGTAGAGGAAGGGGAACAGCAGTTTCTGGTCTAGGCTCGTGTCCGGATCACGGTAGTGCCAGTACAGCGGCGTGATCATGTCGAGCTCAGTGCGGCCACGATACCGGGCGTAGCCCCAGGTCACGAAAGTGCTCTCGCCCTTCTCGCCGCGCGCAAGAAGGAACAACGGGTTGACATGGAGCCACGAGTCACCCTTGTATCCATGGTGGAACAGTGGAAACACCGTCGTGTGACGCTCGTCCTTGCCCCATATGCTGTAGTACATGGGGAGGAGGTGGAGCATGTCATGCTTCTGCGTGTGCTCGCGGTAGTATGGCCCCCAGACATTGGTCCATGACAGATCGCGGTCGTTGTACGAATAGTAGTGGAGAAGGGGCGGGATCACCTCGTACTGGCTCGTCGCGTCCTGCCCGAAGAAATAGAGGGGTGCGATCCCGAAGTCGATCTCCTTGGCGGTTCGGGTGTCACAGGCGCTGCCTCCCGTGTACGAGCAGTATCCTGGCCCAATGAGGTTGAATCCGCCCTCCTCGTCCTGAGTCGTGTAGGTGAGGAGCGGGGGAATCAGTGTGTACCCGCCGACCTTGCGCTTCCCGGTGAAGTAGAGCGGCGCAAGCCAATTGTCATGTTCGTCAGGGGCAACCCGGTTGACGAGTGGCCCAACGATCGTTGTGCGCTTGCCTTCCAGAGGATTGCGGAGATTCCAGAACAGCGGGAAAAGGACATCGTCGCTATGTTCTGCGCTGCGACGATTGTAGTAGATGCCACCGAAGAGCGAGGCCCGGTCCTGCCGGGAGGGGTCGCTGAGGGATGGCTGCTTCCGCTCCAACCAAAGCGGAGTGGCCGCGCGAAACTGATAGCTTCCCGAGGTCTCGGAATAGTACAGGCCGTAGAAATCGCGGTCGGTATCCTTTGCACGTCCCTGCGGCAGGTCGTCGAGGTGTGTGTCGGTCCCGATTCGACCCTGGATCGACTCCGGAACCTCGAGGGGGCTCTTGGGGAGGGTGGGTTCGCTGCTCGGAGGGAGGAAGGATTCGCCCGAACCGGAGGCAGCGTGAGTCTCCGGCGCGGCTTCGTCGGGACCAGACGTCTTGGACTTGGTTTGACCCGTCGTCGGAGGCGGGGCACCCATTCCAGGCGCCATGCCCTGCGCTTGGACGGGTGAAGCCCACGCGAGTGCCAGCACCACCGTCCAAGGTGACACCAGTGGCTGAGCGAAGCGCAAAGGTTTCAACTGGTTCCCTCGCTGGTGGCTTCCGCGCTGCTGGCTGGGGCCTGCGCAAGCAGCGCCGCGATTTCCTCAACGGCTTCGTCGATGGCGACCTCGCGCTGGGTGTGACCGACCAGATCCTTGAGCTGGACCACCCGACGACTGAGTTCGCTCTCGCCGATGATGAGGCAAGCGCGGGCCGCGATGCTGTCGGCGCGCCGAAGCATGCTCTTCATCGAGCCACCCCGGCCGTCGAGTTCTACCTCGACGTTGCGTTCCCGAAGCCGCTTGGCCAAGAGAAGACCCTCGAGTCCCGCCGCGGCGCCCATTGGTGCGATGAAGCAGATGGGACGAGGCGGCTCTGCCGGTTCCGACATGGCCAATAGGACCCGTTCGATTCCCAGCGCAAAACCAACCGCTGGCATGCTGCTTCCCCCCAACGAACCCACCAAGCCGTCGTAGCGACCGCCGCCAGCGATCGCGTTCTGGCTGCCGATCTTGCCTGCGGTTGCCCGAATTTCGAATAGCGTGCGGGTGTAGTAGTCCAGCCCGCGGACGAGGGTCGGCTCGACCTTGTACGGCGTGCCCAGCTTGTCGAGCGCTGCAAGGAGCCCTTCCCAATGGGCGCGGTCGTCGTCACCGAGCTCCTCGAGGATGGACGGCGCACCGATACCCGCCGCGATGTCGCGCGGATCCTTGGAATCGAGGATGCGGAGCGGGTTCGACTGCAACCTGGACCTTGCGTGATCACTCAACTCCGAGGCTTTGCTCTCGAAGTATTGTCGGATCGCTTGCCGGTAGCGGTCCAGCGTTTCGCCGCCGCCCAGAGTGTTGACGCAGACCTCAAGCTCCCGGATCCCAAGCTGGTTGAAGAACCGCACCAGCATGTCGATCATTTCGGCATCCGACAGGGGACCTCTGTCGCCGTATATCTCGCAACCTGCCTGGTAGAACTGCCGATACCGGCCGCGCTGGGGTTGCTCCGCGCGAAACATGGGTCCGAGGTAGTACCATCGCGTTACCGGAGCGCGGTTCGCAATCTTGTGCTCGATGAAGGCGCGGGCGGCACCCGCTGTGCCTTCGGGGCGCAGCGTGAGGGCATCGTCGTGCCGGCTGAAGGAGTACATCTCCTTCTCCACGACATCGGTGGCTTCTCCGATCGAGCGAATGAACAGCTCGGTGGGCTCGACGACAGGCGTTCGAACCTCCCGGAACCCGCACAGCTCCACGGTGCTGCGAAACACCCGTTCGAGGCGCTGCCAACGACCGATCTCGTCGGGGAGAATGTCGTTCATCCCCTTGACGGCACGAAATCCCATAGCTTTCTTGAATCTCAATAGAGAGAGGGGGCAGCGGCGGACAGCCGCCGCTCGCGCTTATGCTTGGTGTGGGCCCCCAGGTCAAGCGAACGCTGATCCTTCTCTCTGGACGAGCGAGCGCTGGTGCCCCGTTGTGTGCTAAAGGGCCGGAGCGCTATGTGCGTTGTTGCCATCGATCTGGGTGCTGCGCGCGTCGGCCTGGCCGTCTCGGATGAGCTTGGGATGTTGGCCCACCCTCGGCCGCCCCTGGATGGTCGCGACGCGGGCCGGCTAGTCGATGCTCTTTGCGTCTTGGCCAAAGACCTGGCGGCTGAGCGTTTTCTAGTCGGTCTGCCTCGCCACATGGACGGCCGCGAAGGGGCCAAGGCCCGAGCCGCGCGTCGTTTCGCCGCGGTGCTCGGCGAGCGGTCGGGGATTGCCGTGGAGCTCATTGATGAGCGATGGACGACCGTCGAAGCATCGTCGCGGCTGCGGGCTCAGGGGCTCGACTCGCGGCAGATGCGGTCCAAGGTCGACAGCGCGTCTGCCGCGGTGATGCTTCAGTCGTGGCTCGACTCGCGACGCCCGGAGGGGCAGTGACGCCGCCAAGGCGGCGTTCCAGAGCCGCATCTCGCCCTGCAAAGCGCGGTCAGTCCACGCAAGCCCGGGGGAGCGGCGGTCAGCCAGGATCGTCCACGACAACGGCGGGCACTGGCGGGACCGGTCCGCGAAGAAGCCGCCGTGCAGGGCGCAACCTGTGGTGGTTCTGGCTCGGGTTCCCAGCTCCCATCCTGATCGTCCTCATCGGGCTGTGGGTTTGGGCCACGAGGCCTGGCCCCGGAACCGGTCAATGGGTGGCGCTGGAGTGGCGTCCTGGGACCTCCGCGACCGAAGGGGCGCGACTGATGACCGAGCGCGGACTGGTCTCGAACCCGATGTTCATGGCCGCCTATCTCCAGGTCTACGGCGCCGTCGCACGTCCCGAGCCTGGGCTGCACCTGGTTCGCAACGACCTGTCGCCGCGGCAGTTGGTCGAGCAGCTGGCACGTCTCGCGACGCGGCCACGGACCTCGGTGACGTTCCCGGAAGGCTGGAATCACGCCCAGGTCGCCCAACGTCTCGAGCAGCGCGGCATCTGTTCGGCGGTCGGGTTTCGGAAGGCAGCATTTGATTCCGCCCTAGCGCATCAGTTGGGCGTCACGGGGGATTCCCTCGACGGCTACCTATTCCCCGATACCTATGAGCTCTATTTGAACACCGAGCCGAAGGCCGTTGTCACAACCCTGGTGCATCGAGCAAAGCAGCAGCTTGCGAGCGTCATGGACCGTCATCAGGCGGCGATGCAGTCGCTGCAGCAGGAGTTCGGGTGGGGAGAGAGAGAGCTGGTCATTCTCGCGTCCGTCGTGGAAGCCGAGGCCGGAATCGCCGAAGAGCGCCCCATCATTGCCAGCGTGTTTCTGAATCGACTCAGGGACGCGACCTTTCGGCCGCGTGGCATGCTGCAGTCGGATCCCACCGCTGGGTATGGTTGCCTCATCGAACCGGATTCGGCCCCGAGCTGTGCGGACTACACGCGC
Source organism: uncultured Polyangiaceae bacterium (assembly GCA_964424695.1). Lineage (GTDB taxonomy): Bacteria > Myxococcota_A > Polyangia > Polyangiales > Polyangiaceae > JAEWRL01. The sequence goes on from CAYRKE010000030.1 coordinate 31,003, forward strand.
AGGATCACTCCGGCCATGCTTCGGGACGCGGCCAATCGCTACAACACCTACCGTCATTCGGGGCTCCCTCCAGGCCCCATTGGGAATCCCGGGCTCGCGGCGCTCAGCGCCGTGCTGGAGCCGGCTCGCACCGACTACCTCTTCTTCGTTGCCCGGGGTGGTGGCCGACACTCGTTTAGTCGCACCTTCGAGGAACACAACGAGCGGATCCGCCACGGAACAGTCCCAGAAACGGCCATCCGTGAGGAGTAGGGGTCCGACCGAGCGCGGCACTTCCGTGTCCACGGTCAGCCGTCTGGCTCGGGACCAACTGTCGACGCTGGTCGGACGGACATAAGTGCCATCAGGGATCTGGCCAGCGGGCGCAGAAAAGGCTAACACCCGCGCCATGGATTCGTTCGAGCAAGCGGTGCATTCAGTACAGTTCCTCGGTGTCGATGCGATCGAGCGCGCCAACAGCGGTCATCCTGGTGCGGTCATGGGGCTCGCCGGTATCGGCGTGGACATCTTCACCCGCTACCTGCGTTACTGTCCCGAGGATCCCAGTTGGGCCAACCGAGATCGATTCGTACTCTCGTGCGGTCACGCCTCCATGCTGCTGTACGGGCTGCTGCACATGGCGGGGTACGGCCTGTCTCTAGATGACCTGAAGAGCTTTCGCCAAGGGGGCTCCCGGACACCAGGTCACCCCGAGCGGGGCGTCACGCCCGGGGTTGAGACCACCACGGGTCCGCTCGGTCAAGGGTTCGCCACCGCAGTGGGTATGGCGCTGGCGGGCAAGTTGGCGGCCGCCCGCGTCAATGAACCGGGTTCGGCGCTGCTCGACTATCGGGTCTTCGTCTTGGCTTCAGACGGCGATCTCATGGAGGGGATCTCGGCAGAAGCCGCGAGCCTGGCTGGGCTATGGAAGCTCAACAACCTGATCGTTGTTTATGACGACAACAAGATCACTATCGACGGGAGCACTGACCTGTCGTTCCGCGAGAACATTGCACAGCGCTTCGAGGCGGTCGGTTGGCGTACGACCACCATCGACGGCCACAATCCTGCCGAGTTCCGAGCAGCGATGGATGCGGCGGTTGCCGGAGTGGGCGTGCCGACGCTCATCATTGCGCGAACGACGATCGCTCGTGGTTCGCCCGGAAAGGCCGGAAAACCGTCGGCGCACGGCTCGCCCTTGGGCGCCGCCGAGGTGTCTGCGACCAAACAGGCTTGTGGCTGGCCCGAGGAGCCCAAGTTCCACGTCCCGGAGGAGGCCCGCGCGCTCTTTCGGGCCCGCGTCGAGCAGAACCGCAAGACGTACCAGGAGTGGCAGAAGCAGCTTGCCCTGGTGAGCGGAGAGCGCAAGGAGCGGTGGCTCGACCTCGCCACTCAGCGGCTGCCCGAGGATCTCTTCGAGTATCTCATAGGGACCGCGGAGTCCAAGGCGGATGCGACGCGCATCCTGACCCACAAAGCATTGCAGCGGGTCGCCGCTCGCGTTCCGTGTCTCCTCGGGGGGTCGGCAGATCTTTTCGCCTCCAACAAGACGAAGATCGAGAGTGGAGGAGCGGTTTCCGCAGGCGATTTCGGCGGCCGCAACGTGTACTTTGGCATCCGCGAGCATGCAATGGCCGCCATCTGCAACGGACTTGCGCTCTCCGGCTTCTTCATTCCGTTCGGCAGTACCTTCCTCATCTTCAGTGACTATCTCCGGCCCAGCTTGCGTCTGGCGGCGCTCATGGGGCTGCGTGTCCTGCACGTTCTGTCTCACGATTCGGTCTTCGTCGGAGAGGACGGGCCGACGCACCAGCCCCTCGAGCAGACGAGCTCGTTGCGCATGATTCCGAACCTCGACGTGCTGCGTCCGGCGGATTCGCTGGAGGTAGCCGCAGCGTGGACGGCCGCACTCGAGCGCAAGGACGGACCCTCGGTGCTGCTGACGAGTCGCCAGACCATTCCAACATTCGATCGCCCCGCCGGGTTCTCGCCTCGGGATATGCTGCGCGGCGCCTACGTCGTGCGCGACGCCAAGAAACTCGATCTCGTGATCCTGGCGTCCGGCAGCGAGGTTCCGGTGGCCATTGAAGCTGCGGCCATCATCGCCTCCAAGAAGGGGATCGGAATTCGCGTGGTGTCGGTGCCTTGCTGGGAACGCTTCGAACGGGAGCCCGCAGAATACCGCGAGGCCGTTCTTCCTCGAGGCGTGCGGCGCGCATCGGTGGAGGCGGGCACGACGTTGTTCTGGCGAGGCATTGTGGGGCTCGATGGCGTGGCCATCGGCATTGATGACTATGCTCACTCGGCGCCGGCCGAGCTCCTGGTGGAGGAGCTGGGTCTCACTGGCCCCAAGGTTGCCGAGCGGCTTCTCCGCGAGTTGGCGCTGTAGAGCTCCCATCAGTCTCACTGCGGCTCTGGAGCGACGAACGGTTCGCCGGCAGGTGGCTCGTTCGTCGCGACGCACGAGCCGCCCAAGCGACCGGTACGGTGGGCCACTGCGGTGGCGGTTCGAACCGCGGGTGCGACGGTCCTGGAGGCACCCGCTGCCGGAGCAAAGCTGCGGGTGTCGAGTCAAGCTCGAAGGCCGGGGCTCCTACACGCGCGGTCCGGAGCGCACGGCACCGGGGCTCGGGTCCTCAGGGCTCAGCGTACGCGAATGAATGCGGGGAAATGTGGGCGTCGGGGACGTCACGAGTGTCGAAAATTCGGCGCCGGGGGCAGACCTGAGTCAAGATCGTTTCGAGGTATCCGGTGAATCTTCCCATCGTCCTCGTTCCACACCCCCACGTGCGGGTCGATCCGAAGGTGCTCGGCGGTAGTCCGCATGTGGCGGGATCTCGGGTGCCGGTGCGTCGCCTCTGGTCGTTCTTCCATGACGGGGCGAAGGTCGAGACGCTGCTCAAGCGCTACCCCCGGCTTGGTCCAGCCAAGGTGTTCGACGCGCTGGCGTTCGCCTTGGACAACCCAGAGGTGATCGAGGCCGACATCGAACATGAGCGACGTCTGCTTGCCGAGGCGGGGGTTGCTCCTGCATCCAAACGTCCGACGGTTCAGATCGAGCTGCCGTTCGACGTGGACAGGGAATAGACGGCGCTTTCCAGGCAGCGGAAGCGCTGCGAAAGGGTCAGGGTGGGCGGACTCTAGCGGAGCTCGGCGAGCCGCGCGCGGAGCGCTTGTGCGAGGGGGCGCTCACCGATTCGCTGAACTTCCTCGGGGTCCAGTGCTGGCGCGGGCGCATGGGTTCGCCGCAGGGCGAGGACTCGCTGTCGAGCCTCGGCGCAACGCGCGCGAAAGGCGACGCTCTGTTCTGCTTCACGAATGAGGCCCTCGAGCGCCAGTTCCTGCGCTTCCCAACCGTGGCACACCAGCAGGACATCGCACCCAGCCGCGACGCCGAGCACGGCCAGCTCCCCGATCGGATATCGAGCTGCGACAGCGGCCATCTCGAGGTCGTCGCTGAAGAACACTCCACGGAAGCCCAGATCGTGCCGCCCCAGATCGTTCAAGATCGTCTTGCTTAGGGTCGCGGGCACCGCGGGATCAAGGGCAGGGTAGACGACGTGAGCGGTCATCAAGCTGGGCAGCAGAGGTGCAAGCTCCCGGAAAGGCTGAAGTTCCACCTGGTCGAGCCTGGACCGCGGATGGTGAACGGTTGGGAGCGCGACATGGCTGTCTAGAGCGGTGTCACCGTGGCCGGGGAAGTGCTTGCCGCAGGCGACGATCCCGGCTCGCGCTAGCCCGTGAGCAAAGGACCGTCCACCTTGGACCACCAGCGGGGTCTCTCGGCCGAAGGAGCGGTCACCGATCACGGGATTTGCTGGATTGCTGTCCACATCGAGGACGGGCGCGAAATCCACGTTGAATCCCAATGCTCGCAGCTGTAGGCCCAATAACCAGGCTAGATCCTCGACAAAGGCCCAGTCGCCGAGCTCACCCAGCCGGCGCATGGGGGGCAGCTCCACAACGGGTGCGGCGAGCCGAGCCACGCGACCGCCCTCTTGATCCACGGCGATGAGGGGCGGTTCTAGCGCACCCGCCCGAGCAATCTGGGAACACAGATCCCAGGCGGCGGCGCAAGAGGGCAGGTTGCGACGGAACAGGATGGCGCCAGCCCGGCGCCCTCGCTGGAGGGCATCGGCGTACGGGGCTGGTAGTTCCGAAGAGTCGAACCCGCCGACAATCAGATCGCCACACAGACGCTCCACCGATTGAGTCGCAGCCATGACCATTCGTGGTTCAGCCCTCTCCCGTCCAATGCTGCCAGTGCCCGAGGGAGTCCAGCCTGTGCGTGGTGCTCGCCATGCGGCGAACGGGTTCGGTCTTTGGGTCAGGAGTCCGCAGGCGGATCGGCGTCGAGCCCGAGAAGGAGTGCCCGAGCCGTTCCCACCAAATAACAGGATCCGGTTACCACCACTACGCCCTGAGGCCCGACGAGCGCACGCGCACGCATCAGGGCCTCTGCGACATTGTCCGCCACATCGCCTTTGAACTGGGCAACCATGTCTCGAGCGGGAACCGCCCTCGCCAGGGGCGGCGAGACGAAGATCCGATGACCCGCCACGTGATCCAGACGCTGCAGCATGCTGCGCCAGTTCTTGCCCTGCATCGCGCCGAACACGAGGACCACGTCACGCCGCGACTCGATCTCGGCGAGCAGGGATGGATCGAGCACGTGGGATAGAGTTACGGCGCCATCGGGGTTGTGGGCGCAATCCAACAGGGTCACGTCCTGGCCAGCTCGGTGCAGAAGCTCGTTTCGGCCCGGCCAACTGGTCTGCTCGATACCTCGAGCCATCTCCTGGGGCGAGAACCCCAGCTCTCGACCAATGGTGGTCGCCACCGCGAGATTGGTCCCGAACATCGCCATGCGCGGGTAGCCAAGTGGAGCGCCCGGGATGGGCTCGGGACTCCCGAGAGGGACCAACCGAGCGCCAACGGCTGCGACCCTATCGACCACCACTGCTCGAGCGTCGGGATGAAGCTTGCCGTGGACCACGACGCCGCCTGGCTTGATGATTCCCGCCTTTTCGGTGGCAATCTCCGTCAGCGTGTGGCCGAGCTGCTCCATGTGATCGAAGGACACCCGGGTGATGGCTGCCACTCGCGGTGTTGGGATCACGTTGGTGGCGTCGAGCCGACCGCCGAGACCCACTTCGAGGACCGCGAGATCCACCCGTGCCTCACGAAAGGCGAGGAAGGCGGCCAATGTCGCAACCTCAAAGAAGGTCAGATCCGGCGCTCGGCGCATGACCTCGTCCAGCAGATCGGTGAGGGTTGCGTCCGATATGGGTTGTCCGTTGACCTGGATGCGCTCGGAGAACTTGACCAGATGAGGCGATGTGTACATCCCGACGCGCCGCCCGCTGGCGAGCGCCATTGAGGCCACAAAAGCCGTCACGCTTCCCTTACCGTTCGTCCCGCCAACGTGGACGCACTCGAAGGCAGTCTCCGGATTGCCGAACTGGGCACAGGCGGCTTGCATGCGCTCGAGGCCCAGCTTTCGGCCCTGCGGGATGAGTTGATAGAGGCGCTGGAGGCTTGATCTGAAATCGCTCACGAAGGCCCGCCCGAAAGGTGCTGGAGTAGCGAACACAGAGTCTCGCGCATTTCGGCGCGAGGCGAAACAATGTCGATCATGCCGTGCTCGAGTAGGAAGCTCGGCCGCCGGAACCCTGCGGGCGGCTGCGCCTTGATGGTGTTCTCGATGACGGGAGGACCCGCGGAGCCGACCGGCAGGGGGTGGTGGTGCCCCCAGTCGCGACAGGGTTCGAAAGCTGCGGAGAGGACCTCGCTGGCGTGCAGAGCGCCACACCCTCGACACTTGTCGAGTCCTCCCTGCCCGAACGACCGTTTCTCGTCCAGGAGGGGCTGTGCGGGGGTCTTGGCGGGCAGAGACAATGTCGCTCCTCAACAGCTCCTGGTCGCTGGTGCGGGTGTAACAAATTCGCGATGAGACGCAATATCCCTGTAGGCAAGGGAGACGGGTCGGTGGGCCGCCCGTGCGTTTGTTCCGGTGTTTACTCACGGGACCAGCGCGAACAAGATTGGGGGCCATACTGGCGTGGGCCATCTCCCGAGAGTCCCCTACCGTCGTCCTTGAGCCTTCCTTGAAACCATTCGACACTCAAAGCCCAATGGCGGAAAGCCAACAACCGACCCGCCCGATCCTGCCCGGTGACGTCCACGCCCCGCTGATCGGTCGGGAGCGCCACCTTCGGGTCCTCAGTGCTGCGCTCGAGCAGGTGATCTCGCAGGGAGTCACTCGGATCGTCACCGTGCTTGGTGCCCGGGGCACCGGGAAGACGCGACTGTTTGATGAGTTCGCTGCCGACGTTGTGCGGAGCGTGACTCGGGCGCCGCGGCTGCGAGTCCATGCCGCCAGCGCAAAACGGCAGTCGCAGGGATATGGGGTTTTCTCGAGGCTCTTCCGTCGACGCTTCGAGATTCCGGACGGGGCTCCTCATGATGCTGCGCGGGAGCGTGTTCAGGACGTCGTAGCGAGAACGCTGGACGACAGGAAGGTCGGAGACGTCTGCTACTTCCTGGGGCAGTTGATGGAGCTGTCGTTTCCCGAGAGCGCGTTGACCCGGGCGGTGCTCGACGATTCGGCCCAGGCCAGCGTCATTCGCCGGGCAATTGTCCGCAATTTTCTGGAGAGCGACGCGGCTCGCGGTCCGCTGTGTCTCATCCTCGACGACATCCATGCTGCGGACGAGGACAGCCTCGAACTGCTCACCTACCTTCTCACCAATCTCACGGGTCCGATCCTTCTCCTGTGTTCTGCTCGGCCCGAACTCCTCAGTCGTTTTCCAGGGTGGGGTGAACTTGGGCAGGCGAACCACGAGCGAATCGAGCTCGGCCCTCTGACGGAGAACGAAGCTGCCGAACTGATGAATGCCCTCCTAGCGCCGTGCGAGGAGGCCCCGCCGGAACCTTTGGTCGAGGCGGCCATCAGCATGGCGAGCGGCAATCCCGGTTCCCTCGAGCAGATGGTTCGCATCTTCTTCGACACGGGCGCTCTCGAGCCGATCCCGTCGTCTGATGGAAAACCCCGCTGGAAGACCAACATCGAGAAGCTGGCGAGCGCACGGTTGCCCCTTACCGTCGAGGACGCTGTGGCAGCTCGAGTGGCGAACCTCGCTCCGGCGGACCGGCGCGTGCTGGAGCATGCGGCCGCGGTGGGGAGCGTGTTCTGGCTGAGTGCTTTGGTCTCTCTGGGACGTTTGAATAGCGAATCGCCCGAGTTCTGGCGGGTCAGTCACGTCCAAGACATTGGGAACATCAAGTCAATTCTCGATGATCTCGTGCGAAGAGACTACGTTCTGGAGGTTCCTGACTCGGCTTTCGTTGACGACGTCGAGTATGTGTTCAAGCATACCCTGGAGCGGGAGAAGCTAGCCGCGCTCACCAGCGGCACCCAAGCGCGGGCCTACCACCAGGTCATCGCTGACTGGCTGTCGCTGAAGGACCACGTGCGTTCGCAGGAGGAGTACGCGGCGATGCTTGCCGAGCAGCTCGCCAAGGCTGGCTCGACGACCCGTGCCGGGCGTGCTTACCTCGACGCCGGCGATATCGCTCGACGGGCGTTCGCCGCCAAGAAGGCTCATGAGTACTATGTGCGCGGTTTGGAGCTCCTGGGCACCTCGGACGCGGTGCGTCGGATAGACGCACTGCACAACCACGGCGACGTACTGCTCATGCTGGGGCGCACGGACGAGGCGCTCGCTGCGTTTCGCGAGATGCAGTGCGTCGCGTATCGGCTCATGTTGCGCGCCAAAGGTGGGGCCGCACACAATCGAATAGGCCGTCTTTACCGCGAGATCGGGCAGTTTGCGGCGGCACGCGAACACCTCGATACGGCTCTTGAGCTCTTCGAGGTCGTGAGCGACGAACGCGGCATCGCTGCCAGCCACGATGACATCGGGAAGCTGCTGTGGGCACGTGGAGAGTACGACGCCGCTCTCGACCAGCTCCTGACCGCGCTCGAGATGCGCAAGCGGATCGGAGACCGCCGGTCCATCGCTCTGAGTCTGAACAACATCGGCCTCGTGTGGATGGACCACGGACGTGCGCGCAAAGCTCGCGAAGCGTTTGAAGCGGCGCTCGCTATCCGTCGCGAGATTGGCGACACCATCGGGATGGCTGAGAGCCTTGCCAACCTGGCCGCCCTCGCCCAAGACCAGAACGACTGGTCCGGTGCGTTGGACCTGTTTCGAGAGGCTCGGCGCGCGGCCCAGGACGTGGGCGAGCGCAACCGCATTGCGACGATCCTCACGAGCATTGGCGAGACCCTCTACCACCTCGGCAAGACCGAGGAGGCCATTGCCGTGCTGACCGAGGCGGAGGAGCTCTGTGACGAGGCGGGGGACAAACTGCATCTTGCCGAGGCCCAGCGCGGGCTTGCCAAGGCGTATTTGCTCCAAGGGAACCTCCGTCGTGCACGGGAGAGTATCAAACGCGCCGTTGACCTGTTTGGTATGCTCCGCAGTCGAGTGCACCTGGCGGTGGCGCTTCGCACACTAGGAGAAGTCACGGCGGCAGGCGCGTGGGGTGAGGGACACGAGGGCAAGGCGGTGGACTACTTCACGCGTTCGATTGGCATCTGCAAGGAGCTCGGTCACGAGCTCGAGCTCGCGCGCAGCTACCAGGCGTTCTCGGAGTACGTGGCTGGGTCACGGCACTATCGGGACAACCCCGAAATCCAGCGTGAAGCCGCCAAGCTCGGGGCGATGGCCAAGGCAATTTTCGACCAACGCCGCTTGACGGCTCGCGTTGACGAGGATTCGGTTCCCGGTGGGGCGCCCCGGGGCGCTTGAGGACGGTGACGGTGGTGGATTCGGTGGCGATCGGTGTCTTGAGGACGGGGCCTGTCGAAGTCCCACTTCCTCGGTATCAGACGGACGCTTCATCGGGCATGGATCTTCACGCCGCGTTGCAGTCTTCCGTCACGCTCGAGTCGCTCGAGCGCGTCTTGGTGCCTTCCGGCCTCATCTTGGCGATTCCTCGAGGGTTCGAGGGTCAGGTGCGGCCGCGGTCCGGGCTGGCACTCCGGCACGGCATCGGCATCGTCAACTCTCCGGGAACCATCGACTCCGATTACCGCGGAGAAGTGAAGGTCCTCCTGGTAAACTTGGGCCGAGAACCCTTCGTCATTCGACCCCTCGAACGCATCGCCCAGTTGGTGATTCAATCCGTTGTCAGGGCCGAGCTGATCCTGAAAGAGGAGCTCGACCCCACCGCCCGTGGCAGCGGGGGCTACGGTTCGACGGGACGCGACTGAGCGCGGACTGCAGGCTCTGAGCGGGGAGGGTACTGCGTGATGGCGTCAGCCATCCTCCCGCCGAATCCCGTATCCCCGGATCTTCTTGTGGAGGTTCGTCCGCTCGACCCCGAGCGCAACGCTCGCCTTGGAGATGTTCCAGTCGAACTCCCGAAGCGTTTCAACGATGTACACGCGTTCGGCCGCGTCGCGGTACTGCCGCAACGACAGCCGCTCCCCATTCTGGCTCATGGGTTTGGGTGACCGTCGTGCCCAGTCCGAATCGGAACCGGGTTCATCGGCCTCGTCATCGAAGGGGCTCGTATGCGGATCCTCCGGCAAATCGGCGACGGTGATCACATCGCTCGAGAGAATTGCAGCGCGCTCCACCACGTTCTTCAGCTCCCGCACATTGCCGGGCCAACTGCGCCGCATGAGCGCATCGAGCACCGCGCTGTCGATCTGCTTGACGCGGAGCCCGTTCTCACTGCAGAAGCCCGCAACGAAGGCCTCGGCTAGCAGGGGAATATCTTCCCGCCGGTCGCGCAGCGCGGGCACGTTGATCGGAAAGACATCCAGACGGAAGTAGAGGTCTTCCCTGAACTCCCCCTGCGCCACCCGTTTCGCCAGGTCTTTGTTGGTGGCGGCTAGAACTCGCACATCGACGTGAAGTACGTGCTCGGATCCGACGCGCACGATCTCCCCGTTTTGCAGGGCGCGAAGCACTTTGGCCTGGGCGGCAAGGTCCATGTCGCCGATTTCGTCGAGGAACAGGGTGCCGCCGTGGGCTTGCTCGAAGAACCCGCGTTTCCGGCTCTGTGCGCCGGTGAAGGAGCCTCGCTCGTGTCCAAAGAGCTCGCTTTCGATGAGCTCCCTTGGGATGGCCGCGCAGTTGACCTTCACGAACGGGGCATCCTTGCGCGAACTGAGGCGGTGGATGGCTCGGCTCACGAGTTCCTTGCCCGTGCCGCTTTCGCCCGTGATGAGCACACTCGCCTTGGTGGGGGCCACCTTGTCGATGTCCTGGTAGAGCCGCTGCATGCGCTGGCTCGTGCCGATCATCTCGTATCGAGCCTCGAGCTCGACCCGCATCTGTTCGACGGTTCGGCTCAACCGCGCTGCTCGGATGGAGTTGCTGACGCTGATCAGGATGCGCTCGCGGTTCAACGGCTTCTCGAAGAAGTCCGTCGCGCCCAGCTTGATGGCGGCCACCGCGTCCTGCACGGTGGCATGGCCGCTAATGACCACGACGGGCAGGTCGCGGGTGGCTTCGTCCTGGCGTAGCCGGCCCAGGGCTTCCAACCCCCCGATCCCCGGGAGTTTCAGGTCGAGGACCACCAGATCCACCGGCTGACTCGGTCTTCCGAGGATTTCCAAGGCCTTTTCCGCGGATTCGGCCTCGAGAACCCGATAGCCCTCGCCGGAGAGCACCATGTCGAGCGTTCTGCGGATATTGCGCTCATCATCCACGACCAGGACGGTCGCTGCGACGGTCGACAGGGGGGCAACGTCAGAGTCGGGCATTGGGGCTCTCAGGGGAGGTGGCCGTGGCTGGTGGGACAGCGCTCTTCGGAGACGACGGCTTTTCCGCCTCCGGCGCGGGCGGCGCAGAGGCTTTACCCATGCGGGCGAGGTACTGCCGAGCGGGCACCGTGAATGCGCTATCCGAGTACGTGTTCAAGACCCGTTCGAAGGCCGCTCGGGCATCCGCGTCACGCTGCATCATCAAGTAGGTCTCGCCCAGGAGCACCAGACCTTCGGCTACAAGGCCGGAGTCTGGGTAGGTCTTGATCGAGTACAGAATTCTGGCCACGGCCGCATCGAACCTGTCTTCCCTGAGGTAGAAGCGGGCGACGTAGAGCTCGTGGCGGGCCAGAAGGCCAGATACCACCTCGAGCATGTACACCAGCTCCGGGCGACGTTTGTAGGCCGGATAGTCCCGTAGGACCGCACGGATCGTCCCATAGGCGTCGGTTACGGTGACTAGATCCCGCTCTTCGAGCGGGGGCATGAGCACGTTGTCCCCCGTCTCCTGGAAGAGAGACTTGGCCACCTTGAAGCGGGCGTAGGGAACCTCGACGTCGTTCGGGTAGTCGTGAACGAAGCTGCGATAGGCCGCAACGGCCTCGGCGCTGTTGCCGCGCTCGAACTCAGCATCACCGATTCTCAGTGCAGCCAGCCGTGCGTACCGGCTGTACGCGTAGCGACGCCGCACCTCCTCGAACATCGGAATGGCGATCTCCCAATCCCCGTCGAAATACTCAACCAGCGCCTCTTCGTAGGCGATGCGCGCGTTTTCCGCGTACTCCTGCGGGGTTTCTGCGGCCTTCGGGGTGCTCGCACACCCGCAGCCGAGCGCCACAGTGAGTACCCACATGGCCGCCCGCCAGTTCGATAGACGCTTCACGCTCTCCTGCTAGCGGTTTCCAGCGGCAGAGGCAAGGCGCTCCGTGTCGGTGTCGCTGGAAGGCGTTCAGCCAGCACAGCTCTAGTCTTCGGTGCATCGGTCCGCCGGTTGTCTCAACGTCGGCGCGGGGGGCTCGACGGTGCCGTTTCGGCTCACGTCGCCCTCGTCGGCGCTTCAGGGCTCTCGGACTTGCCTGGGAGGGCGTCCGAGAGCATAACCCGGGGCCATGGCCGACGTGGAGAAAGTACCGATGACGCCGCAGGGCGCAAGCAAGCTGAAGGACGAGCTAGCGCGGCTCAAGGAAGAGCGGCCGAAGATCTCCCGAGAGATTGGGGTTGCCAGGGAGCATGGCGATTTGAGCGAGAATGCCGAGTACCACGCCGCCAAAGAGCGTCAGGGGATGGTCGAAGCTCGCATCAAGGACATCGAGGACAAGCTCAGCCGGTCCGAGATCATCGATCCGACGACGCTGAGCGGTTCCCGCGTTCGATTCGGCGCTCGAGTCGGCCTCCTCAATATCGACACTGAGGAAGAGGTCTCCTACCAAATCGTGGGGGCCGAGGAAGCGAGCGTCGACGAAGGGACGATCAGTGTGTCTGCGCCGCTCGCCCGCGCGCTCATCGGCAAGGAAGTGGGAGACGAGGTGCGCGTGAAGCTGCCCGCGGGGATGCGCGCATACGAGATCCTCAGCGTCGAGTTCGGCTGAGCCAGCTCGATGTCCCGGCCCCGCATCCTAGGGGGCTCTGCTCCAACCCAGGACAGAGCGCGCAAGGCCCGAGCCCGGGCACCGAGCGCGGCTGTTGACAGTCGGCGCGGTGGCCCAGTTCCTTCTCGCCCTCGGGGCGACCGTTCCTGGCTATGGGTGGCGGTGCCTTTGGGCGTGTATGCTGTGTGGGCCGTGCTGGGGGCGGAGCTGTTCGTCGTGCTCACCATCAAGTCGGCGCTTCTTGCCGACTTGTGGGAGCTGAATCGCGGGATTCTCGGGCTGGCTCCAACGCTTCTTCTCGGGGGCGCGGCCGCAGGTCTGGTCGGGACGCTGGCTGCTCTCCTGCTCACCGCGGGCGATGCGCCCTGGCGTCGTGCGGCGTGGAGTCTGCTCGTAGCGCTGAGTCTGGCGGGGGTAGTAACCTCTGCGACGACCGGTCGGCTTTTCGAAGAGCCCGCCCGACGAGTCACGGTCGTGCTGGGCACGTTGGTGGTGGGCTGGGCCATCGCCCATCGAGTTGCGCCCCGCTTGCAGGATCTAGTCGTTCGGCACCCGTGGCGTGTCATTGCCGGGGCAGGGGCCACGATCCTGGGCCTGGAGGTCGTGAACCGCTTTGTTCTCTACCGACTCTACCCCGAGTGGCACTGGGCGCTCGGGGGCCTCACGGTCCTGGTGGCTCCGTGGATTGTCGCGCCGGTCTGTTTGAGCGCGGCCAGCAGGCGTGTTCCTCCGCTCGAACGCCGCGTGCGAATCGCCATTACGGCCTTGTTCGTGTTGATCGTGTCTGGCGCCGGCGTTGGGCTGAAGTCCGCGGCCGTCCTTCTCTCCCGGTTCGACAACTTCCGTCTACTGCTCGCTGAGCAGGCTCCCTTGGGGGGGGCAGGGGTCCGACTCGCTGGCCTGATCGCGCCTCCACCACCCTTTCTCGATGCAGAGTGCCCGGGCTCCGAGTGCACTGTCGAGATCGCGTCTGGTTCGGAATCTGCCGCGATCAGTTGGCGCGACCGGGATCTGCTCCTGGTGACGGTCGATGCGGTTCGGGCCGACCACGTTGGCTCCTATGGTTACGAGAGGTCGACGACGCCCAACATCGACCGGCTTGCCGCGTCTGGGGTCCGGTTCGAGCACGCCTACGCGGCCACACCCCACACTTCGTACTCGATCATCTCGATGATGACGGGGAAGTACATGCGCCCCCTCCTCATGCAAGGGGCAGGCGCGGACTCGGACACCTGGGCGAAGCTGCTTCGCACCTACGGCTACCGGACGGCTGCCTTCTATCCCCCAGCCGTCTTCTTCATCGACAGCAGGCGATTCGAGGGCTTCAGCGCGAGATACTTGGATTTTGAGTATCGGAAGGTCGAGTTCCTGGAGGGCCCGGGTCGGGTCCAGCAGGTGAGTGGCTTCATCGCGGGGGAAGCCCCCGGGCGGCCGCTCTTCATCTGGGTCCATCTTTTCGGGCCTCACGAACCCTACGAAGCCCACCCCAAGCACCCCTTTGGGGTGCGGGACGTCGATCGGTACGACTCGGAAATCGCCGCGGCGGATGAAACCATCGGCCAAATCGTCGGGCTGTTCCGCGCTCGTCGACCCAACGGCGTGGTGCTCCTTGCTGCGGACCACGGCGAGGAATTCGGTGATCACGGAGGGCGCTATCACGGCACGTCGGTTTACGAGGAGCAGGTGCGGGTGCCGCTGGTCATTAACGATCCCCGCCTGCCGCCCCGGGTTGTGACCGAGCCCGTGCAGACCATCGATCTGCTCCCCACGGTTTTGGCCGCTCTTCGCATCCCGCGCAGCGCGAGGCTTCGCGGCAGGGAGCTCACTCATCTTCTGGCCGGAACGGGAGAGGAGGGGGAGGGCATGGCGTTTGCCGAAACCGAAGACCAGTCGATGATCGCCGAGGGGCCTTTCCGCCTGCTCTGCCAACGTCAACTCGGTGCCTGCCAGCTATTTGACGTTCTTCAAGACCCAACCCAGGCCACGGACGTTTCTCTCAAGTGGCCCGACAAAGTCGAGTCCTTGAAGAAGAGGCTGCGCCATCTCGCTGCATCCCATGGGCGATACGAACGCAGCGGCATGCGCGCCGAGGGTAGGGGGTGGCCTGAGCCGATTCTGCGAGCTGTCGCTGGAGACGGGGACGCCATCACGGACCTGATCCCCCTTCTTGACGACGCCGACGTCCAGATCCGACGTAAAGCGGCCGAGCTCGCCTTCGAACTGCGCCGCTCGGATGCAGCACCAGCACTCCGTTTGAGTTTGACTCGAGAGGAGGATCCCGAGGTCCGTCGATGGACCGCACTTGCGCTGACGCGGTTTGGCGAGGGAGCACCGCTTGCGTATGATCTTTTTAGCGACGGCGACTTGCGGTGGCGCCGACTCGCCGCTCTGGCTCTGGCCGAGGTCGGCGATCGACGGGGAGCAGCGATCTTGGTCGATTGGTGGCGCGACGAGGCGCAGCGCGACTATGAGCGCTCCCGGCAGCTGCTGGCAGCAATTGGCAAGACGCGGACGAAGGATGCTGTCTGGCCGCTCCTCCAGTCTCTGGGGGACGTTCGCCTAAGACCGTACATCGCCAAGGCTCTGGCGGAGATAGGCGACGACGGGGCGCGTGGGGCGCTGGCCAAGGCCCTGGCGACAGAGCGGTATCAGAGCAGCCGCGTAGCCATAACCGAGGCGCTGGTCGCGCTCGGAGCTGAGACTGAGCTGGTTCGACCCTTGGTGCGGTTCTTGGGGGTTCCGGACGCCCTGCCGGGAGGGGTTGGGTTTGCTGCTGAGGCCAAGCTTCTCGAGTATGTCGGCGGGCCAACTCCCAAGCAGCTGGAACGGCTTCGAACCGAATCCTCCTTGGGGGTGTTGTTGCGCGTGGTGGTGCCGCCGGGGGGCAACGGGACCGGAATTCGCTTGCTGATTCGCGCCAAGGCGTGGCCGCCCTCGGATGGCTCGGTAAGGGTCGGCTTACCCACCGCCGCCTTCAGAAACTCCATGAACACCAAGCGCGTAACATCTCGTAAACTGCCAGAAATTGACCAAGAAAGACAGATTGAACTTCGATTTCCGGTCGACTCGCAGGTCCACGAGCTATCAGTTACTGCTCCAACGTCGTTTGAGCTCGCGCCAAGGAGGAGCGTTGAGCTCGTGGTGGTCGCGGATCGGTTCGTCAGCGTCGAAGGCTTGGTCGCCGTGCCCCTGGCCGACGAGCTTCCTCCCCCCGCTCCAGTGCCATGGGACCCGGCGAGCGCCGGTCAGGCCTCTTTGGATGGGATTGAGGGCGCGGAACAGCCAGAGAGATAGTCGGGACAGCCCGGGCAGCTTCCGCACTGCCTGGGGCCAGCTGGACGCCTGCAGCGTCGGGGCTATGCCTGGCGCGGAGCCGAGGACCGGAAGAATCGTCACAAGGTGGTTCGGGGATTGGGGGCAGGGGTGCTATAGGGTGGCCCCGTGACGGACGGCATATCGAGAAGAGCCAAGCGCGCTCAGAAAAAAGCATCAGGCGAGAACGTCGATCTTCCCGAGGAGGAGGTCGCCTCCGAGCCGGATGCTGATGATCAGGGTAGCGAGGACAGCGGGTCGGAGGGTTCCGCTGCTGGGGTCGCGCCCCAGCGGATCAAGGACCGCAACCAGCGGCTGCGGGCCGAAGCGGCGGCGCGGCGCCGTGCGAAACGCGACGTTGAACGAACGGAGTCCGCCCCCGTCGGCCTTGACGCCGGTGAGATGGTCGACGACGCGTTGGCGCGCGCAACGCATGCCACCACGCAGTGGTTGCGACGTCATTTCACCGCCGTTCAGTGGGTGCTGGTGATTGGGGTCGTGGGTGGGCTTGGCTGGCAGGTCTACTCGTGGCGAGCGAACAAGACCGCTGGCAGGCGCTCGGACGTTCTGGGCGCGGCCCTGGCCAAGTTTGGGGGGTGGGTCGGTGAAACGCCCTCCGAGGACACGACCAAGCTCTTCGGCGCGGTGCGGCCGTCTTTTCCCGATGATGCAAGCCGACTCAAGGCGGCGACCGATGCCTTCAACGCTGCCTCTGCCGAAGACCCAGGCTCGACGATGGCGATGCTGGCAAAACTGGGAATTGCCGGGGTGTTGTACCAGCAGGGCAAGTTCGATGACGCGCTGAAGCACTATGAGGCGCTCAAGCAGGCCAAGATCTTCACGGAAGACAAGGACGTGAAGGGGAGAGTACTCGAGGGCATTGCCCTCAGTCTCGAAGCGAAGGGGGACAAGGCGGCAGCAATGAAGGCCTTCGAGGCATTGGAGAACTCGGATCTGATTGGATTCGAGGAGACCGGCCTTTACCACCAGGCCCGCTTGCTCTTCGCCGATGGGAAGAAGGAAGAGGCGAAGAAGGCTCTCGAGGATGCCAAGAAGCGCCTCGAGAAGTGGCGAACCCCTGATATGCCACCGCTACACCTCGAGAACTCCATTCGGGATCTCAGCGAGGCGATTGAGCCGGGCTCCTCATCGGCCCCCTCGGTGCAGCAGGTTGGCGGGCGCCAGCTCAGCAGCGACCCCAAGGAGCTCGAACGGTTGGTGGATGAACTGGTCAAGGCCAAGGGCAAGGCAACGGGTGCTCCATCCAGCGCTCCTCCAGCACCGGCTCCGCCCAGCACGCCATGAGCGCGACAAGGACCGACCCCCGCGGGCATCTCCGTATCCTGTGGCTCGCGGCAGCTGCCGCGACCGGGGCGTTCGCTTGCGATTCCATGCGTGCTGGTGCCAACCCGGACGTGCCAGCCTGGACTCATCGCCCTGCAGCGGTTCTCGACGTCGTGTACAGCCGGATGATCGTGGCTGACATGCGGCATCGCGGCGAACCCTACCAAAGGGGGCGAGTCGAGGTGGACCCCGCCAGAAAGCGGCTCTTCGTTGGCTCGAGCGACAATGGGCTCTACGCCCTCGCTGCGGCCGACGGGCGCACTCTGTGGCGCTTCGAAACGGCTGGGCCGGTGCAGTCCGAGCCCCTCTACGATTCCCAATCCAACACCTTGTACTTTGGCTCAAACGACGGCGCTCTCTACAAGGTCGAGGCCGACACGGGACGGCTACTGTGGCGCTTCTCGACGAACGCCGAGGTGGCGCGGAGACCAGTGCTGGCAGACGGCACGCTATACGTTGCCAACGCCAACGACAGCGTGCTTGCCATCGATCCCAGCAGTGGCGAGCAGCGCTGGGTGCAGCATCGTTCTCCGGCACTCGGCATGGAGATCGCGGGACACTCCGGGGTCACGGTGTGGCGCGGAATGGTCTACGCGGGGTTCAGCGATGGGACGGTCGTCGCATTCGATGCCAAGACCGGCGAAGAACGCTGGCAGCCCGTGGATCTCTCCGCAGAGGCCGAGGCGGTCATCGGCAGTGTTCCAGAGTACCTCGATCTCGATTCCACTCCGGAGACCGGGATACTCGATGGTACCCCGGTTATCTACGTGGGAACGTATGCCGCGGGCGTGTACGCGCTGGATGCGGAGACCGGAGCGATGGTGTGGTCCAACACCGAGGTGCGTGGCTCCACCAGCATCTTGGCCTGGCGCCAACCCGCCCATCAGGAGCCGGGCGGCGTCCTGATCCCCGAGCGGGGCTATCTGATCGTTTCGACGGGTACATCAGGGCTGTGGGCGCTCGACGAGCGAACCGGTGAAGAGCTCTGGAGCCAGGACCTTCCAAGGGGCGGGATCACCGCGCCGACGCCGTTTGCCGGTGCGCTCCTCGTGTCGACGAGCCAGCTGGGGCTCTTTCTGGTGTCGCCGCTCGATGGTCGGGTGATTGACGGGCTCCACATGACCAGCGGGGCCGCCACGGTGCCGGCTGCCATCGGCAATCGAGCGTTCATTGTGACGAATGGCGGTCGGCTCCTGGCTCTCGAGATCACTCGACCTCGGATGACGACTGATCCGGCTCCGTGGCCACAACAGCTGCTGTGATCCGCGCGACCGTCCTTTCAGATTGAAGCGAGCCTCGAGCTTGGGCGAGCCTCGAGCTTGGGCGAACCTCGAGCTTGGGCGAACGGTCGCGACTGGGACAGAGCGGTCGGACCCACGCGGTGGGATCCGACAACGTTGGCTCTTGGTGGCGCGAGGTGCCAATGGTAACCGGGCGCGGAACGTGACCTTGGCCCGTTGCGGTCTCAGGGACGAGCTCAGGAACGGATCGGGGCACTGGAACGGGCGGTCTGGGACGACCTCGGAAACCGTCCAAGGTGTGGCGGTCTGGGACGACCTCGGAAGCGAGGCAGCGACCGAAATCCGAGTCCGACCTATGGGGACGGCTGCCACGACCATGCTGGGATGCTCGGGTGCGAGTGTGGGTTCGTCGGGGGTCGGACCAGCGAGACCTGAGCCCGGACAGTCCCCCCGGCGCCTCCCTGGAACTTCGCATAAGACAGATTATGTAAACTCACAGGATTGGGGTAACCCGTCGAAAATGCTGAATTCGCACCCGCGGCAGCTACCGGCTCGCGTGACGCTTCGCTGCCAGAGACAACGATTGGACAGAGCCCTCCGCCGGCGGCGTCAACGTGTGCCTGTGCCACCAGTATGGACGCGCGTGCCGCAGACCCAGGAGTGTTGGTCCCGACGCATGGGACCGTGTCACGTTCCACAGCGCTTGCCGCGTTCAGCACCCTCGAAGCGCCCGCGCCGTGAACACAGCTCTCACGGGGTTCCCCAGACCCGTGGGTGGCGCACGAATGGGTCTCCCCAAACGAAACAAGCCCCGCCGACGATGTCGACGGAGCTTGGTCTCACTTGCGACCCCAACGAGACTCGAACTCGTGTTACCGGCGTGAGAGGCCGATGTCCTAACCGCTAGACGATGGGGCCTTTGGTCCGGCGTCTGGCTTCCGGGCCGTTTTGCTGGGGGACAAGGATTCGAACCTTGATAGCAAGAACCAGAATCTTGCGTCCTGCCGTTAGACGATCCCCCAATGGGCTGGATCTCTCGTTTCGGGCGGGTGCGCCCACCAGCGAGTTCTGGTGTTCCAGGAGACTCTACCTCCAGGGCCAATTGCCCTGCAGGCGGCGGTTAGTATCGCTATTCCCGGCAATGCGCAAGGGCCTTGTTTTGAAAAATCGTGGTGTGAGCGTGTTGAGTAAGAAAAGAACAGGAGGGCCGGCCCGTGCCCACGTGCCACAACACGCTCTTCGAGCTGCGCACTGCCCAGCTTCAGCGAAGGAATGCAACGGCTCCCGCTGCGGCGAGAAGCACTGCCATCGTCGTGGGAACCAGGCTTCTCGCAAGGCCGCGGCTCGCGAGGGCGAACAGCATCAGGAGCTTTATGAGGGTGTTGGTGGCTCCAGCAATGACGATGCAGCGAGCGACCAAGAGCGAGGGTATGTCCTGGGCATGCCGCATCTCGAGGAGGCTCAGCAGGATGGCATCAACATCTGTGGAGCCGGCGATCGCGCTGACCCAGTAGAGTCCCCCGGCCGGTGCCAACTGTTGGGTCAGCTTCGAGACGAGCAGCACGACGCCAAACAGCAGGGCGAACTTCACGGCCGACACGATCCTGAAGGGATTCTTCAGATTCAGCGCCGTACTGGTTTCGCGGCCTGACTGAGCTAGCCGTCCGCGCAGAACCAGCAGTCCACCGCCGAGCGCTGCGATGGCCATAATTCCGAGAGGCACCGCCGTTCGGCCAAGATCCCTCCACGAGAGCATCCCAATCAGGGCAATGACTCGTACAAACATGACAGACCACGCCACCAGGACCCCCGTGGTCAAAGCGGAGGTTGAGGCACCTGGCTCCCTGCTCTGCTTCGCCAACGTGAGGGTCACGGCGGTCGACGAGACGATCCCCCCAAAGAAGCCAGTCACCAGCGTGCCTCGGGCGGCTCCGAGCAGACGTCCCGCGACGTAGCCCACCATGGATAGGGCGGAGATGAGGATGACCAGAAGCCAGAGCTTGTAGGGGTTCAGAGCCCCCCAGGGGTCCAGCGGCCGATTGGGAAGCAGCGGCAGGATGATAAACGAGGCGAACAAGAGGCGAAGAGTGGCCAGGAGCTCCTCGTGGGAGATCCTGGCGATGGCTCGGTGAAGAGGCTGCTTGAGGGCCAGAAGACCGGACGTCGCGATGGCCAGGGCCACGGCCAGACGGGGTTCGCGCAGGGCGACTCCGCCCAGGGCGTAGACCACCATGGCTGCCGTGGCCGTCGTGGTGCCGACTCGCTCGGGCCGCTGTCGCTGCGCGTCGCCCACGTGCACTGCGATGAGAAGCAGCGCGACCGCGACCAGCCCTCCGATGAAGAGCCAGACCGTGTCCAAGACCGTCCCGAACCAGGTCAGAACAGCGCCCAGCTCGGCCAGCAGCATAAAGGTCCGAAGCCCCGCAAAAGAATCCGTCTCCTCCTGCTGATGGTGGGTGCGCTCGGTGCCAACCAGTGCCCCGATGAAGAGCGCAATCGCGAAGCCTCGAAGCCAAGCCCAGTCCATTGACCGCATTGTCCGTCCGCCGAGGAAGACTGGTCCAGATAGCGAAGAGGGTCGAATGGCCGTTCTTCTGAAAATGGTAGCGCTGCGCGATTTCGTTGTTGTGAGGCCAGGCGACTATGGTAATAACGCGGCCTCCACTTCGGGGCGGTAGTTAAGTCGGTTATAACGCCGGCCTGTCACGCCGGAGGCCGCGGGTTCGAGTCCCGTCCGCCCCGCCAAAACCCTCGGGAAACCCCGGGGGTTTTGCTTTTTTGTACGGTCTCAGGGCAGCGAATGGGATTCGACTGC
>CAYRKE010000031.1:0-27378 GCA_964424695.1 uncultured Polyangiaceae bacterium
GTGAGCACCGAACCACAGGCGCAACGCGGTGTGCGAGGTGGATCGCGCAGCGTGCCAGCAGGTTGGAAGGCGTGAACGGATACCACCGAAGCGGGGCTTGGGTGGGCACGTAAGCATGGACGCGCGGCAGCGAAGCTCTCCAAGTCGGGCAAGGCCCAACTCGACCCCTGCCCCGTGCCCTCTGTGAGAGAAGCGGCTCGCCGCCGAGCTGCGGCGTGAAGCGTGGGCGGATACCTGCGATGTCTAACGGACGCAGCGCACGTTCGCGGTCGGAAAGTAGTTCCATTCGCCTTCCGAACCGACGTTCCATCCGGTGAAGCCATCGCAGTAGCTCAGCCCCCAACCCTCACCTCCAACCGCAGAGGCCTCGGCTGCCCAGAACCAATACTGTGGCTCCTTGCAGCCGCTGGGGTTATCAGGGAATGCCTCGTCGATGATGGCGCCGCCCACCTGAGCCTCGTCAACCGTGGATGCTAGCTCGTTCAGCGTTGGCACGCGCCAGCCTCCGAGGCCGTCCAGGGTGAGGCTCTCGCAGTAGGTAGGCGCTGCGCTGAAGGTCAGGAGCGATGGTGAGCGTCCACGCTGCCACGTGAGGCCCGTGTAGTTGTCGGTAACGGTGTCCGTGCCGATCGTGTAGTGACCTGGTGGTTCGACAGCGTAGTCGTTCGGGCCTTCTCCGGAGCCGTTACCCCGAACACAACGGGCAACGTTGTCCGTTCCACTGCGCACGATGGCGTTACTGACAAAACCGTTGGTTCCATAACCCCAAACGCGGTCCTCAGCCCCATCGGTGAGGATGGTCTTGTACCAGAAGGAGCCGGTCACGTAGTAGCCGGAGGTCACTTCAAGGACGGCAGGAAACCCCGCACGTCCAAGGGTGACGTCGGAGATACTGGCCATCTCGATACGAGTTGGCAGGCGCCAGTCGGAGTAGCCGGCAAACGCCTGCGCAGCTAGCGCGGCGCACCGATCATGACTGTCCTGCCATGTACCAGCGTCGCTCGGGTTCGACTTCTCCCACACGAGGCAGGTGATCTCGTCCTTCACCGTTCCGTCGTTCTGATCGACGTAGCGGGCATGATTGGGCACACTGGCAGGACTACTTGCTGGGTTCGGCATGGGCCAGCAAGCCCACTTGTGGGATCCGCAGGACGACTCGACACATCCCCCGTCGGTGCCGCCCGTAGCGAGGGCTCCTCCCGTGCTTGCCCCGCCTCC
Organism: uncultured Polyangiaceae bacterium; assembly: GCA_964424695.1. Lineage (GTDB taxonomy): Bacteria > Myxococcota_A > Polyangia > Polyangiales > Polyangiaceae > JAEWRL01. The sequence goes on from CAYRKE010000031.1 coordinate 1,219, forward strand.
AATACCTGATCTGCCGCCGGTATTGGGCGCGCCACCGAAGGTCGACGCGCCGCCCGTGAGCGGCGTGCCGCCGCTACCCGCCGCTCCTGCACCACTCGGTCCCCCTCCTGTGCTGGGCGCGCCGCCGCTGTTCGTTTCTCCTCCTGTGCTCGACGCACCATCTGTGTTCGATCTGCCCCCGGTAGGGGCGCCGCCCGTGTTGGCCCTGCCCCCTGTGCTGGGCGAGCCCGCCGTGATCGGCGCACCGTTACCGGCCAGCGCGCCGCCCGTTGCTGGGGGTCCTCCGGTTCCGCCACCGCCCGCCTGGCCCTGGAAGGGAGGCTCGCTCGACAGACCGCCACCGCCAGGGGCAGGTCCCCCCCCGATCGTTCCGCCGCCCGACGAGATGAGCCCAACGGAGTGGGCCCCCCCTGATTGAGACGAATCGGAGGTACTTCCTGCGCCTGGCCCGGCGTTCTGAGTACCCGAGCCACCTGGCCCTTCTGTCTCCCGGTCAGCAGTGGTGGAACATCCGACTGGAAGCAGAAACGCGACAAGCGTTGTGGCGGCAAGCAGGAGAGTCTGATGCATCCTGAGTTCCCTTCCATTCCATCGAGGCGAGAAGGCCCAGCTCCACTAGATGCGCCTTGGCCCCGAAACAGATCAAATCAGTCGCACGACTGGGCGAATGTACGCTGACCGAACCACCGCCCAACCCCGGCACGCGCTGCGCGACGGGGTGCCAGAAGGATGCGGCCGTCCCGTGGTATTCCCGGCGCTCGCGGAGGAAACTCCCCTTGCGCCTCGCTGTCTCGGGGTCGATTCCCAATGGGGCCGGGTCGCATCCCGTCGAAACAGATGACGACGACGAACATGACGGCCCCCTCACGGGCTTTGCGGGCAGTGTGATGCGGTCCAATCGATCGGCGTTCTGGGGGGGCGGAACGCCAAACCGTCCGAATGGCGCTCTCAGCTGATTCAGAGAGGCTTCTTCTTGGGCACTCCATTGCCTCGCGGATACCCCTTCGGGGTCGGAGCGAGTTTCTCGAATACGAGGATCTGCCCAGTGGGAGTCGCGTGCGTCGCAATGTGTGTCACCTCGAGACGTCGCATGGCGTTGCGGGCCGCGGTGAGCTCCTCGGCGGCGCGCTCGCCCTTGGCCAGCAGCAGCCGCCCGGAGTGCCCGTTCGAAGCGTTTCCCGACGGGGCCTTGGCGAACGGTACCGTGAGCTCAAGGAGCACAGGAAGCGGCGCCACGGCCCGAGCGATGACGAAATCGTAGACCTCCCTTTCCGAACCACGCGCCACAGGAGACGCCAGCTCTTCGGCTCGGCCGACCAGCGCGCGAGCGTTGGGGATCCCGAGCACGCCAATCGCGTGCCGGACGAATCCGACCTTTTTGGCCGTCGCATCCACCAAGGTGAACTGCAAGCTCGGAGCCGCAATCGCAAGTGGAAGCCCGGGGATGCCCGCTCCGGTCCCCACGTCCACGACGAACGAGCCTGCTGCCCCCGCGAGATGAGGCAACAACGTGAGCGAGTCGAACGCCAGCTTCATCCAGATCGCGTCCAAATCGTGGATGGCGGTAAGGTTGACGAGCTCACTGGCACGAGCAAGCAGCGCGACGTACCCCCGCAGTTTCTCGAGAGCGAGTGCGGGGAGCTCCAGGCCCAGACCACGAAGCGCAGCGAGGAACTCGGCTGGCACCTCGGGAACGTCGAGCTCAGGATCGTCAAGGGTTGGAAATGGTAGTGGAGCGCGCACGAGGGTCATCCAGGGACAGATTAGCCAAGTGACAGGACGAAGCCAGGTGATGCGAACACGCGAGCGCAGCGCTACAATCCCGACCCATGTCCCATGCGCAATCCCAGGGCCGGTCGGGCAGCATCAGGAATGATTCAGAGGCTGCTCGGGGGAAAACGCCGCCCGCGGAAGGGGGTAAGTGCCAAGTCACTCGCCGTGGACTACTCATGGCCGGAGCCGCGTCAGCGGCCGCAGGCGCGCTCGGAAGCGCGGTGTTCGCTACCCACCGAGCTTGCGCCCGCTATGCGACCCAGCCCGAGCTCGCGATTGCTGATCATCGAGTCACACTGCCACCAGACAAACCCAAGCTCGTGATTGCCCGGGGGGCGGATCCGGCACGCAACGTAAGCCGTGCGCTGGCCGAACTCGGCGGCATGGCAAGCTTCGTCAAACGCGGCGACGTCGTCCTGATCAAACCGAACATCGCCTGGGAACGCACCCCAGCCCACGCCGCCAACACCGATCCGCGCGTGGTGGCCGCTGTTGTCAAGGCGTGCAAGGAAGCGGGCGCCGACGAGATCATCGTCACCGACTGCCCCTGCCACGTACCCGAACGGACCTTCCGAAGCAGTGGAATCCGAGCAGCCGCAGAGGCGGCCGGTGCGAAGGTCATCCTGCCGGAAATGCTACGGCACCGAAAGGTGCTGATCTCAAAGCGACTTGGAACGTGGGAAGTGCTCGAGGCGTTCACCCAGGCAGACAAGATCATCAATGTCCCGATCGCCAAACACCACGGCTCTGCGCGCGTGACGGCTGGACTCAAGAACTGGATCGGCATCACCCTGCGCGCGCGCTCTGAGTTTCACACCAGCCTTGATGAGACGATCGCCGAGCTCGGCGCACTGATGCGCCCGTCACTCACCATCGTGGATGCAACGCGGGTGCTCGTACGCAACGGGCCGCAAGGCGGCAACCTGGCAGACGTTCGCGAGGAGAACGCGCTTGCCGCAAGCGTCGATCCCGTGGCGATCGACGCTTGGGCAGCAGAGCTTCTCGGCGCGAAGCTCAGCGACGTCGAGTACATCGCGCTGGCGGAGAAGAAGGGGCTCGGCACTGCCGACTACCGTTCGCTGAAGCCACGCTTGGTACAGACGTGATGGTCCGTTGAGCGCCGATCGGGCGGCGTAGGTCAGACTCAACGGAGGAGACCTCCCCACATCCGACGACACTGGCTCTTGGGTCAACGGGAAGCCGCAGCGACGGGGAACCACGAGTCCGGCCATCCGTTTACCATCAATTCGAGCACTGTCTTTCCAATAATCTGCCGCAATCGCAACATTGAGCCAGCCGACCCGCCTCCGCGCGTCCCGTCACGACGCCAGGACGCTATTGGACAAACACACCTCACGGGAGGTATCGCCCTGCAGCGCCGTCAATGCTAAATACGTCGAGCCCGGTTCCCAGGTTCGCCCGTTTGGATCCCGATCCTCGCGCTCTGAGTCCAGGTTGCCACCAACGGTTGGGGGCATAGGTGAAGCAAAGCGCCGAGTGCTGAACCGAAAATGATCCATCGGCGCACCCAGAGTAGTTGATAGAAGCACAATGAGTACAAAGCTGTTTGTTGGAGGTCTTGCCTTTTCCGTCGGGGAAGATCAGCTGCGAGAAACCTTCGCTGAGATCGGGGAGCTCGTGTCGGCCACCGTCGTGCTCGACCGCATGACGGGGCAGAGTCGCGGATTTGGGTTTGTGGAGTACGCTGACGCGGAGACCGCGCAGCGCGCGATTGACCAACTCAATGGCGCGTCGATCAATGGCCGAGCCATCAATGTCAACATCGCGCGCGAGCGTGAGCGCCGCGGTGGCGGCGGATTCGGTGGCGGCGGCTTCGGCGGCGGTGGCGGCGGCTTCGGCGGCGGTGGCGGCGGCTTCGGTGGCGGTGGCGGCGGCGGTGGCGGCGGCGGCGGTCGTGGCGGCCGCGGCGGCGGGCGCGGTGGCCGTGATCGCGGTGGCCGCGGTGGTCGCGACGGTGGCGGCGATCGCTGGTAGTCGGTAGTCGCTCGGGGTGCGCAGACTGGGCTGGTTAGGGAGTTCCCGCAAAGCCCAGTCTCGAGACTAGTAAACAGTTGACCCGCGGAGCGTGTATCAACCGCTCCGCGGGGCGCTGAGCGTCGCTTCAGGTTCGCGCCACCAGAACGGGAGCCACGAAGCATGTCGGCTCGCGACGACCGTATGACAGGTTTCACGCCGCGGCTGTCGGTGTGTGGAATCAGGTGCGCGGGAAATCCTCAGCGCCGAATGTGCGCTGTCTCGCTGGAGATCCTGCCCCGCTGTGATCGGGAATGGGCACAAGAATGCGCCGCGCGTTGCTGGGAACCTTCGCCAGATCCTGGCTATGGACCTCTGCGATCTCGCCGTGGGCGAGCCGCCAATGTCCGTATCCTTGACCGCGTGGCGGCCGCGTCATTGATGCCCGACTCGGATGGGCCGAGCCTATTCAGTCCATTCCGTGTGAAACTTCCCTGGTCGATCGATGCGCTGATAGGTGTGAGCACCAAAGTAGTCCCGCTGGGCCTGTAGTAGGTTCGCCGGCAACGTCGCGGAGCGGTAGCCATCGTAGTAGGCGAGGGCGCTCATGAATGCCGGAATCGGAACCCCCGACTCAGCGGCGAGAGCTACCACGGCGCGCCACGCGCCATGGTACTCCGCCATGACCGCTGCGAAGTGCGGATCGAGTAAGAGGTTCGCAAGCTGAGGCGATCTGTCGTAGGCCTCCTTGATCCTGCCCAAGAACTGGGCGCGAATGATGCAGCCCGCTCGCCACAGCGACGCGATGGTCCCAAACCGGAGTTGCCAGCCGTACTCGGCGTCCGCCGCCCTGAGCAACTGGAACCCTTGTGCGTAGGAGCAGATCTTGGAGCAGTACAGGGCCTTGCGGACCATCTCAATGAGCGTCTCTGCCGCCACTGTGGACGACGGCCGAGGCCCCTGAAGCACAGACGAAGCCTCCAATCGCTCGTTCTTCAGTGCACTCAGCGTGCGCACGAAGACGGCGTCCGCGATGGTCGGGGCCGGGACACCGAGATCGAGGGCCACCTGGCTCGTCCACTTGCCGGTTCCCTTCTGTTCTGCGGTGTCGAGAATGACGTCGACGATGGGCAGCCCGGTCTCTTCGTCGCGCTTTCTGAGCACGGCAGCCGTAATCTCAACGAGATAGCTGCTGAGCTCCCCCCCGTTCCACGCAGCAAAGACTGCGCCGATCTCTCCCGCATCCATGCCGAGCAGTGACTTCAGAAGCCAGTACGCCTCGCAGATCATCTGCATGTCGCCGTACTCGATCCCGTTGTGAACCATCTTGACAAGGTGTCCGGCGCCCCCGCTGCCTATCCAGTCACAGCACGGAGCCCCGTCGTTCGCCCGTGCTGCGATCGCCTGCAGCACCGGCCGGGCAAGAGGCCAACCGCGAGGATCACCGCCGGGCATGATGGACGGACCTCGAAGTGCCCCCTCTTCGCCTCCACTGACACCAGTCCCCATGTAAAGGATGCCCGTGTCAGCGAGCGCCTTGATGCGCCTGTCGGTGTCGAGAAAGTGGGTGTTGCCGCCGTCGATGAGCAGGTCCCCGGCAGAAAGCGAGGGCACGAGGCTCTCGATCACTGCGTCGACTGCCTTGCCAGCAGGCACCATGATCAGCACGCGCCGTGGCACCTCGAGCTTTGCCAGAAAGCCCTCGATGGTGCTGACCGCGGCAGCGTCACGCCCTGTCGTGCGCGCCGCGAATGACGCAACCTTCTTCGCATCAAGGTCGAAACCAACGACAGAAAAGCCCTTGCTCAGAACGTTGAGGGCGAGGTTTTCCCCCATGACTCCGAGGCCAACGATACCGAATTGCTGCTGTTTCATGGTGCCGTGTGCTTCCTGACATGCCTCATACGTAAGAGCGGTCCGCATGAGCCACGCCCCCTGGCTTCTATCCGAGTCTCACGCTAGACGCCACTCTGGCCCGGAAACCCGCCGTCGATAGGAATCACGGCACTGGCAACGAACCCGGTAGCCGGCGACAGGAGCCACAACGCGGCCCCCATGAGATTCGACGGCGATCCGAAGCGGGCTATCGGGGTGTGCTCAATGATCCGTCGTCCCCGTTCAGTGGGCGCCCCAGTCTCCCGTTCGGTCGAGAATGCTGTTGGCCAGCCTGGATAGGCTACCTCGACGCGCGTGAGTACGTTGCTTCGATTGCCCCCAGAATGGCGACCTGGATCTGCAGTCTCCGAGAGGGGCTGATCGGCGAATCATCGAGTTCGATGATCGAGAACCGATCCAGCACCCGCTGCCGTTCGGTGCTCACCTCTGATGAGACGATCTGGACGCGTTGATCGTATAGTGCCCGCGATAGGGCCAAGAGCAGCCCCGAGCGGTCATCCGTCTCAATTTCCAGCGTGGACAGCGTGCCGTCCGTACCCTCCAGAAATCGCACGACGGTCTGACTGGTCTGTCCTTCGGCGGGTGGTTCGGATTTGGGAGGAAGAATGCTGCGCGGCCGGCCCTCGCGGAGCATCTCGTTCAGGGTGACAAGCAGCGCGTCCACCAGGTCTGCCGAGATCTGTGCCCCTCGCCGAGCAGAGGTCGCGGGCTGCACCCAGAAGATGTCCACCGCCTCACTCCGTCCAGCCGGCGTCCGTCGAGTGAACGCCTCGGCCGCCACGACATCGAGTTCGTAAAGCACCAGCGCCGCGCTAATGGACGCGAGGAGTCCCGGTCGATCGTCGGCTACGACGCAGAGCGCCGAAGCGCTCGTCCGAGAATCCTCGAACAAGCCCAAGTTCGCCGGGAGCAAGCCCCGATGGTAGGAGAGCGCGGCGTGTCGCTGTTGCGCAGCTGTGCCGAACCTCACCCGATAGGTCGGGGGCATGGACTCGACGAACTCTTTGACAAATGCGGCTGACGGCATGGTTGGCTCTCGGCTGAGGTTGCGTACTTCTACTTCTTCTTCTACTTCTTCTTCTTCGGAGTCGGGAGCGGGGGCGGCCAAGTGGGCAGAGGGAAAACCGTTGGAATCGAGGTGGGGAATGGCCACGGCGTCGGCACGATGATAACCGTCGCACCTCCAGCGTCCGTGCCAGCGTCTTTGACAGGAGGCTTGGAGGTACCCGTTCCGGCTGGCTGGGGAGTCGCACCTGCATCCGCAGCCGTGGCCGTTGGTTGGGGCAAGACCACTACGGGATCATCCGGAACTAGCCCCTCTGGAGCAATGATAACGGGAGGAGGATTCCCGGCCGCATTCGCCGTACTTCGGGGCTGCGGAAGCGGCGGGACGTCGTCAGAGTCGTGCCTTGAGCTCTGAATGAGCAGCACCAGCGTCACGATGAGAGCGATCCCGAACGCGATGAGCCCCCCCACGAGCCAACGCGTTGCCGAATCGGACGAGGCCCGGGGTCGGTTGTAGTACGGATACTGCTGGGGCGGTGGCGCCACCGGATACGGCGACATGATGGGCGACGGCCGGGCGTAGCCGCCGGGTTGCTGCCAGGGGGCCACTGCGGGGGGCTGCTGGGAAGACTGATGATAGGGACTGATGCGAGGAACCTGCGGTGATCCTCCCGGCGGTGAAGCATTCGCCTGTTGCGGCGCTGCACCGACCAACGGCGGCAGCTCAGCGGTTCCCCCCGAAACGCAGCGGACAGCGGCGCCGGGCGCTGCGGCAAGCCCCGCCGCCTGAGGCTCGCGTGGCGGCGCGGCACCTGGCGGCTCCGATCGCCCGTACGCGACCGGCTCGGCTGCGGGAGCGGGAGACGCAGCCTCGGGGCCGACGAGCTTGGCCAGATTCGCAGCCTCCTCGGCAGACCGCACGGTCTCGTCAACAGCGACTGGGCCTCCTTCAGCGTCCTGCGCGAGCCTGGCCAGATTCGGAGCGACGGCGCTCGGGGGCGCATCGAGCGCCTCACGCCCCGTAGCGCTCACGCCAGCGGAGAAATTGGCCAGCGCGATCCGCATCGCGGCCGCAGAAGGGAAGCGCTGACTGACGTGGGAGTGCATCGCCTGATGCACCACTGCCGCAAGCTCCTCGGGTATGTCGGGGACAAGCGACCTGAGGAGGGTGATCCGCCCCGAAGCAACCTGCGACACGATTTCCTGCGGGGAGTCGCCGTCCGCTGGACGCCGTCCGCTGAGCATTTCGTACAAGATCACGCCGGCGGAGAACACATCGGCTCGGTGGTCGACGTATTCCGCATTGAACATCTGCTCCGGCGCCATGTACTCGGGAGTCCCCATGATGGACCCGGGCCGGGTGAGCCCCTTCTCGTCCAGGGCGACTGAACTCGTGTCCTTGACCTTCGCCACCCCGAAGTCGAGCAGCTTGATCTGGAAGCCGTGCTTGGTCTCACAGAGAAACACGTTCTCCGGCTTCAAGTCCCGGTGAATGACGCCAATCGCGTGCGCCGCTTCGATCCCCAGGAGCACCTGCGCCATGATGCCGATGGCCTCTGCGACTGGGATCCTGCCCCTGCGTTCGATGTGAGCCTGCAGACTCTCGCCCGTAAGGAGCTCCATGACCAGGAACGGAACCCCTTCGGGGGTCGTCTCGACGTCACTCACTCGAGTGACATACGGGCTCTGGATCGTCGCGGACACTCGCGCCTCACGCAGAAACCGGGCGGCAACGTTCGGTTTTCGCGCCAACTCGGCGTGCAGAAACTTGAGGGCGACCGGCGTGCCCAGCACTTCGTGGCGAGCCTCGTATACCACCCCCATCCCTCCGTCGCCGATCACGCGAACGAGGCGATACTTCCCGTTGATCCGTTGTCCTGATTCCATATTGCCTACCCCTCGAGCAGCGGCGTCCCGGGCGCGACGAAGGACTCGAATTCCTGCTGGAATGCCAGCGTCTTGAGATCAACTCGATCGATAAAGAGACGACCGTCGAGGTGGTCCAGCTCGTGTTGAGCGACCACTGCGTGCGCACCAACTAGAGAGAGATCCAAGGTTCTGCCGGTCAAATCTCGGGCTACCACCCGTACAGCTCTCGCACGAGTAACCCGGCCGCGCAAACCGGGGACCGAGAGGCACCCCTCCCAGCAGTGGATAGCGCCCGATTCGGCGACCATCTCGAGCTTGGGGTTGATGAGGACCGTCAGCGGTAGCGGCGGAAAGTCCGGGTAGCGGGGGTTATTCTGGATCTCGAGAACGCAGATCCTCCACACCTCGCCGATCTGGGGTGCCGCAAGACCTACACCTCGCTTCGCGTGCATTGTGTCCACCAGATCGGTGACGATGGTCTCGAGTGCGCCCGTGCCAAACCAGGGGTTCGGCACCTCCAGAGCTTTCCCGCGCAAGCCGGGATGGCCCATCCGCAACACGACGCGTACGGTCACGAGCGTAACAGGGTACACGTTGGCGACCGCCCCTGGGTACCAGCAGCGCACGCAATCGATCAGTCGCTGTCGCTTTCGCAATCATTCCTGCCGCTCCGCGTGGGCGCGGCACTCCACAGTCAGGCTAGAGAAGGTGTCGGCCCAACGCCCGCTTCACAATCAGGACCGGCCAACCACCTGATGCACGCTGCCATCCCCGTGAATGCTGGCATCCTGGCTGGGTCGGGATCGGCCCTTTCACCGGAACGCTATCGGTGCTGGTTGGAGGAGAGACCCACACCGCACGCCCGCCAGCCATTGGTCCCTCCGGCACTGCTCAGGACTCGGCTCGGCGCCCGTTCCAAGGAACGTCGGCTCTCCCGCCTACGTGATTCGCGTACCTGGCCATCACGAATAGCGCGTCGCTCAAGCGGTTGAGGAACCTTGGGACCTCCGCCCGAACTTTGGAAACCCGACCCAGCCCAACGACTCGCCGTTCGGCCCTGCGACACACGGTCCGAGCAACGTGGAGCGCTGCGGCGAGCCGCGTGCCCCCAGGAACAATGAAGTTCTTGAGCGGGGGTAGCTCTGACTGCATCGCGTCAATCGCCGACTCGAGCTGCTCAACATCGCCTGGTCCAAGGAGTTCGAGACCGAGCGAGGCCTCCTTGCCTGGCGAGCAAGCGAGTTCGGCGCCCACCACGAAGAGGGTCCTCTGCAGTCCATCGAGGAGTCCATCCAACAACTCATCCGCACCCAACGCCCGCGCCACGCCGAGGTGGGCGGAAAGCTCGTCGACCGCGCCGTATGCGTCCACGCGCACATCATCCTTGCTGACGCGAGCGCCTCCGAAGAGACCGGTGGTTCCGCCGTCGCCGGTGCGCGTGTAGATCTTGGGACTCATCGCCCAAGCTCAATCCCGGTCGTCGTCTTCGTCATCGTCCTCCGGCTCGAGATCCGCGAGAGCCACATGCCGACTGCTGTTCACCAGCTCCTTCAACTCCTTGCCCACCTTGAAGAAGGGCAAACGCTTCGCCGGTACCGGAACGGGCTGCCCCGTGCGCGGGTTGCGCCCGTCGTAGGGCTTGTAGGGTCGCACCGTGAAACTGCCAAACCCGCGAATCTCTATCCCTTCCCCCTGCCGCAGCGCCGCGATCATCGCATCGAAGACGCAGTTGACCACGGTCTCGGCACGAGCCTTCGTCAGCTCCCCACGAGCCGCGATCGCTTCGATGAGCTCGCTCTTCGTCATGAGTGCGCGTCCTCCGGAGAGTCTAGGCTCCGCTCTAAGGTCTCAATTGTCAACGCCTTTTGAATGTATCCCACGGCCGGCCCTAAGACCTATCCCGAGATTCGAGGAGATATCGGGGGGGCCTCGCAGCTGGAGTCACCGCTCAGGAACCGCACGATAGGCATCGAGTACCCAGCCCTCCTGCTCGACCTCAATGAGCAGGCGGCTGCGGCCTGGGCCAAGCGCGATGGGTGGACCTCGATGGCTGAAACACCCCGAAGAACCGGGGGGAACCTGCCACATCTCCCCGGAGAGACTGACACTCGCTTCGCGGCTGAGCGGAGACTTGGACACGACGGCCCAGCGCGTTTCGAGCCGGTACCGCCCCTCTGCGCCCACGTAGAGTTCCAGGGTTGCCGTCATGCGGCGGCCGTCTCGCGGATGCAGGGCGAGACCCCTGCCGCCTGAAAGGCAGCCCGCGCCAGAGTGCTGCCGCTCAACCCACCCTTGTGTAACCTCAAGCGGAGGCCAATCACATTCGGCCTCGAACGGCGCCCCCGTCGGCGGGACGTACGCACGAACGTCCTGCTGTCCTGAGCGTGGATCGTAGGAGTAGCGGACTGCGCGCCCGACACCCACTCTCGTCAAGAGCTCGGCGTCGTGGGCATCCCCACCGTAGCGGGCCACCACGACCGGATCTCCCGGCTGCCACGGTCGATGCCCCAAATTGAACCCGTGGTCGGTGTCCACGAATAGGACCGTGGTCTGGCCGGAATGGGATTCCAGCAGCCGTGCATCGAACATGGGATGCCCCCCCTCGCGCGCCGCCAATGAACGGTGCTCGAAGGAAGCGTGGCAGGCGAATCCGACCAAGCTCGCAAGAACCGCAGGGGCGACGAGACGGAGGTGCACGAGAAAGCCACCGAGCAGCGCGTGTTCGACGGGCAACACATCCGCAAATAGCCTGGCGCCCCCTCCAGGATAGTTGCCGTCGAAGTAGAACGGAGCGTATCCGAGAATCACGCCGAGGACTGCAACTGACGCCATCCGCCCCAGCGCGGTCCGACGCGCTCGCCAGGCCGCAAACGGCAGGGCAAGTGCCAAGAGCTCGAGGTTGCCAACGTCGATGAGGTGAAGTCTCAACCTCCGAGTCGTGGCGGCAACCCCTTGGAGAAACCCATGACCCCGGGGCAAGTACTCGCGAACGAAGCCACCGTGTTCATAGAGGCAGCCAATGCCCTTGCCGAAGCCGTACCGGAAGCACCCTTCGGGCCCGTCTGCGAGTGCGTAGTACCGGAGATGGCTCGAGCCCCAGAGGCTGCCGGTCGCCGCATGCTGATGCCAGGCAAGGAGCGCGAGCCCGGGGAGCAGCGCCGCCGCCACGAGAGCTACTCCCACGATCGAACGATGGCGCCAAACGCCAGCGGCCAGTACCACAAGGCCCACTGCCCCCGTCACGGGTCGCGTCGCCAGAAGGCCCCCCGCCGCGAGCCCGGCCCACATCAGGCCGAACCGCCCAGAGCTCGAGGCGGACAGCACGACAACCACGAGCAGAAGCGCAGCCCAGCCGTGAGACATGGTGTCCGCCGTGTGGTACCGAAGAGTCGCAGAAAGCACGCTGAACAGCGCCGCCGCGCACGCCGCGTCTCGGCGCCCCCAGAGCTTCTCGGCCAGTACAAACGTGGCCCAAGCAATGAGTGCCCCAAGGGCTGGCCCCACGAGCATCGGTACCCCGAGCACGCAGCCCAGCGCGAGAATCAGGGGATACCCGGGCGGAAAGAGCACCACCAGCCTGTCGGAGCCGGGCGCGGTCAGCAGGAAGCGACCTCGGAAGGAACCGGATGGCCCCGGCACATCGAATGCGACGTGCCCACGGGCAAGCGACTGCGCCTCGAGCCAGTAGCTGGTGGCATCGATAATCCGCGGGCCTCCGCCCAGGTAGTAGGCGACATACCCCAAGGATAGGACGCCCGCAGCCACGGAAAGGGCGAGCGCAGCGTAGCGCTTGGCCACAACGGTTTCCCATGGCGGACGACGCACCATGAACCAGAGCACGACCACCGCCCCGAGAAGCGCCGTCCAGGCCGCAGCATCCGGAGGCGGCCCAAGCCCCCGAAGCGGACCGCTCAATGCGTCTGCGCTGCCCACAGATGATAGATCGTCGTGTCGAGGTCAACAGTTGTCAGGGTGATCGTGAGGTCACGCCTCACTCGGTCTGCCGGAATCATCAGGCTGAGGTGTTGCCAGGTGTCCCCGGGTGTGAGCGGTAGGCGAGCCAATTCCCCGCGATCGTCCAACAGACGCACGGTTGCGGGCTGTGCCGGGGCAAGCCGCATCAACAGCTTCAGTGGCCGCGCCGGCTCAAGACCGTGCAGGGTGAATGTCGCAGTGTACGGACTGGCGAAGACACGGCCGGCGTCCCACAGGCCCTCAGCCGGACGCTCTGGATGAGCGAGCAGCTTGTGGTTCACGTGCCCCACGCCTCGTCGACTGAGCTCGAACTCATGCTTCTTCTCGGAGACGACATCCCCGATATCGAGTTCATCCCTCACACGCCAGCCTGGCTCGAGGCCAATGGGAAGAGCACTATCCTTGAGGGAAGCCCAGTTTGCCTCGTAGAGCACCTTGGTGGGGCCGCCGCAGATCGTGTTACCGCGGGCGGGGATGCGAGCAATCGTCCGAGTAGAGAACCAGAGAGGGAGCTCCCCCCACCAGCTCGGGTAGATCGCCATCACGTCGGGACGTTGGTCTTCCGGCATGCGCTCGACGAGTTCGATGGCTGCGGCCGGTGACCAACGAGCGGCATCGGCAATCGGGAACCCTTTGAGCCCCCCGAGTCCGATCATGTCCAAGGCTGGCAGACCCGAGACGTACGGGATGGCTCCCGCGTCTCCCAGAAGCACGCGCTGCGGCACGGGCGAGATGTGGCGACTGAGGAAGGTCGCAGCCTGAACGTGCTGTTCGAAGATGTTGCGCGAGGCGCGGCCGAAGAACCACATCTGCCACCTGAGGCGCGGCCACTGGCTGTAGGCGAACGTTCCTGCAAGCGCCACGGCGAGCGCGCCAGGCAGGATTCGCAGAACGAGCCGGCGACGAGAACGGATGCTCTGCGTCAGAAGAGCGCCGACTCCCAGACTGGCAGCGAGCAGCAACCAGGCAACAGCGGGCATCACATATCGCTCATTCTGCCACCGCACCTGTCCATTGGTGGCGGTGAGCAACAGCCAAAGCACCGCAGTCGCCCAGAGCATCAGCGCGTAGCGACGCGTGCTCCGAAACAGGCACGCGGTGGCAGCCAGAACCCACACCACCCATCCAATGTAGGGGTACACGCCAAAGTGGTAGTGGGTCGTGCGCAGGATCTCGTAGGCCAGATGCCCGAGGTACTGATGCCACACCTCGGACGGAGTGAGCTTCGGATCGTGAAGCTCCAGCTTCACGATGGCGCCGGCGGCAGTAGCATTGCCGGTAAGGAGATAGTTGGCGACCGCGTGAATGACCACCACCGCCACGCCCGGAAGCACCGCCGCAGCCGTGATCTGTGCGAGTCGCGTCCCAGGCAGCCCGCGGAAGCCTCGCCCGAGTATCGTGAGCGCGAACACCCCAACGACGATGGCGCCTTCTGGACGAGTCGCCACCACCAGCATCCCCCAGATCCCAAGAAGCACCGCAGCCCTCCGCAGTCCCTGCGCATCAGGGGTCGGAGAGCTGAGCAGACGGTAGACCTCGTCCCACGCGAGACAGGCCCCCGCCCAGAGTGCCAAGAAGAGCGCGACCTCCATGCCGCTGAACAGCGTCCAATCGAGCCCTCCCACCGATAGGACCGCAACGGGAGCGAGGTAGCTCACGAAGCGGGGCAATCCCGCGAACAGCCTGCGCGCCGCGAGCTGCAGAGCAAACACGCAGACGCAGGCAACGATGGCGGCCCACATCATCAAGTCGAGGTCGCGCCAGCCGAGAAGATACCCGATCGAAAGCACGAACGGATAGAGAATGCTGGTGCCGCCGCTCGAGTAGCCATTTCCGACCACCCACTGGAATGGGTAGCCGTAGGCGGTCGAGCGAGCGAAATCGAAATGGATGAAGACGTCGTCAAGCGGCGCAGACCAAGGGCCCCGCACCCCTCTCGTGACGATCTCGTCGTACGCCTCTGGGAAGCTCCAACTCAATGAATACAGTGTCTGGAGCCGAAGCGAACCGTAGAAGTGAAGCGCCACCCACAGGGTGCAGAAGCCGGAGAAGAGGGCGTATGCCCAAGGCTCGAAACGCAGAATCCGCTGAACGAACCTCTCCCCACCCCTGAACCCCACCCCGGGCCCCAGTTCGGAATCCACCAGGGCTCGCATCGAGAATCTCCCGCGGAGCCACACAAGCAGGCGGTCTTTCATTCGAGGACTCGCCCATTTACCCCGTTTCTCGGGATTGCAACACCCCATCGTGCCTTGCCCCGAAGGATTCACGGCAGACTCACACCATTATCGGCCGGGCAAGACGGACGGAGTCTCCCGCAGAGTTGCGAGTTTTGCCAGGCTTGGCGGCTGGTTCCGCGAGCGACCGGAAAGGCTGAACGACTTGATTCTGCCGAACGCCGTGCGAAACCCCAGACTCGATGGTGACGAGAAGGCCCGCCGAAACCTGGACCGACAGTGCCCCCGGAGCGCTGGACGCCCCGACCGGCTCCGGGGCGGATGCTCCCCGTGACCGAGGAGCAAAACGCGATGGCTTGCATCGACGTTTCGATCGCGTGGGCAGGCTCGTCGGCGAGAAAGGAATGGAACGTCTCACCGAGTCGCACGCCATGGTCGTCGGTGTCGGTGGAGTGGGCTCCTTCGCGGCGGAGTCGTTGGCCCGAAGCGGGGTCGGTGAGCTCACTCTGGTCGATTTCGACAGGGTGTGCGTCACCAACTCAAATCGTCAGATTCAAGCCCTGGAGCCGACCATTGGCCTCCCCAAGGTCGTGGCGCTGGGCACGCGGCTCGGGCAGATCAACCCTCTGGCCCTCGTGCGACCGCTCGTTCTCTCCTATTCCAAGGAGCGAGCTGACCACATCCTGAGCTTCAGTCCTGACGTGGTCGTCGATGCCGTCGACAACATCACCGCCAAGTGCCACCTGCTTGCCGAGTGCCGAAAACGCGGGATCCCCGTCGTCAGTTCTCTGGGAGCGGCCGGACGAATGGACCCCACGTTCATTGAGGTCGCGGACCTGGCTTGCAGCAAGCTCGATCCGATGGCGCGAATCGTCCGCAAAATCCTACGCCAGAAATACGAGTTTCCACGGCGGGGCTCCTTCGGTATCACCGCAGTCTACTCTCGCGAGCCAGCCCGGGAGCCCTTCGAGCTCCACTATGGCGACGACGCGGAAGCGTGCGATCCTGAGAAGACGAACGATCTGCACAAACTGGACCGAAGACGCATCGTCTACGGCTCCGCAAGCTTCGTCACCGGAACCTTCGGACTGTTCTGCGCGAGCGCAGCCGTGCGGGAGCTCCTGAACCGCGGCACACCGGAGTAGGAATCCCCTCGGTTGGGCTTCCTCCCTACCACATCGTAGGCGAGAGTTCCGCTCACGGCGCACACGGGGAGCCATTGCCGCTTCCCGAGTCCTTGAGCCACCGCAGCAGCGGGCCGACATTCTCACTGTGTTTCCACCACACCTCGCAAGGTCGCTGGAGGCCTGCCGTAGTGAAGGCGAGTGAGCGCCTCGCCGCCACCGCTCGCTCGCGTGCCATGTCCTATCCAACGCTGTTCCCCGATCCTCGTGACGCCGAGAAGATCCAGCGCTTCGTCGAGCTTACTCGAGACATTTCGCTGGAGAACCTGACCCAAATGGACCTGGACGAGCTGCCAGAACGGGACTGCACCTACGTATGGCGGCTGATGATCCTCGCCGAAGAGGATCCGGAGATTCTGAACCGCCAGCGCATCACGTGGACGAAGTTGCGCAACGAGATTCCGCTCACCGAGAGTGAAGCTCGCGAGCTCGTTGAAGTGCTTGGGTGTCGCGGTTTCTACGACGTAAGCCTGGATCTGAGCGGAATGTCTTTCGGGAACCTGGTCCTTCGAGGAGCCGTCATCGGTGGCAACTACCGCTGTCGGTTCACCTCGGTTCGCGGCGAATGCGACGAGACCGCACTCCTCGTAGGTGGGACGGCCACAGTTGGCGCACGGCGCATCGAGGGCGTGGCCCGCGGACCATGGGGACCGAGCGAGATCCCGCCTGAACAGGCGGCCTCGAACGGAGTTGGATTCGAGGCTGGTGAGCAGCTCCGCCTGCCCCACCTCGACACCAGCAAGGCGGATTTTGACGAATCGTTCGAGCTCGCGGGCGGCGCGCTCGCGGCGCCGCGGGTGCCCGCCCTGATCTCCAATGAGGTACTGGCCAGCCTCCCACCGATGGTGGAACTCGCCGACGACGACATCATTGATGAGCCAGACGCGGCGTACGATCCCAAGAGCCCGCCCCCCACTCGCCCGCGCCGCGGCCCGGCTCGCCAGCCCCGCGCGGGCGCCCGCCCGAGCACTCGAGCCGCTCGTCAACCCGACCTCCGACTGTCCCCGGTCACCCTGTCGGATCCCAGGCTCCAGCCCAGGGTCAAGGTGGACGAGTGGAGCCATAGGCTCCTTCAGGGCGCGTCACTAGCACAGGGTGCGCTCACCAGTGCCGCTCAGCACTCGATAGTCGCAGACACCGGCGAGATCGATGCTGAATGGTGACAGGCAGGGGCCTGTCGTAGCCTTGCCGAGACCTGCGCAGCTAGGATTCCTTTGGTCTGAGCCGGGATTCGCGGACGGACTTCCCCCGCCGCCGACCGGTGAGTAGAATTCGCCGATGCTTGAGCGGAGGTGCCTCAATTCCTCGGAGAGCAGGCCCCTGTGGCCTCGGGCCACCAGCGAACGATCTCGTGCTCTAGCCTGGCGGGATCCCCGTGCTACATCCAACCCGTGACCGACCCCGAGCGCCGAGACAGTTCCAAGGAAGAACCAAGGGACCCTTCATCCGTTATCGACGAAACCGATGGCGATGACACCCCTGAATCAGTGAGGGTGACTGCCGCCCCTCGAACGCCTGCCATGAAGAAGAGCGCTGTTTGGTTCTTGCTCGTTGTCGCCGCAGTCGGGTTGGCGCTCGATCTTGGAACCAAGGCTTGGGCCGTCGCCGCTCTGGGTGACGGCAAGACCATGACCCTTAGGCCTGACACGCTCAGCTTGCAGATCGCCTACAACCCCGGCGGCGCTTTCAGCATGTTCGCGAGCGTCGAAGCGCTTCCACGCCGGTTCTTCTTCGTCGCCGTCAGCATCTTCGCCATCTACTTCATCTTGCGGCTGTACCGCCGACTCGAGGCAGGCCAACGCGCGCTCCGCTGGGGCCTGCCCTTGGTGCTGGCCGGCGCCCTCGGCAATCTGACGGATCGGATCCTCCGTGGTGAGGTCGTGGACTTCATCGTGTACCGAGGTGTTTGGCTCGAGTCCCTGAACGGCTTCATCCACTCGATCTACTCTCCCTGGGTGGTCACCGATCAGTGGCCAACATTCAACGTTGCCGATATCTGGATATGCGCGGGTGTCGTGCTGATGCTCATCGACTCCTGGCGCCCGCATCGCCGCGTGTCGAGCCAGAGCGACACGGTGGCGCCCAGCGCATCCTGAACGGCGCACGTCCTGAGCACTGGGCAGTTACTGCCGAACCGCGATTCTGCAGCGGCAATCAAACGCAGCTAGATCGCAATTTTCCGGCGTGCTCATGAGCTGCTTCGCCGCCACACTGACACCTACTGGATGAGCACGCTCCAGCGATGCGCGAAGTTGTCCGGATCCGAGGGCGGAGAAGGGAAGTCATGTCTGCCTCCCACGGCCAGCCGTCTTTATGGCCGGCCAAACGCGCATCCATTTCCCGGGTCCCTATGGTTTTTTCGTCATGATTCAGCACTTTCGCGGTAAATGTCCAGCGTCGTCGCTGCTCTCTCTTTCTAGGTGGAGGACGTTCACATGACGTGTCGATGTCGGGTGTGGGTATTTGCCTTGCTTGCTGCCCTAATGTGGGGTTGCGGAAGCGACCCAACGGTCTACTGGGACAATGGTCCCCAGGAAGCAGGCGGAAGTGCTGGAGCCTCCAGCACCGGCGTCGGCGGACGCGGGGATCCGGGACTCGGCTTCGGTGGGGACGGCACAGGGGGCCGCAGCCAGGTCGCGGTGTGCGGCAACGGAGAACGTGAACCCGGCGAGTTCTGCGATGACGGCGGAGAAGAAGACGGCGATGGTTGTTCGGCGAATTGCCTGGAGCAGGACCCCGACTTCGTTTGCCTGACCCCGGGCGAGCCGTGCGAACGCGTCGTCACCTGCGGCAACGGCGTTCTCGAGGGGACCGAGGCCTGCGACGACGACAACACGAATGACGACGACGGCTGCGCCGCGGACTGCAGCGAAGTCGAGGAGGGCTGGGACTGCTCACGCCCCGGCAAGCCCTGTGTGGAGCTCCCGGATTGCGGCAACGGCCTGTACGAGCGCGGCGAAGCCTGCGACGACGGCAACGACGAATCTGGAGACGGGTGCACCGGCACCGAGGACCCGCTGCTTCTGGGCTGCCAGCTCGAGGAAGGCTACTGGTGCCCAACCCCAGGTGACGATTGCGTCTCCCTCGAGTGCGGTGATGGGAACCGCACTCCGGAGGAGGAATGCGACGACGGCAATGCCTCCTCGGATGATGGCTGCTCCGACCAGTGCGAGGTCGAGGAAGGCTGGCAGTGCTCGACCAGCGGCTGCAAGCCGATCTGCAGCGACGGCATCATCGTGGGCAACGAGGCTTGTGACGACGGCAACCGCCGAAGCGGCGACGGCTGCTCCGGGGCCTGCGTGGAAGAGCCCTACTACGACTGCACGGGTGAGCCCAGCGACTGCAGCTCCACCATCGAATGCGGCAATGGCGATGTGGAACCAGGAGAACGCTGTGAGCCCCCGAACGAGAACGGCTGCAGCAGGGATTGCAGGGACATCGCCCCGGACATCGCCACTGACGCGGTGTGTGGAAACGGCGTCATCGAATTGGGCGAACAGTGCGATTCCACCGACGAGCTTCCGGGCTGCACCGACTGCACCGTGGACCCGGGCTACGAGTGCCCACGCCCCGGATTCTGTCGACCACTGCCTGCTTGTGGTGATGGCATCGTGCAGGCGGGCGAGGCGTGCGACGACGGGAACACTGCCGCCAACGACGGCTGCTCGGGTTGTGTCGTAACTGAGGGGTGGTCCTGCTACGGGCTGCAACCCTCGATCTGCGAGCAGCCACTGTGCGGAGATGGGGTCCTCTCGGTCGGCGAAGAGTGCGACGACGGAAACCTCAACGAGGGCCTCGCATCCGATGAGACCGACGGGTGCAGCACATCCTGTGAGCTGGACGAAGGGTGGACCTGCCCCGAGGCGGACGAGGAGTGTATCCCCACCTGCGGGGACGGAGCGCTCAACGGAGACGAGGAGTGCGACGACAACAACCGCACCAACGACGACGGCTGCAATGCGGCGTGTACGCTCGAGCCCGGGTTCGTCTGTACCGAAACGGATGATGGCTCGTCTTGCGAGCCGACGGTGTGCGGCAACGACGTCGAGGAGCCTGGCGAGGGCTGCGACGACAACAACGCCATCGCTGGTGATGGCTGTGGCCCGACCTGCCAGAACGAGCCAACGGTCACGGTTGGCCCGAGCCCGGTCGTCAATGTGACCTGCGGCGACGGAATGGTCACCAGCGGTGAAGCCTGCGACGACGGAAACGTCACGCCCGGCGACGGCTGCTCTGCGACTTGCACTGTGGAAGCGGGGTATCGCTGCGACGACCGCATCGACTACGCGCCATTCGTCGAGTTCGCGGTCACCTACCGCGACTTCATGCGCCGCGATACTGACAACAACGACTACAGCGATGGCACTCCCGAGGACGGCGGACACCCTGATTTCGAGTGGTGGACCAACAGCCGGATGGTCCCCAACATGCCCGGGCCCGTTTGCACGACGCAAACCCCGGATGCGTGTGCGGCGGCCCCGGGAGCACTATGCGGAGCGAACAGCTGCGGCGTCCTCGACGCAGAGGGCAAGCCCATCTACCACTACGCCGCCCCGACGTCAGAGGACGAAGCGGACCAGCATGGCCTCGTGACCAGCCCGGATACCTATGCGCTCTGGTACCGCAACGAGAACGCACCAGCAGTCGAGGGGATCGGTGGCGTCATCCAGATGTGCCACGTCAATAGCTCGCTTCAACTTGCCCAGGTGGGCGGGGCCACCTCCGACGTCTACGAGTACGACAGCAGCAGCCACTTCCCCATTGGAGACGAGGAGGAAGGGATCGACGAAGAGTGCTTTGGGAACATCTCCACGACTGCCCGCGTCGATGGCAGCTGGACCCAGGTGCATCGGAACTACCACTTCACCACCGAGCTCCGCTATTTCTTCCAGTACCGTGGAGGCGAAACCCTCACCTTCCGCGGAGACGACGACGTGTGGGTCTTCATCAATGGTAGGCTCGCCGTCGACATCGGTGGCGTCCACGAGAGACTCTGGGGGCGCGTCGTCCTGGGAGACGACGGCAATGGCGCGGCGGAGGACAGCGATTGCTCGCTCCACGGCGTCGCCTCCACCACGACTCCCGGCGTCTGCGACCTGGAGGATGATGAGCGGGACGACCTCGACGACACGCGCTTCGGCCTCACGCCAGGCGGGGTCTACGAGATTGTCCTCTTCCACGCAGAGCGCCACACCTCAGACTCCAACTTCAAGCTCACCCTGGCAGGGTTCCTCGCGCCGCGGTCTGACTGCGAGGAAATATGCGGCGATGGCATCGTCGTGGGCCGCGAGGTGTGCGACGACGGCACTTACGACGCAGACGACGAGGACCATGACGACCCGGGCGAATACAACTCCGACACCGTGTACGGGGCCTGCAACACTCGGTGCGACATGCGCACCTTCTGCGGTGACCGCGTGACGCAGGGAGAAGACGACACCCCAGCAGGACCCGAAGAGTGCGACAACGGTCGGAACATCGATCTGTACTCGACCGGTGCAGAGGGCGAGTGTGCCCCGGGTTGTGTGCTGCCCCCGAGATGCGGGGACGGCGATGTCCAAGCCCCCATCGAGGAATGCGACAACGGTGACGACAACACCAACGATGCCTACGGCCTCACCGAGTGCCAGGAGAACTGCACCCTCGGCGGCTACTGCGGGGATGGCATTGAGAACGGCCCCGAAGAATGTGATCTCGGTCCGGACAACGGCCGGACTTACGGAGACGATTCCTGCGGGTACGACTGCCTCCCCGGCCCACGCTGTGGCGATGGGATCATCAATGGCAGCGAGCAATGCGACGGCGACACCGAGACCGTCAGCTGCGAACCCAACTGCACCGTTACCCCGTACTGCGGCGATGGCCTCACCGGAAATGGTGAGGAGTGCGACTACGGCGCATTCGCCACGGAGGACCCGTACGACTACGGCGGATGCACGACGACCTGCGACTGGGCCGCTCGCTGCGGTGACGGAAATCTCGACGAGGAGTTCGAGGAGTGCGACGAAGGGGACGCGAGCAACCTCGGCGGCTACGACGGCTGTACCTCGACCTGCATGAAAGGCCCGCACTGCGGTGACGGCATAAGGCAGTCGGACGAGGGGGAGGCCTGCGACAACGGCTTCAACGACGACGTGTACGCCTACAACAGCGACTCCTGTGGCCCTGGTTGCACCATGCCGCCCCATTGCGGCGATGGTGACGTGGCGCCCTCGTTCGAGCTCTGCGACGAAGGCGAAGACAACGACGACAACACCTACAACGGGTGCACGACGAGCTGCGTCTGGGGGCCGTACTGCGGTGATGGGGATGTCGCGCCCGAGGAGGACTGTGACGAAGGAACCAACAACACCTTCTACTCAGCCGATGGCGAAGGGTGCGGCCCCGACTGCAAGCCGGCACCGTACTGCGGCGACGGGATCCGCAACGGTCCCGAGCAATGCGACGACGGCACTGACGACAACACTGGTGAGTACGGCGGCTGCAATGAGGACTGTACGCGGGCGCCCTACTGCGGAGACGGAATCCGTCAGCCGGAGCACGGAGAAGAGTGCGATGACGGCGTGATCGGCAGCCTGAGCTGCTCTCCCCAGTGCGAGCGCCGGATCGTCGCGTACTGACCAGCGGATCACTGGGCTGGCTCGGCGTCGAGCCAGCTCAGCATCGACTCGAGGCGTGGGCCGAAGTCCCCGGGAAACCAGTGACCACTCGGCCCGAGCGAGACGAACTGGGTCGGTAGGTTTCGAACACGGCGGGCCTGGCCTTTCATGTGATCGTGCATCATGTCGAAGTCGCCAGCGGCGAGGATGAGACGCTCGACGCCGGCGGCTTCGAGCAGATCTGGCTGAGGCAAGTCCCGCCCAGGGTCGCGCGACGCACCGCCTCGGCGCCCCAGTAGCGGGAATCTCAGCCGGCAACCGCCATCACATGCCCTGCAAGTTCAGGGTGGGAAGCCGATACTGAGTTCTTGCTGTCTGTCGTGGGGCACGCATGAAGTGTGACGGCGCGCCACGAGAATTGTCGCGGAGCCGGCCCACCGAACGCGGGCCGCCCGTCGCCTGGAGGGGGCTCTCTGCGAGGCCGGCGTCAATACATCGTGAAGCAGCACCCCTGGAGGCAGAAGCCATTGCCGTAACACGGCCAATCCGCGTTGCAGGAGTCCATGCCTCCGTCGCAGACGTTGGGGGGCGGTGGATTCGACGAACCCCCGGTAGACGTGGAGGATGTGCCCGCTGAACCCACGGTACCGCCACTAGCGGGGGCTCCGCCAGCATTGCCATCCCCCGCTTCTCCAGAGCCGGCAACGCCACCGCTGCCACCTGCCCCCGCGGCGCCCGTAAGGCCGCCCGCACCGGCAACGCCAGACGCACCGCCCGCGCCCCCAGTGCTGGCGCTGCTGTAGCAGCTCGCGGGAAGATCCTCCACCGTCTTTCCGGCACAGAGTTCGCACTCGCCGCACTCGTTGACGCAGTCCGCGGTCTGCACGCATTCGCTGCAGTCTTCGACGTTCTCGTAGTCACAAGTACCGCCAATCTGCACGGTGTGAACCACACCGTCAGGATCGGTCACCTCACAGCAGCCAAAGCAGTCACAACCCGGAGGCGTGCGCGCACCGCAGAAGTCGACGCACGCTTGGGTGACGATGCAGTCGGCGTCGGTCAGGGGGACGTCGCCAGTCAGGCAATCGGTGTGGTACCGGCACCCATCGTCCCCGGCACCGGAGTTCCCATCGAAGAAGCAGTCTTGCCAGTTCGGATCACTGTTGTCCCCTGGTATGCCGGTCGCGAAGGTGCCCTCGTCATTGTCATACGCGCCCGTGCACTCGGGATCGAAGCCATCCACCGTGCCGTCGCCGTCATTGTCGATGCCGTCGTTGCACACGCACACGTCCGCCTCGCAGTAGACCTGACCGTCGATGACGGTCGGTGCGTTGGCCATGCCGGCATAGTTCACCGCTCCTCCGAGTCCAGTGGTACCCCCGCCCGACTGGGTGCTTCCCCCCGCAGCGCCCGTGCCAGAGATGGGCGCCCCAGCTCCACCTGACGTGCCCGCTTCGCCGCTCCCTGCCCCGCCGCTGCCGCTCGCCGTGGATCCGCCGTCAGCGCTGCTCGCCGACGAACCGGCGTCGCCACTGCCGCCCCCTGACGCTCCGTCCCCGCCAATACCCGTGCCTGAGCCAGCGTCCCCTGCCGTATCCCCGGCTCCGGCCGCGCCGGCATTCGCAGAGCCACTGCTGGCACCGCTGCCACTACCGTCGTCGTCGTCCGAGCATGAACAACCAGAAGCCACGGCGAAGACGCCCAGAATGATGAGTGCGCGGAGCGGGGATGACGGTGTCGCGATCACGGGGGACTCCTGTTCAAGGTGGTCTACCGACCAGATGCGGGAAGTGAGTATGGCTCGAAGTGGCGCCGGCAACCAAGCATCGGGCGCCGAGTACACAGGGTGCCGCGAAGCGCGACGTACGGCTCAGGATTCGTTCAACGCCTCATCTCGCTGGGTGCCGTCCGATACGCACACCTTCAGACATTGGCTCCGCCTTGAGAGGTCGCTGCAGAAGCTGGAGGCTGGAGGCTGGAGGCTGGAGGCAAATGACGGCGCGAACGACGCATTGGACCGCCAAGCGTGTGACATTGCGCACGCCACTCCCCGAAACCCCTGCACCGCTGGTGACCGTCGTCTGTGCGTGAACCGAGCACGACCGAGCACAAGCACCGAGCTCGGTTCACTCACACGAGCGCGGTGTCCGTGTGCGGCAACTCACCCGTAGTGTCACCAGACAACGCGCTGACGGCCCAACTCGCGCGTCGCATCTATCAGGCTCAACTCGCGCCTCGCATCTATTCCGCTCAACTCGCGCCTCGCATCTATTCCGCTCAACTCGCGCCTCGAAGTCCATCGCGCTCAACCCGAGACGATTAAGTCGACCTCGCGAGCGTCGTTGTATCGCAGACCAAGCTCTCTGAGTTGAGAGCCATTCCATTGCCACCGGAAGACACGCCCATGTCTCAATCGCGCCTGTTCCGATTTTTCGCGACGCTGATCGCACTGGAAGCGTTGACCCTCGGATGCGGTGACTACCCCAAGGTGTATCGCAACCCAGGTGGACAGGCTGAAGAGGGCGGGGCTGGAGCTGGTGGTGAGGGCAATGCACCAAACCTTCCCACTGCCGGGACAGGTAACATCATCGATATTGGTGGCGGTGGCGAGGCGGGCTCGGCAACCGGTGGCGCTCCCTCGGTCGTCCACGGCTGTGGTGACGGCTCCCTTGATGAAGGCGAAGAGTGCGACGACGGCAACGACGAGAACGGTGACGGCTGCACCAACGACTGCCAAACCGAGGAAGGCTTCACCTGCACCCAGGCCGGCCTCGCCTGCGAAGAGTGCGGCAACGGCATCGACGAGAGCACCGAGGAATGCGACGACGCGAACCTCGACGACGGTGATGGCTGCAGTCACCTCTGCACCATCGAGGAAGGTTACACCTGCGACGTTCCTGGCGAAGCATGTTCCGCTTGCGGCAACGGGGAGATCGAGGGCACCGAGATCTGCGACGATGGCAACCTCGACGACGGCGATGGCTGCCTGGCAGACTGCTCGGCTGTGGAAGCGGGCTTCTCTTGCCCCACCGTTGGTGAACAATGTGAAGCCTGCGGTGACGGCGTCCGAGACGCCCACGAGGCGTGCGATGATGGAAACCGGTACTCGCTCGACGGGTGTCTCTTCAACTGCACTGCGACCGAGGAAGGCTACACCTGCCCCGATGATGGCGGGCAGTGCCAGTCCTGCGGAAACGGGCGACTAGAAGGCACCGAGGCGTGCGACGACGGTTACGCCGAGGACGGGGATGGATGCAGTGCCGATTGCGCCACCGTCGAACCGGGGTTCATCTGTGTCGTGCCGGGTCGCCCCTGCTACGAATGCGGCAACAGTGCCCAAGAAGGCGCCACCGATGGGCCGCACGAGTCGTGCGACGACGGGAATACGGAGAGTGGCGACGGATGCGACGGGACCTGCGTGGTCGAATCCAGCGCCTGGAACTGCCTCCTTCCCGGCGAGCCCTGCGTCTACTGCGGCAACGGCCAGATCGAAGCAGGCGAGATCGTCCAGGAAACCTGCGACGACGGCAATTCCACGGATGACGACGGCTGTAGCTCGACGTGCCAGCTCGAACCCGGTGCGGTGTGTCTGATCCCCGGCGAGGCATGCGCCGTCTGCGGTGACGCCACGATCTCGACTGCTGCCGGAGAACAGTGCGACGACGGCAACCGGTACGATCGCGACGGCTGTAGCTCGACGTGCCAAGC
>CAYRKE010000031.1:27478-51658 GCA_964424695.1 uncultured Polyangiaceae bacterium
AGTGCGACGACGGCAACCGGTACGATCGCGACGGCTGTAGCTCGACGTGCCAAGCCGAAGAGGGGTGGACGTGCCCGAGCGACGGCAGTACCTGCTACTCTTGCGGCAACGGCGTGCTCGAATCCGTCGCGGAAGCCTGCGACGACGGAAACACAACCGGCAATGATGGCTGCTCCGCGAGCTGCACGGTCGAACCAGGCGCCGAATGCCAGCTGCTCCCTGGCACGCTCCGCAGTACCTGCGACGTTTGCGGGAACGGACTCCGACGCCTCAGCGAGGGGTGTGATGATGGCAATCTCACCAGCGAAGACGGGTGCACGTCCGAGTGCGAGCTCGAGCCCAACTACTACTGCCCGGATCCCGGTGGCGTGCCGTGCAGCATCTGCGGCAATGGCATCCGAGTGGGGCGTGAGGCCTGCGACGATGGCAACACCGCGAGTGACGACGGGTGTAGCTCCGACTGCTCTGCGATCGAGGAAAACTGGAACTGCCCCGTGGTGGGCGTGGCATGCGAGCAGTGCGGCAACGGCACGGTAGACGCACATGAGGTCTGTGACGATGGCATGCAGTGCAGCGACGGTGGCGCGTGCACGACCGACGCCGATTGCGCCTCGATCGGCGACGAGCGTTGCGAGCCCCGAGACGGCGATGGCTGTCGCTCGGACTGCTTGCTGGTCGAGCCCACCTGGTTCTGCGTCGCGGGCGGCGCGTGCACGCAGTGCGGCAACGGCATAGTCGATGCCGGTGAGCAGTGCGACGACGGCAATTCCCGTGACACGGACGGCTGCAGCGAGTGCCAAACCCTGGCAGGCTGGAATTGCTTCGTGCTCGAGGGGAGCACTCGCTCCACCTGTGATCGGTGCGGAAACCGCGT
Source organism: uncultured Polyangiaceae bacterium (assembly GCA_964424695.1). GTDB lineage: Bacteria > Myxococcota_A > Polyangia > Polyangiales > Polyangiaceae > JAEWRL01. The sequence continues at coordinate 28,353 of CAYRKE010000031.1, forward strand.
GGTCCGTGGCAACGAGGGCTGCGATGACGGCAACACCGCGGCTGGCGACGGCTGCAACAGCGGCTGTCAACCTGAGACGGCGAGCGGCTGGGTATGCCCGGGAGCAGGCGGACCGTGCCGCAACTGCGGCGACGGGATTCTGCAGCCTGAGGAGGCCTGCGACCCAGGATCCGCCAATCTTGCCGCTGGCGGCTGCATCAATGGCTGCACCGAGGTCGACACCGCCAACGGCTGGGCCTGCCCAGAGCCCAACGAGCCCTGTGAGCGATGCGGCAACAGCGAGGTCGACAACCACGAGGTGTGCGACGACGGGGGCACCTCGGACAGCGATGGATGCCGCGGTGACTGCCGCCAAATCGAGGAGGGTTGGTTCTGTACCGGCGGACTAGACTGCACCCAGTGCGGCAACGGCGTCGTCAACGCCGGAGAGGACTGCGACGACGGCAATTTCCGGGATGGGGATGGCTGTGATGCGTGCGTCGTAACCGCCGGGTGGACGTGCGCCGTGCGAGAAGGAAGCACCCGCTCCTCCTGCAGCCGTTGCGGCGACCGAGTCGTGGGCGGCACCGAACTCTGCGACAACGGCAGCCAGTGCGAGGATAACACCACTTCCTGTTCCTCCAGTGCACAATGCTCCGGAATCGGAACAGGCACCTGCTCCCCGCGCAATGGCGACGGCTGCAGCAACACGTGCCTCGAAGTCGAGGGAGGGTACAGTTGCGCCCCGAATGGCGGCCCCTGCTACCACTGCGGCAATGGCGACATCGAACCCGGAGAAGCCTGCGACGAGGGCGTCAACGACGGCATTGGCTGCATCAACGACTGCTCCGCAATCGACACGGCGGATGGCTGGCACTGCCCGGTCGAGGGAGCCCAGTGCCTCCAGTGCGGGAATGGTGACATCGATACCCCGTACGAGGCCTGCGACGACGGCGGGCGCGCGGATGGAGACGGCTGCAGCGCGGACTGCAGGCGCATCGAAGATGAGTGGCTCTGCTCGGTCGATAGCAGTGGAACGAGCGTCTGCATGCACTGCGGAGACGGCGTCCTCGACACCCTGCAGGGCGAGGAATGCGACGACGGCAACTACGTGACCGGCGATGGTTGCAGCGCTTGCAGCATCGACGAGTGGTGGGACTGTGTCGAAGACACCGAGGGTCTATCCACCTGCGAACACTGCGGGGACCGCAATCTTGGCGGCAGTGAGACCTGCGACAATGGCAAACATTGCCCGAGCGGCACAGCCTGCACCAGTGACGCGGACTGCGGCGGCGTCAGCGGCGACTGCCAGCCCCGAAGCGGCGACGGATGCTCTGCCAGTTGCAGCATCGAGAGCGGTGCCGGCTACCTCTGCAACGCCGCTGGGACCCTGTGCTACGTCTGCGGAAACGGCGAGGTGGAGCCAGGCGAAGCCTGCGACGAAGGTGACGATGCCGACGGCAGCGGCTGCATCGACAACTGCTCCGCGATCAACACAGCCGAGGGCTGGCACTGCCCAGCCGCTGGCGTCGCCTGCGTGCAGTGCGGCAACGGCACTGTGGACGCCCCCTATGAGACTTGTGACGATGGCGCCAGGGCTGCCAGCGACGGCTGCAGCGCCTCATGCCAGATCGAACAAGGCTTCGTGTGCACGGCCACCGCACCAACGACCTGTACCCGCTGCGGGAATCGCATCGTGGACAGCGCGGTCGGCGAGACCTGCGACGACGGGAATTCTGTGCCGGGCGACGGCTGCGATGCGTCGTGCCATCGCGAAACCAGCGGGTACTACAACTGCGCCACGGCCGGGCTCCCCTGCGAGCAGTGTGGCAACGGCCAGGTCGAGCCCAACGAAGGCTGTGACGACGGCTGGCACTGCGCCGACGGCACGACCTCATGCGAGTCCGACGCGGAGTGCGTAGTCGCCGGAGCGTGCGATACCGTTGCGGGACACTGCGCGGGCAACACCACGGCGTGCACGACCGACGCGGACTGCGCCGTTGGCGAATGCAGGCCACGGGGCGGAGATGGCTGCGACGTATCGTGCGACCTGGAGGCGGGCTGGGACTGCCCGGTCCCCGGCGCACCGTGCAACCGGTGCGGCAACGGCGAACGCGAAGGCGCGGAGCAATGCGACAACGGAATGCACTGCTCGAACAGCAACGAGTGCGCGACAGACGCAGATTGCGTCGTCGCAGGCGCCTGCAATCTCGCCACCCACCGCTGCCCGAATGGTGTAACCGTCTGCAGCGCGGATGCCGAGTGCGCCGTCGGCGACTGCCGGGCGCGCGCGGGGGATGGTTGCAGCGCAACCTGCCGCCTCGAGCCCGGCTGGGTCTGCGACGAGACAGGCTGCAGCTCCCAACGCTGCGGCGATGGCGTGGCGGCCGACAGCGAGACATGCGACGACGGCGGCTATTGCACCCATGACTCGAGCATCCCGTGCAGCAACCACTCGGACTGTACGGAAACGGGCACCTGCGTCTTCAGCGGAGGAACCGGCGGCAGCATTGGAGCCGGAACCTGCGACCATGACCCAGATGTCACATGCGACGATGACGCTGACTGCGCCCAGGTCCATACCTGTGACTTCACGCCGCGTGGGGGCGACGGCTGCAGCATCCGGTGCACCGTGGAAGAGGGCTTCATCTGCCCAGAAGCCGGCGGCACGTGCCAGGCCACGAGGTGTGGCGACTACGTCGTGAGCGGCACCGAGCAATGCGACGATGGAATGCAGTGCGAAAACGGCGTGGATTGCCTCACTGCCGCTGACTGTGCCAGCATCGGTAGCGGGACCTGCGCACCACGGGCGAACAACGGCTCTTGCAGCAGCACCGCCACAACTCCCTGTCTCGTGGATGCGAATTGCCCACCAACCGAAACCTGCACTCCGACCGCGCCTCAGTGCGACGAACTCTGCTACCGAGTCAGCACCTGCGGCGATGGCATACTCGGCCGCTCCGGCGGGGTACTCGAGGAGTGCGACGACGCTGGCGCCGCTGACAACGGATGCGAGGGTTGCGCCTGGCTGACAGGTTGGGCCTGCACAGGCAGTGCACCGGTCTACACATGCACGAACCCCGGTGCAAACTGCGGCGACGGCATTCGGACAAACACCGAGGCATGTGACGATCACAACACCCTTGCCGGGGACGGTTGCGCGGCAGACTGCACCGTGGAGTCACTCTTCACGTGCAGCGGAGATCCCGGCGAGACCAGCACTTGCGCGCCGCTCTTCCAGTGGGTCGTGGTTCGTCCGTTCAGCGTGAGCAGCATCGATCCCGTGGGTGTTCACTACGTGCCAGAGACCCGCTCCTTCGTCGGCTACAAGTCCCAGGACACCCAGAACATCCTGGAGCTCTGTCTCGACGGCACCCTCATCAATCACCCCGCGAGGCAGGAGCCCGGCGCGATCTGCCCACCCTACCCGGCCTCGTGTACGTCCTACACTCGCTCGGCGTGGCCCATTGCCGAGGGAGTGCGGGAGTATCCGGTAGCCTACGGTGGCCTCACGGGCAGTACCTACGACGCAATATCGGGCACTTGGTTCTTCCTGGATGCCGCCACCTTGTACCGCGTAGAGTACCTACCACGACTGGGACAGACGCCAGACGCCGTAGCGTTCACGCTGAGCGGCACCCAGATCGATGGGGCAACCGGCATCACGATTGGCGACGATGGCCGGATGTACGTAGCGATCCAGCGTTCCTCTGGAGGATACACGGGCATCAGGGCGTTCAGCCGCCTCGAGCCCGACACCGGGATAGGGTTCGACTTCTCGACCGCAGCCAGGCCAGATATCTGGGACGACGAGTGGCTCGTGAGTGGGAGCGACAACCTCAACGGCATCGTGAACCTGGCTGGCTTCAATGCCGTGGCAATCCTCACCGATAGCCCGTCCGACGGCGACTCCAACTCCGACTTGAGGGCCTTCAATATCCATTGCACCGCGGAGGACGAGCAGAGCTTTGGTGAATCCTCGATCCCGGGTGCCCTCTTCGCTCAAACGGACATCTACGGGAACAATCTCTCTGCGCTCAACACCGCCTACGCCACCGGCGGTTTCAACTTCCCGCTGACCAACGCGGGCGATGGTATGGAAGCCTCGACGGACGGCTCTGGATTCATTGCATGCGTCGAGACTGCCAGCCAGGCCTGCTACCTGTTTGCCCAGGTTTGCGACGACGATTCGGACTGTGTCTCCGGCGCCACGTGTCAGTCGGGAAACGGTATCAACTACTGCGCGTCACCCGGCAAAGCCCGCGACGACTTCTCCAACACGAGCCTCGGAGCGACGGTCCCGATCGATGTCCTGGCCAACGACACGCGGAGCCAGGGCACCTGTCGCGACTCGACCTTCGATCTCGTGAGCGTCGGCGAGAGCGCCTACGGCGCAACCGTCGAGATATCAGACGACGTCTCGGTCTGTGGCGGCTCGGCGCCCTGCGTCATCTACACCCCGCCGCTCAACCGCTGCAACCTCATCGACACCTTCGAGTACACCGTCAATGTGGGCGGTGGCGAAGCCCCCAAGACCGCCTCGGTACACGTCGTGGTGAGCTGCGCCTGCGGCAATGCGGTCGTCGACGACGGCGAGGAGTGCGACCCAAGCGCCCCCAGTGCTCCCGCCAATTGCAGCACGACGTGCACCCTGATCCCCGTCTGCGGCAATGACACGACCGAAGGGACGGAAACCTGCGACGACGGCAACACGAGCTCCGGAGATGGTTGTTCCTGGGATTGTCGCGTCGAAGGCTGCGGCAACCGCGTCATAGACGGAACCGAGGAGTGCGACGACGGCAACACCGTGGCGGGTGACCGCTGCGCCCCTGACTGCCACCGGGAATACTGCGGCGATGGCGTCGTGAACCGCGATTACACCACGGGTCTCCTGGACCAGTGCGACAATGGCGGGTACTGCTCCCTCAGCACGTCGGTCAACTGCGCAACGGACGCAGACTGCCCGACCGACGAAAGCTGCACCCCGGTCGGCGGCGATGGCTGCTCTGCCACCTGCGTGCGAGAGCCGATCTGCGGAGACGGAATCCCGGAAGGCTCCGAGCAGTGCGACGACCAGAACACGTCGAACACTGACGCCTGCGTCGGCACGTGCCAGCTCGCCTACTGTGGCGACACGTACACCCGTAGCGGCGTCGAGGAATGCGACGACGGCGACAATGATAGCGGTGACGGCTGCTCCTGGGACTGCAAGCTCGAGGTATGCGGCAACGCGCGACTCGACGCGGGCGAGGACTGTGACGATCCGAACAACGCAAGCTGCGTGAACTGCCAGCTTCCCGAGTGCGGGAACGGGACCATCGAGGCCGGCGAGGAATGCGATGGCTCCGCAGGGTGTACCAACTGCATTCTGACGGCAGGCAATTGCGGAAACGGCATCCTCGAGATCGGCGAAGAGTGCGACCCCGGAAGCGCCAACATCTCCAATGAAGCGGCGTGCAGACCCGGATGCATCCTCGCGCGCTGCGGCGACGGCGCCACCGGCCCGGGTGAAGAGTGCGACGACGGCAACACCGTCACGGATGCAAACTGCTCCTGGGATTGCCAGAACGTCGGCTGCGGCAACGGCGTCATCGACGGAAGCGAGGAATGCGACGATGGCGCCGAGGCGAGCGGCGACGGCTGCTCCAGGGACTGCCTCTGGGAGCGATGCGGAAACGGCATTCGAGATGTCGACAGCCTTGGCGCCTTTGTCGAGGAGTGCGACGACGGCAACCTGAACGATCTCGACAGCTGTGACCGCTTCTGTCTCAGGACAGCCTCCTGCGGGAACGGCGTCGTCGAGGGAGCCGAAGAATGTGACAACGGAGACCAGAACAACGAGCATGGCGAATGCCTTCCGGTCACCTGCACGTGGGCCTACTGCGGCGATGGTAACCTTCTGACAGCAGAGGGCTCCCCAGAGCAGTGCGACGATGGCAACACCATCTCCGGCGACGACTGCTCGTGGAACTGCATGATCGAAGAATGCGGCGACGGAAAGCTCGACGTGGGCGAGGCCTGCGACGATGGAAATGTCGCCAACGGTGACGGCTGCAGCGGGCTCTGCACCCTCGAGGGCTGCGGCAACGGCAGGCTCGACAGCGGAGAAGCCTGTGATCCAAGTGTCAGTGGCACCACAGGCTGCCGGACCGACTGCACCAGGATGGTCTGCGGTGATGGCATTGTGGACCCTGGCGAAGCCTGCGACGACCGCAACACCACGAACGGTGACGGCTGCAGCGCCACCTGCACCGTGGAGTCCATCGCCCTCTGCGGGGATGGCCACGTCGACGCTGGAGAGGCCTGCGACGACGGAGATCTCATCAGCGGTGACGGCTGCAGCTCGAGCTGTACCAACGAGGTGTGCGGCAATGGGTTCGTCGACGTCGGCGAGCAGTGCGACGACGGCAACACCAGCAGCGAGGACGGCTGCCGGGCCGCGACCTCGACCAGCCCGTGCACCATCCCGCGCTGCGGCGACGGCATCCGGGACACCTTCCGCGGCGAGCAGTGCGACGACGGCAACACCGCCAGCGGCGACGGCTGCAACGCCTTCTGCCTCACGGAAGCCCGGTGCGGCGACCGAAGGGTCGACGCTGGCGAGCAGTGCGACGACGGCAACACCACCAGCGGCGACGGCTGCAGCTCGACCTGCACCTTCGAGGGTTGCGGCAATGGCGTCAAGGAACCCTCCGAAGCCTGTGATCCCTCCGCCCCGAACCCACCGGCTGGCTGCCGCTTCGATTGCACCCTCGCGGCCTGCGGCGACGGCATCTTCGACGCTGGAGAGCAATGTGACGACCACAACACCACCAGCGGCGACGGCTGCAGCTCGACCTGCACGCTAGAGACCGTTTGCGGCAACGGCATCCGGGAGTCCACCGAGCAATGCGACGACGGCAACAACACCAACGGAGATCGCTGCAGCAGCGTATGCCGCTATGAGTACTGCGGCAACGGAACCCGTGACGTCAACGCGAGCGGCGCATTCACGGAGGAGTGCGATGACGGCAACAACGCCTCAGGCGATGGCTGTAGCTCCGTCTGCACCGAGGAACCGGTGTGCGGTGACAGCGTGCGGGAAGGCGCCGAGCAGTGCGACGACGGCAACACCACCAGCGGCGACGGCTGCTCCAGGGACTGCCGCACCGAAGCCTACTGCGGCGACGGCAAGGTGGACCCCGGTGAACAGTGCGATCCGCGTGATCCCAACACGGCAGCCAACTGCACGGCGAACTGCACGATCCTCTCAGTGACGTAGTGCCGAAGGTGGGGAGCCCTCGACTCGTCGGGGGCTCCCGAACTCGCCGTGATTGGTCGGGAGCGCCCGCGCTCGTCGCGAAGGGCACCGCCCGAGTGAAAGGGCGGCTCGGGCGCTCAGCATCGCACACGGGGCCAGCCGCGGGTGGAGTGGCCGAGAGCCTTGAAGGCCGTGGTATCTATCCCTCGACAGCGTCGGCCCAATTCGCTCGGTCTTCTGTGCCAAGGGCGAACGGTTGAACCTCGATCCGATAACCGTCGTCTCTCGGCTCGCATTGGGCAACGCGTACCCAGACGCGAAACGGAGCGTCACCGCGGCACAGTTCGAGTCGTGCGATGTTGTTGACTTGCATGGGCAGGGCACCAACGATAACAAGGCCGTCGCTTGCCACGTGGGTGGCACGGTACTCGGCCGATTCATGGGACTTGACGTTGGTCACTGGGAAATCCGCAGGACGCAGGGCTCCTTGCAGGCTGGTCGCTGGGAATTCGATGGCGTTCGCCAGAGCACGACCGGGCGGAGCGGGCACCTCCAGCAGGGCCTCGATCGCCCAAGGCAAGCGTTCAACGACCCCAGTGGCGAACATGATCTCGTCTGGGCCGGCGAAACCGGTGAGTGAGCCCAGCTGACCCGGACTGACGCCTGGACCGGATTCCACTGTCGTCACGATGCGGTCTGCAAGTCGGCAGAGCTCGACTAGCCTTGACCGCTCAGACTCATCGTTGTCGTTGTCGTCACCGTCGTCGAGCAGAACGGCATTCACGAGCGGCGGTAGGCTCCACTCCCGCGCTACGAGCGCGCCAAACTGGCGGCGACGCGATTCCACAATCGAATGCCACAGAGCCACCGGCAGCGGTGCAGTGTTCCGTCGGACATCGAGAGCCTGCTCGAGCGCCGCAAGCGCCGCTGCTCGCCCGAATCCGTAGAGGAGCCCCCCTAGAAACGCCACGCCAGGGTCCAGCAGGCGGCGCGGCGCCAGCTCCTGACATACCAGCGCACTGGACACCGACCAACGCCAAGCCCGAAACCTGAGAACCTGTAGCGGACCCTCCTTACAAACCTGACTACCAAGCCCGACGGCCACTGCGAGTCGGTGAACCCCCTTGATGCCAATTCGTGCGACAGCATCAGGTACCCGTTGGATCTCCGCGCCCGAACGCTGATACGTCACTGCATTGGCCAGTCGCATGACCACCCCGGCAAGCGCTGGGTCCGCCGAGACGAGCCGCGCTACCTCTGCGAGACCCACGTCCTCCCGCTTGAGCACCTGCCCAAGCCGGACTGCAACGTCGGGGTATGCCCACAGTTTGACTCGGTTGCCCGAGACGAGCTCCGTGATCGCCTGCTCCAGCTCTTGAGGTTCCAGTGGGTTGGAGATGCTCGTGCAATCGTTGCTCATGTGCTTTCGCCCGGTTCAGAGCCATTGGCTCGGGTTGCGCACTCGAATCATGACGCAGATATCGTCGCACCACCGCCGTCAAGTTGCGATGCCGACGCCCGTAGCGCGCAACGACTGGTGGGGGCCAGCGCACCGGGCTCTAGCGCGTAACCCGCGGCCGTTCTGCGAGCTCCGCCCGGCGCGGGGTGCCCCCCCCGTAGCTCCTTGGTCACGTCTCCACTCCTGATCGGCACTTCCGGCGAACCATCGCACCTGCACGCCAAGCCGCCCCCCCCTCCTTACCCCATCTGGCGGAATCGCCAAGCGGCTGACGCCCCCGCCCAAGGGGCGACTGGCAGTTGACGGTGCGCGGATGGCAGAAGTCTGACGGTACTCGAAGATGCTCCAGCTGGCGTGGCAAGCGGTTGTCATGCCGTGGTGCCCGCCCAGCGGGAGCCAACGCTTCTGGACGAAGGGCGTGTCGCGAAGATACTCGCGAGCGATGGCCTCCTACGCCAGTGGACGATTCGCTAACTGATGCCCCCCGTCCGCCCGTGATGCCCCATCGCAGGGGGGCGGCACCTTTTGGCACCACCCTTGCTTCAGCTAGTGGGCATGAGTGATGCTCTATCGGGCACCCACGAGCCAGCTTCCCACACCATGGAGAAGCGCTGCCGCACCGCCACCCTGGCGGGCTCCCTGCTCGTGCGTGTAGGAGAGGACGACCCGCACCGGGTCGTGCTCGATGAGCTGCAGTCGGCGTTTCCAGGTTGCCGCTGGGCACTCGTCGAGCGGGTGGGCACTGGAGCCTGCGAGGCATCCGTCCCAGGCGAGGTCTCGGAAGTCGACGTATTGGGTCTGAGCGCCTCTCTCTGGGGCACTCAGGTATCGATGAGGATCCCCGGCTCGTCACGGAGTGCACTTCATCGCGAGCCGCCCCCAAGTGTCACGGCTTGGTCGGACAGCTCCCGAGAACCAGCGATTGGCCTTGCCCGCTGGACATCCGAAGGTAGCGAGGCTCCCTCCCAATGAGTTCGTCGCGGCGTAAACCGCAGACGCCGACAATGGCTCCAACGCGCCGACAGAGGGAGCAACCCCACGAACCACTTCCGGCGGATGTGCTGCGGCTGCGCCCCTTTTCCTACGCAGAGCCGATTCCGACCGCCACGCCGAGGCCTCCGAATCCCTCTCACCTCGATTGGAGAGGCCACCAGGGCTGGGCAATCGCCCCCGATCCTCTCGCCGGGTTCGAGAAACGCTCGGCGACGCCGCCTCCGGCTCCCCAGGGACTGGATCGAGCCGCAACCTCAGGATCTCGCACGTCCTAAGGTCCACGACGGATTGTGCCGTCCATTACCGCTAGGTTCCCATGACGATATCCTTACAGCCCGGCGACGTGATCGCGAACAAGTACCGCGTCGAACGCCAGCTGGGCGAAGGTGGGATGGGCACGGTCATGGCTGCGATCGACTCCCTCTTGGATCGACCGGTTGCGATCAAAGTCCTCTCCATCGAGCAGCGCAGCAACGAAGAGGCGGTGGCTCGGTTCCTCCAAGAGGCGCGCGCCGTGGTCAAGCTGCAGAGTGAGCATGTCGCCAAGGTGTATGACGTAGGCACTCGTGACCCGGGATACCCATTCATCGTCATGGAGATGCTAAATGGCATGGACCTGTCGAGGGTGCTCGACATCGAGGGTCCGCTCAGCATCGCGGACGCCATCACGTTCGTCCTTGAGGCGTGCGAACCCGTTGCTGAAGCGCACATGCATGGCATCGTGCATCGCGATCTCAAGCCAGCCAATCTCTTTCGCACCATTCAGCCCGACGGCACCCCAAGCGTCAAGGTCCTCGACTTTGGGATCTCCAAGCTCAACCTGCCCACCGAAGCCGAGAATCGGTCGCTCACGCGAACGTCACTCCTCCTCGGCTCACCCACGTACATGTCGCCCGAGCAGCTGCGCAACGCCCGAGACGTCGACGGCCGCGCCGACATCTGGGCGCTCGGGACAATCCTGTTCGAGCTCATCGTGGGGCGGACCCCCTTCGAGGCAGACAGCCTCGCGGATCTGTCTGCTCAAATCCTAAGAGAGCCAGCTCCGGCGCCGAGCACTCTGGCGGCGTCGCCCCTCCCGGATGGGCTCGATGCGGCAATCCTCAAGGCAATAGCCAAGGAGCGCGACGAACGCTATCAAACCCTGGCCGAGTTTGCCATGGCGCTCGCCCCCTACGCCCCCAAACGCGCATGGCCCAGTATCGAGAAGGTCGCTCGCCTGCAGGGCTCGACGGCTGCGTCGAGCGCGCTGCCCCACTTCGCGCCGACAGCCCCGCCCGCTCCCACTGATCTTGCCCGCAGCGTTGGCGAAGTGACAGCTTCGTGGGGGATGACGGCGTGTGCAACGCCGCGACGAAGCATTCTCCGCAGGTTTGGCCTGGGGCTGGCTGGAGCTTCACTCCTCGGCGTTGCCGCGCTGCTCGCGGTCGCGACCCATAGAAGTCCCACCGAGCCCGTTCCGGTCCCCCACGCGGGAGCCCGGTCCGTGTCCACCGCTCGGTCCCCCTCTCCGCCCCCCGACCGCGCAGAACTGACAGCGAAAGCCTCGCAGAGTGGCGTTCTCGCCCCTGCAACGGTCCCCGAAACGGACGCCGGAGTCGCGGCGAGCCCGGATGCTGCCCCTGCCCCCGCGAGTACGCCAGCAGCAAGCGCTGATTCGCGGCCCACGCGCCGCATCGCCGCCGGACGCAAGCCGGCACCCAAGGTGTCCGAAAAGCAGTCGGTTTTCGGAGGCAGGAAGTGACTCGGCAACGGGCACTCCGAATCCTGATCGGAATCGGAGTCGTCGTTTCGGCTGCAGCATCAGCCTCCCCAACATGCGCTCAATCGGCTTTCAGTCTGGACGGCATCGCAGCGGAAGCACTGTTCGACGAGGGAGTTCGCCTCATGGGGAACGATGACGCCTCGTCCGCCTGTCCAAAACTGCAGCGCAGTTACGAACTGGATCCCGGGATCGGAACCCTACTCTACCTCGGTGACTGCTACCGATCGATAGGGAAGACAGCCAGCGCCTGGATGGCGTTCCGCTCAGCCTCATTCGCGGCTGGAGAAGCGGGGCAGCGCGATCGTGAGCAGGCGGCGTCGAGTTACGCGGAAACGCTTCGCCCCCAGCTCGTCCTACTCCGGCTTCAGCTGCGGCCGGAGCAACCCGACGTAACGATCCTGCTCGACGGACACACACTACCGCCGGAGCTCATCGACGTCCCGTTCGCCGTGGATCCCGGAAAGCACGTTCTTAGACTGAGTGCACCTGGCTTCGAGCCTCAGGAGAAGGTTGTGGTGTTCGAGAACAAGCCGGGTGTCGTGGAGGTGTCCATCCCGCTGTTGAAGCCGCCGCCTGCGGTCGTCGAGCCAAAACCTGTGCCAGTCAGACCGTCGTCGGTCCGCCAGGATATCGACGTGCGTGGTTCCGTTGGGTGGCTACTCCTCGGCGCTGGAGCAGGCGCGCTTGCGATCGGTGGAGGACTATCCGCGCTCACAGACAACATGCGAACCGGGCTCGGGATCGCCGCTGGCGGCGCGGTTGGCGCTGGAATTGGCGGACTGTTACTCTTCCGGTCAGGCTCGAGCCAAGTTCGCGTTGGGGTCTCGACTGGCGCAAGCGGAGGAGCTCTCTTGGCCGAGCAAGCATTCTAGATCAGCGAGCGCGATTCTCGGGCGGGGCGGCCAGTTCTTCGCCGTCAGACCAGATCTCCAGTCGGTTTCGGCCGTTGCGCTTCGCCGCATAGAGTGCGCGGTCCGCGCGCGCAACCCAGGATTCGGCGGGTTCACCGGGATCCAGAGCGGCCGCTCCCATCGAAACGGTGAGTTCGATTCCGACTCCAGCCGCGTGGAACATCTCTGCCGCCAAGGACTCGCGGGCAGTCTGAGCGCGCGCGACAACCCGTTCGAGGGAACTGTCCCTGACGACGACGGCAAACTCCTCCCCACCATATCGCGCCACGAAGTCTACCTTGCGCATGAAATGGCGCACCAAGGCATCGGCAACGTGCTTGAGCGCCGCATCCCCGCATGGATGGCCGTGGCGATCGTTGATGGCCTTGAAATGGTCCACATCAACCATGATGAGAACGGGCTCCGGCCCGAGCAGAAGCCCCAGTGCGGCCACTTTCTCCAGCTCGTCGTCGAAGGCTGCGCGATTGTAGAGCCCCGTCAATCCGTCTAGCGTCGCTTTCTCTCGGGCCGCGTCCAGCTCCCCCCGCAACATCTCGACTCGCCGCCCCAACTGCACGAGCTGCTCTTGTTCCCTCTCTCGGCGATACGCCACCGTGTCGCGCACGATGCGCACCACCCCGTCTGCCTCTCGTCGAATGGCGATCACGTCGTCACTCTGCAGGCTCACGGTGAGTCGATGAAGCTGCTCCTCGATCCTCCCGTCCGCGCGTTTGTCGCTTGCCACGGCAATCGTGAGGCACCGAGCAAACGCTTGCACGGCATCTCGAAGGGTAGTCAGGCTCTCGCGCACGTAGGCGTTTTCATGGCGCCTCTGCGTGTCGACGTATCGATGAACCGATCCCCAATCGCGACGCCGCGAAACGAGGGACGAGGAGTCACCCTCGGCGCTCGTCTCGGGCTTCGTCGGCCCGAGCAGCAGACTCCGCGCCAGGTTCTCACACTCGCTGCGCACGTCCTCGGCGCGCACGCGATCCGTGTCGAACGCATACTGCCCGAACGATCGCATGATGGCACCCACGGTATCGAGAGCCCGATCGAGCTCGCCATCGGGCGATGGAACGGAACGGATCCGGTGGACCTCTTGCGGCAACGGTGGCGCCGATCGCGGAGTCTTCTTCCAGAACATGTCCTACGGAATACGGCTGAACCGCGCCGTCGGTTTACTGCCGCCGCTTGACAGATCTTGACCCGGCGGAGCCGGGCGCCTAGGGCGATGGCCTCCACGTCGGCGCGTGCCAGAAGCCGGCCCGTTCGTCTCATGGCTCGACGGTGTCGTCCAGAGCAACGAACCGGGAGGAGATCTCGCCAGAGGCGGCAGGGGAAGCGCACGTTCGCCTTACAGGGAAGCGTTTCCGGAGGAGCCGTTGCTGTCGGAAACCTGATCGGTGCTCTAGACCCGAGGCTTCGGGGGCACGGTGGCCCAAACCGGAGTGACCTGGGACTGCGTGGCCTGCTGCGCCCAGTCCACGGCGTCCACAAACACCTCGGCGATGGTGGTCGGCTCGACCAGCAGCAGCTTCTCATGGCCCGCCAACCACGCCCAGTCTCCCTTTTCGCACGCCAAAGCCATGTCGAGCACCAATTTGAAAGGTCCAGGCTCCCCCTGCAACGCAGCCGCTGCCCGCTTGGGCACTGCGACGTCGCGCAGAGCCTCCTCGAGGGGCATGTCGAGGAGGGCGTCGATCACCGAGAATAGGCCGGTCAGAAACAGCTCATCTGCGGACTCGCGGTCCTTCAGCCCGGCCGCACTAGCGAGAACCTCGCAGAAGCGCGCACGCTGAAGCCCCGTCTGAAGGAGCTCGGTGGGTTTGTCCCTGGCGGTACCAGCAAGAACAGCGAACAGTGCCCAGCGACGGATGTCGCGCTCCCCCAGCAGGGTCAACGCATGTCGAATCGACTTTACCTCAGAGCGGAGGCCATACACAGGTGAATTGATATACCGCAGGAGCCTGTAGGAGAGTGACATCTCCTGCTTGATTATCTTTTCAAGACGTTCCAGCTGAAGCTGCCGCGACTGGAGCTCGCGAATCAGCCGCAAGTGTTGAGCGCGATTTGCTGGCACATCGCGCTTCTTGAGCATCTGGGGTTTTGCGAAGAAATATCCCTGAAACAGGCTGTAGCCGAAGTCCACAGCGCGCTCGAAGTCCTCTTGGGTTTCGACCTTCTCCGCCAGGATCTGTGCCGATGTTACTTCGCCGACAAGCCGTTTCTGTTGCTCGTGGCTGGTCGCGCGAAAATCTACCTTCACCACGTTCACGTAGTCGATCAGCTTTCCTCGCTTTTCTAGGTCCGTGACGTCATCGAGCGCAAGCGTATACCCCAGCTCACGAAGCTCGGCGCACGCAGAGAGTACGTCCGCGTCGGGAGGAACGTCTTCAAGAAGTTCGATGACGACGGACTGCGGGGGAAAAAGTCGCAGCATATCGTCGAGAAGAAGCTCTCGAGGAAAGTTGATGAATGCGGGACTCCCAGCTGTCAGCCGAGTGACTCCAAACAGCACGAACGTATTGAGGAGTACCTGCCGAGTCGCCTCGTTTCCATCCACTCCGCTGAAGCAATTGGCTACTCCGTCGCGGAATAGCAGTTCGTAGGCCACAACCACCTTCTCTAGGTTGAAGATCGGCTGGCGTGCAATGAATCGATCCATGCAGGCCTTACGGCATCCCAGGTACCTGGGCTAAGACGACGCGCACCTTCCTTACGAGACACAAGTCGAGAGGAAAGCGTGGCAGTCCGAATCTGCCGCATAGCGGCCTGTGCGAATGGGCTGAAAGCCTAAGCCCGAATGTTGAGGCTAGTGCGGGGCGGGCCAAGATCTCCGGTCGACTGAAAGCCCGAGTCGGCCGGAGAATTCAGCGTCCCTCCGGCCCGCCTGGCGTCGCTGGCTGCGGTCTCGTTCTGCGGCACCAGTTCGGACCGGGCCAACTGCTCCAGGGCCACAGCTCTGGCGGCAATCTGTCGGTCGACAGCCGATGGCTGTGCAGGGGCCAGGGCAGCTCTTTGGATTTGCTGCATCTTCTGGACAGTCCGCTCGGGGCTGCTCGCGATCACGGCAACCTGGATCGGAACCTCCCCTTCAACTGCATAGTGCTGGCCGTCAGGGCCGACCTCGAAGGTGTAGGACGGACTCCCCGCGAGACTTCCACCCACAGCAGCGTGAGCCGCCTCGTGTGCCCTGACCTCTCGATCTCGCGCGGTCAGCCGATTGACCTCGGCAGTCTCGGTCTCAGTGAGCTCTGTCCCTGCAGAACCGACCGATGGGGTTGAGGCGTCACTCCCGTCCTCTCCGCCCCTGCACGAATCCGCACCGACGGCGTCACCAGTCTCGGTCAGAGTGAGCCCCGATACCGGATCCTGCGACGCCGACTGCCGTTCGGCCTCCATCACCGACTTCTGTTTGACCTCCTGTGGCTCTGCGCGCAGCCGCGTGTCGCACGACGGGCAACTCAGGGACACCACGGCAGCGTGAGAGAAGGCTTCTCGCTGGCGCTGCGGCTCGCAGGCAGCGCCCGATGAGACTCCTCCTCGCACATCCGGGGTCGACTGTTCCCGGGCGTATCCTAGTGTGCCAGAGGGGATGATGGGGATTGGAATGGCCATGACGGGCGGCCTCCCTCAGTGGGAACGGTCGCCCACAGGATTCCTTGAGAAGATACTGAGTCCCTCTTCTGCGAAGCTCCGTCGCCCGTTCGAGACGGCTACCTACCCTTCATCACCGTGGTCGCAGCACTGCGTTCGATCGCACCAAAGGCATCGATCACTCGTGCCAGCATGTCGAACTCCCTCGTCGCGTTGACGAGGGTGCTCATGGTCTTGACCGTGGACACGTTGGAGAGCTCCAGAGTCCCGACATCGAGCTTGGGATCCACGGATACCGCTTGAGCCGCGCCACCAGCAAGTCGGAATAGGACGGACCCTTCCTTGACCAACTCTGCTCCGGGTCCACAGCGCACGGTGAGCAGACGTGCGATGGTGGTCTGGCCGCCAACCACCACGTCCCCAGACTCGCTGACGCTGACTTCTCCGGATTCCGTCGGAACCACGATCGGCCGGCGGCTCGAGTCGACGTAGGGTTGTCCGTCGGCGGTCATCAGCGTGCCATCCTGCCGAATCTGGATGCTCCCTGCGCGAGTGTAGCGCTCGCCCCCGGGGGTCTTCACCACAAAGAAGACTCCATCATCCCGAATGGCCACATCCAAGGGCCGCTCGGTGGATTCGAAACGCCCTGGGCCCCCGGCCACTGCGACGCTGCTGACCGCACTGAATCGGTGGGTCTCCGATGCCGGATCGATGGCGCCAGCGCGAGCCATTTCTTGTGCGAATACTGCCTGATCCGCGCGGAATCCAGGCGTCGTTGCGTTCGCGATGTTGTTCGCGGCAACGTCCAGAGCAACGGTGCGGCCAGCGGCTCCTGATGCGGCGGACCAGATCCCAGTCGTCATGTCGCGAGAGTGAGCAAGGGATGTGCCACGAGTCGGCGTCCCCGAACCCTCGACTCATGGTTTCCCGTCGTTGGTCCAGTGACGCCCGAGTCGTCAATCGAATGGCACTCGCCGCCTCTATAAAGATTGTCGATGTCCGGATCGTATGCATGATGCGCGAGCGGGCGCATCGAGGGCTCCTCAGTGCCCTGAGAAGATACCAAGTGTCCAGGAACTCACTGCCGCACATATCCGTGCCAGCGTCCAGGCGGGCCGTTCCGGAAGACCTGGAACATCTTCCCCAGGTGGAAGCACTGCTATCGGCGCTCAATGACCCATATGTCGGGATCCCGACACTCGCCTTACTTGTGGACAAGATCCCCCTTCTCCGCGCTCGCTGCCAGCGGGAAGCCTTCCTACTCCGCCCTTCCTGGCGCATCGACAATTCGGAGATTGCGTTGCGCGCTATCGGCAACAAGGGCCTGGAGAAGACCCTGCTGGAGCTGCTCGAGGATCTGACGGTCCTGAAGGCCGAGCTGGAGGACTTGGGCTCCCTTGCCGCACCGGTCGGAATCTGCCCCGCCCCCCCCCGCCAGCGCCGGTAGTCCGGCAGAGCGCTCGCCACGGTCTCGCGTGAGAGGAGCCGCACTCCCCGCAGATCGCCCCGACCACGCAGTACATCGACCGATTCGGTGCGTGACGCGGCCACTGGACTGAGACCGCGTTCACTGGGCGAGCTACCCATTTGGCACGTCCATTGCTTGGGCGATGACCGTGACCATCGACCTCGCAGCGTTAGTCGGTTTGAGACCAGCGCAGATAGAGCGTCAAGCCAGCTCATCGGGCGCCCGGACGCGGACGCAGGAGGCAACCGAGGTCATGCCGGTGCGCACCCGGCTCACGTTGTCCCAAGCCTCGAAGTGTCTCGGCACTGCGTGGTCGCAGGTATTCGGCGAGTCGCCGCCCCCCAGAGCCATCGCCCTGCTGGCGGCACAGTGGTCCCACGAGACAGGACAAGGCGCCTCCATGTTCAACTTCAATTTCGGAGGCATCAAGGGCCTCGGTCCCGGCGGTCTAACCGTTTCTCAACGCACCAAAGAAGGTTGGGGCGCAACCGAGCGCTCGATTGTCGACCGGTTCCGGGCCTACTCCAGCGCTGAGGAGGGCGCAGTGGACTACGTCAAGCTGCTCGCCAAACGCTTCCCGGGAGCCATCCAGGCTGCGCGTCAGGGCGATCCTACTGAGTTCGTCCACCAGCTCAAAGCTCGAGGCTACTTCACCGGCGACGAAAACACCTACGCCAGCTCCGTTTCTCGCCTTGCCTCGCAGGCCCTCAAGGCATGTGGCGAAAGCGGCTCCAACCTCTTGCCCCCTTCTCCCTCACTGCCACGCCAGGCAACGGAGCTTCGGCTCCCACGCAGTGAGCCAGATCCCTATGCGCTCGCCGGCACGTCCGCTGTGACGACCGTAGCCCAGCTGATCACGATGAATGACGCGCTCACGCGAGCCGCGCTCAGCATCAGTGCCGCAGAAGCGCTCGAATTCCCTACACAAACGCGGCCACGAGCCGTCTAGCATGTCGTGTCGACCATCATTGGACTGATCATCGTATTCGGCTCGGTACTTGGCGGGTTCGCCATGGCGGGTGGACCATTCGCGGTACTGGTACAGCCCAATGAGTTGGTCGTCATCGGTGGCGCCGCGCTCGGCGCCCTCGTCATTTCGGCGCCTGGCAAGGTGGGGCGCCGTGTGCTGCACTCGTTCAAGCTGGGATTTTCGGGCAAGTCACCGACCAAAAGGGACTACGTCGACCTGCTGAAACTGCTCTACGAGCTCTTCCAGCTCTTGCGGCGCGAGGGGATTCTCGCGCTCGAGACTCACGTCGCGGAACCTCGCAGCAGCGAGGTGTTCTCCAAGTATCCCTCGGTGATTGCTCGCCCCGTAGCGCTGTCGTTTCTCGTCGACGGGTTGCGGCAGATGGTCGACGGGTGCACGGCGGACGAGTTGAACGAAATGTTCGAGACCGAGCTAGAGACACTTCATGACGAAGAGAACCAGCCAATTGGCCTCCTTCGCACTATTGGAGACGCCCTGCCGGGTCTCGGAATCGTCGCTGCGGTGCTCGGCATCATCCTCACGATGGGAAAGCTGGACGGCCCTCCCGAAGAGATCGGTCACCACGTCGGAGCAGCACTGGTGGGAACCTTTCTAGGGATTCTTCTATGCTACGGCGTTCTCGCCCCCATTGCCACCAGCGTGGAGATGCACGCGGCTGCCACGTCCCGCTACGTCACCACCATCAAGAATGGCCTCCTCGCCGCGGCGCGCGGCGCCAACCCAGCCATTGCCATCGAGCTAGCCCGACGCGCCATATTCACCGACGAGCGTCCAACCTCCGAAGAACTCGAGAAGGAGTTCGCCTCGCTACGAGGACGATGACGTGAACGGAACCAGGGTCATCATCAAGAGGAAGAGCAAGCGCCACGCAGCTCACCACGGCGGCGCCTGGAAGGTAGCCTACGCTGACTTTGTCACGGCAATGATGGCCCTATTCATCGTGCTCTGGCTGCTCTCCCAGACGAATCAGACGACGAAACAGACGCTATCTGAGTACTTCCGCACTGGAGTGTTTTCGGGAGCGCCGTCGGTGGTCAACGGGGGTAGCGGGCTCGCGAACCAGGGTTTTCTGGACGTTGGAGCCAACGCCATCAAGGCTGAACAGCAGAAGCTGGGCATGGCCGGTTTCATGGTCCGAGAAGCCCTCGAACGAGCGTCGCGCGGCTCTGCCGACCTGGCGCGATTGAGTGAGCATGTCAGCGTCCAGGTCACCCCCGACGGCCTCCTCATCCAGATCATGGACGGATCCGACGATGTCTTCTTTGACCTATCGTCCGCCGAGCTCAAGCCGGAACTGAAAAGGATCCTCCAAACCATCGCCCCTGTGCTCGCGAAATTGAGCAACAAGCTCCAGGTCCAAGGGCATACCGACTCTCGACCGTTTCCCGAGGGATCTCGCCGCACGAACTGGGAGCTATCCTTCGAACGGGCTGATAATGCGCGCGTCGTGCTGGAGGCGAGCGGAATCCCGCGCGCGCAGATTGCCGGCGTGTTCGCCTATGCCGACACGGTACCCAAGGTAACGCAGGACCCCCGCGCGGACGCCAATCGCCGCCTTGCCATCCTTGCCGTGCGGCGCGAGCCAGGATCCAAGAATCAAGCCGAATCCTCCGCTGCGATGACTCCTCTTGCTCCGCAAACGATACAGCCCACCACGGACATGGCCAGCTCACGACCCGAGCCACCCCCGACCTCACTATAGTTGATGCCACTACGTTCTTGACGCATTCGCGCTCTTCTGCGCCAGACCCGTGACAGCCCCTCCATCGCATGAGTCGGGACATCAGCCCAGGCGCCTCCTTGCTTCCCCCTCCAGCATCCGCGGCTCGACGTCCCGCTAGGGTCACGCGCTGCCTGGCCCCGCCCGGACCCTTTCCCCCCACCAATGTCAGCAGGTATGCCAGTGTCACATCCATCCACGCCCCTGGTTCAGGTCACCTCTGTCAGTGCCCCCGAGCTCCTCGAAGCCTTCGACGCGCACGCTGCAGCGATCGACGTGCTATCCCTCGACTGTTTTGATACGCTCCTGTGGCGACGGACAGCCCTCCCGACCGACGTCTTCTACGACCTGCAGCACGCACCCAAGTCTCGCGACTACGGTTTGAGTCCGGTCCTGAGGATTCGCGGAGAGTCGGCAGCAAGGTCCATGAGTCGACTGCGTCAGGGTCGCGGCGAGGTAAATCTGCAAGACATTTACCGAGCTCTGTTTCCCGACTCGCCCGATGAAGACGTCAGCCAGCTCATCCAAGAAGAGCTTGCCGCTGAGAAACGCGCCTGTTTCGGTTTCCCCCCGGCAATCCAGCTGATCCGCAAGGCGCGCGCCAGAGGAATACGCGTCGTCATCGCCAGTGACACCTACTTCAAGAGCACGGAGCTCAGAGAGCTCCTTGCGTCAACCCTTCCAGCCGACGTCGTCGAGGCAATCGAACACATCTTCTGCTCATGCGAGGTCGGCCGCTCCAAAGGCGATGGGCTTTTGACGTCAATGCTGGACACTCTCCGGCTGCGGCCCGAACGAGTGCTTCACGTTGGCGACAACGCCCAGGCTGACGCCGAGTCCGCGTGCCGCGCCAAGATGCGCGCACTTCACCTGAGACACCAGACACCGATTCGCGAGGAGATCCTGCGCAACTGCGTCAATATCGCGGGACTTCTACTTCCGGGGCTCCGCGCGACAGAAGGCACGCCCAGCCCGATGCACCCGGTGTTCGCGGCAGCAGACTCGGATCCCAATCCCGCGGACATCCTGGGAGCCCTCGGAGCTGGACCAATTCTGTATGCGTTTGCCCGATTCGTACTGGACGAAGTCGAGGCCCTGCGTGCCCGCGGCAAGCGCCCAAGGGTCCTGTTTCTGATGCGGGACGCATACCTACCTCAACAGGTCTGTAATGCGCTAGCAGGCGAAAACGTCGGCCACGCGGTGGCCCTGAGCAGGTTTGCATCGAATGCGGCATCGTTCCGCTCACGGAAGGATATTGAGCTCTATCTTGCACGCTCGGCGGGGAGTGCCCGATTCAAGGACATGGCCAGACAGCTGCTCCTACCCCAAGCGCTCGCCAACAGCATCGTCCTCAAGGCGGAGGCTCGTCACCACAGCACTGACGAGTTCGTGCGCCGGATTCTGAATCCGAACACTGTCCAAGTCATCATTCGCGAGTCCGCCAAGTACCGTCAACGACTGTACAGTTACTTGAAGAAACAATCCGGTATCGAGTCCGGTGACACCCTGGTATTGGTCGACCTCGGGTACGAAGGAACCGCACAACGCCAGCTCCAGGCCATCTTCGAAGAAGAGCTGGGGGTCGAGGTGGAGGGTCGGTACTTGATCGTCGTTCGAACCCCGAACTGGGAACGCTCCCGCAAGGGGCTCATTGACCCCAGCTGGTGCGATGACAGAGCGATCTTCACACTCGTACCCTACGTCGCTCTGCTCGAAGACCTCTGCACCAGCAACGACGGCAGTGTCGTCGACTACACGGACTCCGGCGACGTGGTGAGTGCTTCCCGCGTGCTCCAGGAGGAGCAGTACGCACGAATTCGCCCCGTGCAGTCCGCCTGCATTCAGTTCTGCCGCCGAGCGCAGGAATTCTTCCAAGATGTTGGCAGCAGCCCCAGCCTGGAGGATCTCCGCCGGTTCGCAGTCGGGGCCATCGGACGCCTACTGTTTGCACCCACGGAGGCCGAAGTAGCCTACCTCGAGGGCTTCCGACTCGACATGAACCTAGCCACGGTCGACTCGTTCGCGCTATTCGACCGCCAAGCAGGGCTCGCGGGGCTTCGAAGGCGTGGGCTCTTCTTCATGGAAAAAAACCTGAAGACGCTCCGGATGAACTATCCCATCGAGGTGCGAGCCGCCGGCATGGAGCTCGGAGTAACCCTCTTGGCCCAGCACCGGTATGGCCTGACCTTCGCTCAGAGCGACCTGAACCTGCGCCGCGAGACGATCGGAATCTTAGTTGTTCACGGTCCCGAGGCTGGCACCACCAGAAGCGACGCCATGGCCACCCACGACGGCTTCTACTCTCTGGTGGTCCCCGTTGGCGATGGTAGCATCGACATCGGTATACTGATGGCGCAGCGCTATCGCTGGTTCGAGCTCGATTCCGTCCAGATACTTCCTACCGCCAGTCTGCTCTCCGATCACGAGTCGCTGGATGCACACGACATCACCGAGTCCGTCTACTTCGAGGGAATCGAGCGACGTTCTCAACGGATCTTCGAGTGTTCGTCTCCCAGCGGTTTCATGTTCGTCCGTCCAGAGGTCCCGAGGGTCGGTGCTGCGATCGGGAGAACCTATGCGTGCCGGGTGGTCTTCCGACCGTTGGAGCTCCGTGAGCCTGCCGAAAGCGAACGAGCGCGTTCAGCAAAGGTGAATGAAGGATTCCGCGAGTCGCTCGCTCCGTCCTCGATGGCATCTTCGCCTGAGGAAGCCAGCTCGTGAAGACCCAGGTGCACCTCTTGGGTGGGCACGCCGGTGGGGCCTCGCTGCTCGGAGACGCGCTAGGTCGTCACCCGAGCGTGACCTACCTGGGAGATCCGGACGAAGTCTTCGATGAAGGAGCTGAGCCTGAAGCACTCGAAGAGCGTTCACTCCGCGAGCACAGTAGTCCGGTATGGACTCCCGAGAACCTAGAGCGAGTGCGACCAAGTCAACTCGGTACCCGCGATGTCACCAGCGGATTTGTACCAGGCGGGAAGGTTTGAGGAGGCGTTGTCCGCGTGCCTTGAGATCTCGGGACAAGACCCCAGCAACTGGGAGAACTGGAACGACCTCGAGGTAGTCCTCTTTGCGCTGGGAAAGCTAGATGAGGCCGTGAAGTGCCTGAGTCCGGCCGTCGCTGGCGGCTGCGCGGATGCCAAGCAGAACCTGAAACATGTGACCGATCGACTCGAGGCGGAGAAGCGCTCGTCAGACGAGAGCTAG
>CAYRKE010000032.1:0-50860 GCA_964424695.1 uncultured Polyangiaceae bacterium
TGCCCTCACCTCGATGGGGGCAGCCCAAACCGTTCGAGAATCGCGCTCGCTGATCTAGCTGGACTTATTTCGAGCACCAACCGGTGACCAGAATTGGGTGCTTATCGAGCGGAGTCGCCCCGCCAGAGTCGGGGCGGGTCCGCGAGGGCGGGGAGCTGGCGAACTGATCCGTGCTCTTGGTCGCCGAGACCTCTCCATGCCGAGGAAACCGCTGGGGCGGCGCCCCTCCCTGCCGGGCACGGGGCTGCCTCGCGCTCTCGGGGACCGTGACCGGATCCATCGGCGCTCCCTGCAATTTGTGGTAATCATTGGACTGTGGCAACGCGCTTCAGCGACGACGATGTCCGAGAAATCCTCCAGCGTGCGATCGACCGGAGCACGAGCCGTGGTGACTCGACAGGCCAAGCCGAATTGGTGGAGATTGCGGCAGAGCTCGGCGTCTCGCAAGAAGACGTCTCTGCGGCCATCGCCGACGTGAGCCAGGCGCGGGAGCTCACGCGCGAGGTAGCCAGAATCCAAGAACAACGGCGGCGTTCCCTGGCCAGCAGCGTCATCACCTGGCTTCTGGTGTGCGGGATGCTCCTGTTCATCGACTGGATGACGGGCCCCGATTGGTGGGTCATGTGGCCCTTCGCAATCTGGGGCTTCATCCTCGTCCTCGTGGCGCGTCGAACCTACTTCCCTGACCGCCAACGTCTGGAGGCCAAGGCTCGGGCTGCTCTCGAGAAACGGCAGAAACAGGAAGAGCGCGAGCGCCGACGGCAACGGCAACGTGGTTTCGAGCATGGCCTCGAGGAAGCCTTCGAGCGGAGTGTGACGGCGCTCGTCCATGCGGCGGCCCGCCACGTGGATCGCGTGGCAGCCGACTCGAACGCTCCGCCCGCCGCGGGACGCCAACGTGTTGACCCCATGTCGGACACTAGGGCTCGCTCGGTCATCGACGACGATTCCGGCGATCTTCCTCCGCAGGAACGGCGGCAACGGCGTTAGCGGGCGGCCTGCCCGAAGTCCAGGGCAGGCGGATTGAGGAAAGCACAGCGGACTACTCGCCCGTCGTGCCCCTGCCGCGAAGCGCCGCGAGCACGGACCGCTGCGCAGCCACCAGCGCGCGCGCCCTCTCCTCGCATTGCTCGGCAAGCCAGTCCTCGTAGACGATTCGGCTGAAGAGTTGCAGATCGAGCTGGTGACGCGCAAGCCAAGCCCCTGTCGCCTCGGGAGAGAGCAATCCGAGCCGGCGCCGGAGCAACTCCGAATGCGCTTGAACTTGCTCGGTCGTGGGCCGAACGCCGTCGGCCTGGGCCAGGCAGACGGCGAGGGCGCGTAAGCATGCCTTGGCATCGGGGGACGCGCCTGAGTCACTCTGGGCTCCCGTCTCGGCCGGTCGAGCCCCCTGATCCGCGAAACGCGCATCCATCCGAAGCTTGAAGGCGTGCCAGCTGTCCGTGTACTCGAACTCGAACGTCGGCTCGACGGCGCTGACGGGAGTGCGACTGTCCTCTGCGATCCTCCGCAGCAAGGCGCATGCATCATCCCGCTTCTGGTTCGCTCCCCCCCATTCGCCGAGCCATGACCAGAACGCCGGGTGGCTCGCCGCGCCGAGGCCGCGCTCGACGGCTTCGCGCCGTAGAGCGTCGTAGCTACGCTCGCCGTAAAACAGGCCCTTGGCAAGCGCGACGAGTTCCTGACGCTCAGCCTCCCCGAGGACTCCCGCAGTCACCGCCTGCGCCAAGGTGGCCCGAATGTTGACCATGGCCTCAGAAACCGGGAGAAATCCCCGCTGAGCGTCCTCGTGAGCGACCGCAACCTCGTCATCGTCGCTGAGCTCTCCATCCCGGTATTGCTCGAAGATGCGACCGACGCCTACCATCCCGAACGGCTCGAGCTCGGCGGCGCGCAGAGCCCCCATGCTCGCCGCGCCATACACACGAACGCCACGGCTAAGTGCCCAGAGCAGCTCCTTGTGCCAGACCGAGGGTTGGTGCTCGAAGTATCCGTCGATGATCCCGATCGCGCCGACCCCCTCCCGAACTGCCCCGTATACGTCACCGCACGCCGCGGGGCCACGGAAGGTGGCTCCCGGAAAAAGCCCCGCAGCGTCCGTAACGGTAAGGGTTGGCCCGAGAAACACGACGGTGTTCACGATGCCACCTCCTGCCTCTTGCGCACACGCTCCCCCGGTTGGTACCCGACAGCCTCTGGCGCCCCCTCAAGGCCTGGCACTATCGCGCGAACCACGGAGACGGGGAAGCCGCTGCGCGACAGATCGACCACGAGCACCTCGTCCATGCCGCAACACTCGAGCCGCCGCAGGATGAGATCCAAGTCCTCCTCGAACGTCTCGAAGGTCCACGAGGGCACATCCGAGAACTCCCGCGGCGTCCCGGTGGCACGGCTCACGAGCTGCAGACCGCTGGTGATGCTCTCGTGGGTACGCAAGGATCTGAAGCCCTCGAGATCCATGTCGTCCCGTGATCCGACGATCCGCGTCAGGCGGCTCTGGGCGGCTTCAGTGACCGCCCGGCAGAACGCGACGGAGCGGTCGTTGTGACAACCATAGCCACGCGCCTGCCCTACGACCCGGAAACACTCCCGCGTGGACTCGACGATAATGGCGCAAAAAGCTGGCAGACCGAGATCCGACGTGATGTCCCAGACCGCCAGCTCTAGCCCAGCGTCGGCGATGCGGGCAAGGAGTCCCCGGGGAATCTCATCGCGGACGCTGTTCAGATCAAGCCGACGAAGGCGCTGCTCCTCTGCGTTCATGGCGAAAAAGAGCGCGGTAGCATCCCTCTCGATGAGCTCCCAAAGAGCGTGAGCCAAAGCCTCGGTACGGCTGTTGCCCGACGCAAGACCATTCGAGCCGAGGGGAAACCAGCCAGTCGAGTGCCGAGGCGGATAACGCAGATCCAAATGCACCAGATCGAAGGGAACGAGCCGAGCGGCGGAGGTCAACACATCTCGGGCCTCGACCCAAAGGGTCGGCTCATGGGCCACAAACGGCCTGACATAGCGCGGAAGCCGGTCGACACGGCACACCCGACGGAGCTCGCATACCTCGTGGAAAGACCCCCGAACCAATGACAACTCGGGGCGCTCCGCGTGGTACTGCTCTGTCGCTTCCAAGATGGCGGAGGCCTGGGCAGCGTCAAGATCCAAACCCTTGCCCTGACTGGTACTGAGCGATCGTGCGTTGGGCCGGACGGCTACGACCACCGGCACCCCGACTACGTCTAGACCCGTAACATTGGCAATTCGGGTAATCCCCACGCGGGCCAGCAGCGGGCGAAGGCTCAGTACGGTGTCACGGGGATGGCGGGTCCTATGGGTTCCCCGAAGATAGCTCTTGTTGCTGCCATCGGCTGGCGTCGTGCTCATGGGCTCCCGGGGAGCGTCACCGGACATGCGAATCGGCGCAAGTGAGAAAACATGCCTATAGCCAGACGCAGCCAGGCGCGTAGCATAGGCCCAGAGTCAACCCCTCAAGCCAGGTGGCGCCCATGAGCAATGGCCAAGGATCGCACAAGCCCAATCAGAACGGCAACACGCCCATCCCTCCCCAGGACCACGATGTCATCATCTTCCCCCTGGCTTCGGTCACCCGGGCAACCGGGGATGAGTGCTATCGGATCGAGGTAACGAGGAAGGAAGAAGCCACTCGCTACGCGCCCGAAGGCTCATACGTCAAACGTCCCAAAGCCTGCCGGATCAACGACGAGGGGATCCGCAAAGCGCTGTCTTTCATGCACCCGGAGCGGTTCGACGCTCCCCCGGGGGACGGCAAGGGTGCCACACAGAAGCGGGGTCCTGCCTTTGCCGTGGCGCCGGTGAAGTTCGAGCCTGCGCCGGTCAGCTTCTGCACGTGTTTCCTCATCAACGCCGACTACTTCGCCGAGCCAAGCCTGTGGACGCTGGAGGAGTGGAACGACGCACCCGGCGGTCCGGACTACGCTTCGCGTCGACACCCCAACGAAGTGAAGGCGCTCATCGCGTTGCCGTGGGGCCAGGTCCTGAAGCTCACCGTGCAACGCCCGACGGAGACGATTCCCCAAGGCGGGGGCTCGAGTGCCATTGCAGAGAAACGGAAGGCCACCCCACCACCCGTGGTCACAACGGCCTTCGTCGATCTGGAGCGCGAACCCGAAATCTGGCAGCAGCTGCGGAACGGGTGCATCGCTGGCCGTGCCCAGCTCGGTCAGGGCGCCAGCGCCGAAGTGCTGCCGCTCGTCAACATCACCGCCCTCATGCCGCTGCCACCAGAGGAAGGGAAGGAGTAACCCATGACCAGAATCATCCACCGCGAAAGTGGCCGCATGGGGCAGGACGCCCCGAAAGTCGAACGTCCGCATCCCCTTGAAAAGGACGCGATCTTCGGCAGCTGGGACTTCAAATGGCCAGTAGGCACAGCCATCAAGGTCGCTTTCCAGTTTCCCCATTGGCTCGATCAGGCCCGTGACGCGGACCGGGAGACCTTCGTCAAGGTCATCCAATCGATCCGCACCCAAGCGGAGCAGTGGCGCGGCGCCAACCTCAGCTTCAGCTGGTTCGGCCTTGAATCCAACCGAATGCCGGACCTCGTCTTCGCCCCCTCGGATCCGACCGATCGGGATCGTAGCACGGCGCTGCTGAGCCCAACCGCTTCGCAATACGGCAAGGCCAACTACGATGTGCTCATTTCGCTGGAAAAGCTATCGCAAGACGGAGCGAAGCAGTCCAGAGAAGGAACGCGACTGATGCTTCCGAGCGCAGAGCTCGGAACCTACAACCGACGAGCGGACTACGGAGTGCCCACAGCGTATCTCGGTCCGCTTGGCGCTTGGGGCTCGGCCCCTAGTGCCGATTACTATTTGTCCGGTGAGGCCCCGAATGAACTCCAGAACCTGGCCAAGTTTCATATCGTGCATGAGTTCGGCCATATCCTCGGCTTGATCCATGCCCACCAAGACCCGGTTCGCCGCAGCACCAATGACGGGACACTGAGGGCACCAACCCCCGGCACCTCTAGGGAGGAGGTGCAGGAGCTGCTGGTGACACTCCTGAACACGCGGCTCGGGCTCGACAGAAAACATGTCTCGCAGCAAGTGGCTTCGATGGTGGGAAGCCAAGTGATGGCGGTGTGGCCTGGCAATGAGCGCCACTCGGACTGGTCCCGGGTCCACGGCCCGTCGGTCATGACGGTGCCCTACCTACACTGCCTGCTCGGCGACAACCCGGCCCCGCCGCGCGTCTGTCCAGTCTGCGAGGCGGAGGTGAAACAGTACCAGACGCCCACTCGAGGAGACCTCGAGCTGTTGCGCGCGCTCTACTCGTAGGCCTGCTCTACGGAAGCTCTGGTGCAATGGGAGCAGGCCCGGTCCCAGTCCTGACGGACGCCACCCAGCATCCAGTAGAGGGTCAGATGGCTCGGCCTATCCTCGAGGCTAGACCTTCGCCCTGACAGGGCTCGTCGCTGCATCGTGGATGGACGGGCACCGGAATGGTGAGCCGCAGGGATGCGTTCACGGCTCCAGGGAGCCCCGGCCCGGGGCTCCTTCGCGCAAGGCGTATCGCGGCCGGTCCTCCCTGCAGGGCGTGAACGGATACTGCCGCAGTTCTCTGGAGCTGGACTCAACAGTAGCCTAGGTACGACGCAAGGCTGATCGCGTAGGTGACTGCGTCTCGCACCGCCCGTTCCGAGCCACCGTCACATGTCGCGAGAGCAGTCTTCAATGCTGCGGTGAGCTCCTGGGGGAGGGCCTGCTGTGTCGGAGATAGAATCTCCGTGAGAGTCGAGCGCGTGGCCTCCACCACGCCATCTGCCTGTTGCATATCGAGGAGAGGAAGGAGGGCAGCCCATTTGAAAGGGAACGGATGGGCGTGGGAGGACCAGATCTCGATGGCTCGAGCAGCCCGCGTCCTGGCGTCAGCGACTGCGTCGCGACGCCACAGCACCCAACACTCGAAGGCATTCGCGGCTGCAACGTAGGGCAGTAGCTGCGCCGACTCAGCTGCGAACATGACGCGCTTCGCCATTTCTTGAGTCGCATCGACATCGCCAAGCCTGAGCAGGGCAAGGGTCTGGTACACGAGAATCCTGGAAAGGAGCGTCGTATCTCCAGCTCGCTCCGCCGCGGCTGCCGCAGCCCGAAACCACTCGAGGGCTCGAGTACAGTCATCGCGGGTCCCCGACATCAACGCGAAGCCCATGGAGAACCCGCTCTGCGCGGCGAGATTGAGTGGCAGGGCTCCGACGTCGTCCGGCAGACACTTGCGTGCGAGGTCTACCACTGCCTGACTGAAGGCGTAGCGGCCCTGAGCGTACGCTTGGGAGAACGCCGCGACGTAGTGGGTCTGCCGCTGCACGGCGGTACCGTACTGGTTCACGATCGAACCGATCTCGTTGACCAGACGCGCCATCTCGTCGCCTACACGCCCGGAGAAGTACAGAACCTCGAGCCTGCCCGTGAGGATCTCGATGCGCTCCCGGTTCTCGTCGACATCACCAGCGCCAGGTGTACCCAGAGCCTTCTCGGCGAACTCAAGGAGCTCTTCGGCCCTGGAGTACTCGTGCAGCATCCAGTGGGAACTCGCCTTCTTGCGGAAGATCCTGGCTCGCGCCTGATGATCACCCGTCTGCGTCAAAGAATGTGCCCGCTCGAATGCTGCGCGGGCCTCACCATGCTGCGCACGCACGATCAAGGCATCCCCTAGCCTCTCCTCCAGCTGGCACAGGCGACGGCGAAAACGGGCCGGCGCGTTGTGGTGGAGCTCCTCGCATTGGCGGATCGCCTCGCGATAGAGATCGATGCAGCGAACCCGCGCGTAGCGCGCCTCGGCGGCCCGGGCCGCTTCCTCGAGGTGCGGCAAGGCCTGCTCAGGCTCGCCAGCCTCGGCCCAGTGGATACCCAGGTCCTCGGCGTACGTCGATTCGTCACGCGCGCCCCGTAGCTCCTCGAGCCTCACCGCGATCGAGCGGTGCAGGCGGCGCCGAACCGACGGCGACAGGGCTGCAGACTGGGCCTCTCGCAGCTTACTGTGAACGAACCGGTAGCGCTCGGGGCCGCGCCATTCGATGATTTCCGCAGCCACGAGTTCTTCGAGCGCATCTTCATCGACCCGCCCGTCGTTGCCCGGCAAAGCCTGAAGAAGCGGGAGATCGAATTCCCGCCCGAGAACGGCGGCGAGCTGCAGGAGCCGTGCAGCAGGCGGAGATAGTGAGTCGAGACGGAGCTCGAACAACGCCCCAAGGGAGCGGGGCATGTCCACGTCGCTGGTGGCCTCGAACTCCCACTCGCCGCCCCCTCCGTAGCGCAATAGACCTCGCCCCAGCGCGGCCCGTAGGTACTCAGCCGCGAAGAAGGGATTCCCCTCGGAGTGACGTGACAGAAACGGCACGAGTCCCTCAGGCACGAACCGGGCACCAAGCATGTCCTTGGCGAGATTGTGAAGCCCAGAAGCCGTCAGCCGCTCGAGCCCGTGCTCCACCAATGCCCGCGACGCGAGCGCAGTGAGCTCGTCATTCGTGTGCTCGCGCCGATAGGTTCCTAGGAGCAGGACCCCCGAATCCTTGAGCTCGGCCGAATGCTCGCGCAAAAACTCGAGCGTGAGTTCGTCAGCCCACTGAAGGTCGTCTATCAAAACGAGGAGGGGTTGCTCCTTGCCGAGCGCAACAAGGAGCTCGAGTAGACACCGCAGAACGCGCCCGCGACCTAGCTCTGGGGGAAGGGCGACGGCTTCGTGACTCGAAACGACGGGGTGGAGGGCAGCCGGGGCGTAGGGCTCGAGCAGAGCCAGATGGTCGGAGAACTCCGACTTCCAGTCGCGTCCCCCTCCAACGGCACAGCGATCTGCAACGAGCTGAAGGACCGGCTCGAACGGCTCCAGCGCCATGGTCGCCCGGATTCCGGACGCGGTTTCCGCGCCAGTCTCGAGGCACTGTCCCGAAACGACGAGCACGCCCGCTTGGCGGGCGCGAACCGCAACCTCATTGACGAGCCGCGTCTTGCCCGAGCCGCTCTCACCGTGCACCAATGCAAGCCCACCGGTGAGCCGCCCCAGCACCGGCAAGCGAAGACAGAGATCCTCCAGAACCGCCGTGCGATCATAGAGCCGTGGTGGAAACAGGAGTGGATTGCGGTCGGGTATCTGTTCGCTGACCCCAGGCTCCTCACCAATCGCCGCGCGGAGCGCCGTCGCGACCTCGCGGGCCCGCCCCACCCGTTCGGTGGGCTCCTTGGCAAGCATCCGATTGATCAGCTCGTCGACGGCATCCGGCACCCCGGTAACAAAGTCGGACGCCCGAGGCGCGATGGCCGTGCGGTGCAGATACATGACGGCTTGAGCATCGGGACCCGAGAAGACCCTCCGTCCTGTCAGAAGCTCGAAGAGAATGCACCCGAGGGCATACAGGTCGCAGCGCGCATCAAGCGGACGCGCCTCTACCGCCTCGGGCGACACATACGCAGGCGTTCCTTGGGGGCGCCCCACGACATGCATGAGCTCGCGACCGACCCCCGCTCGAAACGCTAAGAACGACGTGCCGAAGTCGAGCAGCACCGGTTCTCCGGAGCTCTCTCGAATGATCACGTTGCGCGGTGTGAGATCCCCGTGAACCACGCCCTCGCAGTGTATGAGATCGAGGCCGTCGGCGAGGCAAGCCCCAATCCGCAACACGTCGGCGAGATGTCCGGCTGCCGCTTCGCTGGCGTCGGGACGCCGTGGTGAGCGTGCGTGCAGGGCGGAATCGCGCGTTGGGGTCGGCGGCCAGGTCGGACTGGGGAGTGTTTTTGTGGCAGCCCCGACCTCCTCGAATCCCTCCGGCCACGCCTGGCCAGACCGAAAACCACTCCCCGCTCTGGTTCCATCGCGGACTGTCTCCCCCGCGCCCCACAGCGTATCCCGGTAGGATGCGAGATGAACGCCCTGAATATGCTCCATCGCGTACCACGGCATTCCGGCGTCCGCGCCGGATTCGATGAGGCGGACGACACTGGTGTACTCGAGCTGGCTCAAACGACTGAGGAGGGCGATCTCGCGCCGCAGAGCCTCGCGTTCGTAGATGCTAGCCCCCAGAGGAATCTTGACCGCGGCCGCCTGACCGGTGTGTTCATGCACGCAACGGAAGATCCGCCCAGCACCGCCGTGAGCCGTAAGCTCGACGACCCGGTAGGGACCGATCTGTGCGATTTCCGCGGCAGAAACTGGCTGAGCCAAGGGGGTTCGAGCGTACCACGAGCGGCGCCGAATGCCGTGGGGGATCTGCGCGGTCTCGGCGGCGAAGACTGGCCCAGGTGACGAGCCCGGCGGAAAAGGAGCCCCTTCCGTGCCGAGCTGTCCGGATGCCCCGATGCGCTCCCCTGTACAAACCCCGAGAGATCCATCTACACCCTTGCATCCCACGCGAAAGGAGCGTTTCCTCCCCAGCCATGGCCCTGCTCGAGCGCCCCGAAACCCGGCAAACCGTGCTCGTCGAACCCGAGCTCGTCATTGGGCGTCAACCAACCTGCGGGCTACGGCTCGCGGCGACGTACGTCTCGAGCCTTCACGCAACGCTGCGCTGGGACGAGCCCCAGTGGGAGCTCAAGGACCTCGGCAGCCGCAACGGAACATGGCTCAACGGGGAACGGCTGGCCCCCGGACAGGCCTATCCCGTAACGCGGGGCGCCAGAATGGCGTTCGGCAGTGAGCAAGAAGCCTGGACCCTAGTCGACGATTCGCCACCGCGCCCGATGGTCGTCCCATTGGATGGTGGGGCACCGGTGGTCCTGGAGGACGACGTCGTGGGGCTACCGAGCGACGAGAATCCCGAGGTCACCCTGATGCGGGACAACACTGGGCTCTGGCGCGTGGAGCGGATGGATGGCGAGGTGATCGCCCTGGAGAACCGCGGCATCATCGAGATCGCCGGCAAGAGCTGGCGCGTCGCCTTTGGCGACGGGGTCGGAGCAACGTCTGTCATCGCCGCAACCCCGGAACATGCAGCAATCTCACTGCGATTCAAGGTGTCCCCCGACGAGGAACACGTCGAACTCTCAGTGGAACATGCGGGTCGCTCCTTTGCGCTCGGCTGCCGCGGACACAACTATCTCTTGCTCACCCTCGCCCGACTCCGACTCGCGGACGCCAAGAGCGGAACCCGCAACTCCGCCTGCGGTTGGACTTACGTGGATGATCTCGAGAAATCCCTGAAGCTCACCCCGGCTCGCATCAATCTCGACATCTTCCGTATCCGCCAGCAATTCTCGCGGCTAGACTTTGGCCGCACCGTGAACATCATCGAGCGACGGAGCCGCGTGAAGCAGCTCCGAATCGGCGCCGACACGATTTCGATTGAGACGATCTGAGCGAGCCGCTCAGTCCTCGTTGTCACCGCCCTCCCCAGCCAGAGCTCGAAAGATGGAGCTCCCGACTGGAGGGCAACCCGAAACGTAGATGGTGCTACCCCGATGCTTTGCTGTGCAGTTCCCGATGCAGAGCGCTCGCTGGGGCGCCGAATCGTGCCCCTTGCCAATAAGGATGTGCACTGGCTCCCCCTCGGGGAAGTAGTCCCGAAGCCGACTGCCATACCGTTTGAGGAACAGAAGCAGGGTCGACTGACAGGCACTGCAGCTCTGCTCGTCACGAATTTCGACTCCGGGGAACTGAATCGACAGGTTGGCGGGCGGCCGTGCGAAGGGCTGAGCGAAGCGCTCCCAATCCGAAGGACTCACGCGGATTCGCGCGAGGTCGACGGTGCCAAGCCCCCGTTCTGCACCGAGCCGCAGGTGTGGAATATCCAGAGCGCTGAGCCCCATGAGGCCGCAGCACACCGCGTCCACCGCGAAGGCCTCAGCCCCCACCACCACTGCCCCAAGGGGTTTGGGTTGGCCGGCACTCGGACCGAGCCCCTCGAGGCCAATCGTACCATCGACCACCGAGAGGTGGGGAAGCATCACCGTTGCCAGATCGGTGATGGCCACGTCGAGAGGCTTGTCCGCGCACCCCAGCGCCGGTGGCAGCATGTGCAGGTCCACCTTGCTGCGCCGCCAGAGGCACCCCTTCATGTTCTTGACGGCCAGAGTGACGCCGGTGTGCATGTGCGTCTTCATCACCGGCACAGACACCAGCAGCTCGTGTTCGAGAACCGCACGGCAGACCTTCAGTTCGCGAAGCGCTCGTCCTTCGGGTACAGCGATCTCGACGGGCCTGCCAGCGTCGAGTTCGACCAGCTGGCAAGCGCGTTTCCGGGCAACTTCCACCACACCGCTGGCTTCGAGCGCCTGGTGGTGCCGAATGCCGGTGATGGGACTATCCCCAACGCTCACCTTGGCGCCCACCTCAAGAAAAGCGTCGATGACGGCCGCAACCACCGTGGCGTCTGTCACGATGCCTGATCCCGAAGCAGCGATTCGCCCCCCGTTCGGCTTGACCAACACCCGAAGCCCCCTCGCCCTCTCTAGAGGCACGTGGGAGAGCGCCCGACGCACGCACTCGTAGGGAGGCCCGCCTTGCTCCACGAAAACTTCTGGATCGGACGACCGGGCGCACCAGGGAGACTCGGTTAGTAGCGTGGAACTCATTGGGCAGTCCGAGCCCTCGGCCCGGGATGCGGGAGCATAGCAGTCCGCGTCGTCCGTGGGGCAAACCTATCTTCAGGCCAGTGTGGCAAACAGAATGCCTCTCCGCGCGGCATCCCGAGGCTCGGTCGTCTCTGGCGCTGACGCTCGTGGTGTTGGGGTCGCTCGAAGCCCCTGGCCGAGCTACGCTGCGGCCCCTCGCATGCCGCCCCAAGAGCCCGCCGCCGCCCATGACCGGTTCATGCGTGAGGCGCTTGCCGAGGCCGTCCTCGCCGCCGAACACGGCGATGTCCCCATTGGCTGCGTGATCGTTCGGGAGGACACCATCATTGCCCGTGCCCACAACCGTCGCGAGCTCGACGCCGATCCCACCGCCCATGCCGAGCTTCTGGCGCTACGCAGCGCGGCAAGCGTGATCGGGTTCTGGCGCGTCGAAAACGTCACTCTGTACTCGACCCTCGAGCCCTGCATCATGTGCGCAGGGGCGCTCATCAACGCGCGGGTCCCCGCAGTCGTCTATGGCGCGAGTGATCCCAAGGCGGGAGGCGTGAGCAGCCTATACGAGATCGGGAAGGACCGACGCCTGAATCATCGGTTCGAGGCGGTTGGAGGCGTCCTCGCCGACGATGCGGTGCAGCTGCTCAGGGACTTCTTCGGCAGGCTCCGTGCCGAGGGACAGAAATAGGCAAACCCGACCTTCTCCCGCAGCAACAAAGTGCGCCACTGTCGCGTGGTCAATACGGGAGGGCGAACCACACTCAACCGTCGGCTCCTGTAACAGTGGAGTGCCCTGCTGCCTCTCCGACACGGTCGAAGCTTGCCCTGCCCACCGCCGAAGCGACGGCTCTCCAATCCAGTCATGGAGTGCCCGCGCAACCGGATCATGATCCGATGTGTCCGTGATCACGCAATGGCTCATGCACTGGACCGAGCCCCGCCACCGTGGGGGCTGGTCTTTCAGCCGCTCCTGACGCCCGGTACAACTCGTCCTGCGGATCCCAAGACGCCGCCGAGCCCTCACGCAACGCGGCACTGTGCCCACACTGACAGACATTGGCGGAGATTACCGCAGAGGTACGTGCCCAGGAGACCCATTGGTCGTTCCATTCAGCGGCCCGAAAGAGACAGAGACGTGTTCGAAGGACGGTCGGTTGGATCACCGCCCCAAGATGACACGCAGCCGAGACAGACCGAGGGCGAGGTCGATGGACGCGCAGAGGTTCCATTGTGGATCCCCTGCAAACCGGTCGGTGCTTTGGGCATTTCTCACCGTCCTATTCCGTCGGCCCAAGGCGCTGCTGGGTCACTGCACACCAAGTTCGGTACGCTACCGGCCAGGCCCTGTTCACAATGGGTGAGCAAGTCAGATGGGTCGGGCGGCCCCGAGTGATCGTAGAGGGACGCACTGTTAAGCCACACTCGAGGCGTGGGGACAATCCCCCGCGACTCGCGAAGGAGCCCCCCATTCGGTGTGTTCGTCCCCCCGCATGCGCCGCCCTGGTAGCAGCACGGCACATCGTCGGCAAGTCCTCGTTCCCAGCGTGTGGCCGCGTGGTTCACGCTTGCAGGATTGGGTGTGCAGCATCGCGAGCGACGCATGAGGATTCTTGTGAGCAAGAGTCGCGGGAGTGAGTGTCACGCGAACAGGCCGCGACGGACGTTAAATTTTGCTCTTCACATTGAGCTACCAAGCGGTGTATGCCTGTCATGTTTCTGGCTATGTGGAATCGACTTCTCCTCAGCGGCAATGAGGCGGTGGGCCTCTCTGCGCTCCATCATGGGTTCGGGATAGGCACAGGCTACCCGGGCACACCCTCCACGGAGATCCTGGAGTCTCTGGCAAGGTTCAACGAGGAGGAAGGCGGGCCGATTCGAACCCAGTGGGCCCCCAACGAGAAGGTTGCCCTGGAAGTTGGTATCGGTGCCGCCTTCGCTGGGGCACGAGCACTCGTCACGATGAAACACGTGGGGGTCAACGTCGCCGCGGACCCGCTATTCTCCGTGGCCTACGCCACGAGCCCAGGAGCCCTGGTGCTCGTGGCAGCCGACGATCCGGGCATGGCGTCGAGTCAGAACGAGCAGGATAGTCGGCGCCACGCCATAGCAGCCGGGGTGCCCGTGCTGGAGCCAGCGGACTCGCAACAGGCCTACGATTATCTCGGGCTCGGTGCGGAGCTCGCCGAGCGCTGGCATCTCCCCGTCATGATTCGCATGACGACGCGGGTCTGTCACTGCAAGTCAGCTGTAATTCCGGGCCCGCGCACGCCGCCAGCCCTGCGCGGCCACCACCAGCGCGATGTCGAGGGTCGCGTCATGCTGCCCGGCTACGCGCGAATTGCCCACCGCCGCCTCAGGGCGAAGCTTGCAGAGATGTCGCGCTGGGCTGAGACGGCTGGTGTGACCCAGCAAATTTCGGGCTCGCGCGGTCTCGGAATCATTTGCTCGGGAGTCACAGCTCACCACGTGCGTGAGGCGGTACCAGAAGCGAGCGTCCTGATAGTTGGCATGTGTCATCCGGCCCCCACCGAAGCGATGCGGAGATTCGCCGAGAGCGTCGACCGGTGCTTGGTCATCGAAGAGGGAGATCCGGTCCTCTTCGAGACGGCTCGCGCTGCTGGGATCCGTGTGGAGCCCCGGCCGGAGGAGTTTCGATTTGGCGAGCTCGACGTTCGGCGCGTAGAGCAGCTCCTCTGGGGAGATCAGTCCACAGAGGTCGAGCCACCGCCGTGCAAGGCGCCCGAGCTCTGCAAGGGGTGCCCCCATGGCTCGGTCTTTGGCGTCCTGCGCAAGCACAACCTGATCGTCTCTGGAGATATCGGCTGCTATACGCTCGCGGCGCTGCCGCCCACGTCGGGAATGGACTCGGTCGTCTGCATGGGGGCCAGCATCGGTATCGGGCTGGGTCTCCGGCACGCGCTGGCTGACGAGGATCGGCGACGCGTTGTCAGCGTGATCGGAGACAGCACCTTCGTCCACAGCGGCATCGCTGGCCTGATTGAAATGGTCTACAGCCCGCCAGATTCGGGGCATGTCGTCATCGTCTTGGACAATGGGACGACCGCCATGACGGGCCAACAGGAGCACCCGGCGACCGGACGCTCGCTCAAGCGCACCCCAACTTCTCGCCTCTCGATCGAAGGGGTCGCGCGCGCGGTCGGTGTCCAGCGGGTAGAGGTCATCGATCCCGTTGCCGAGGTACAGCGGTTCGAGGCGACGCTCCTCGAGATGCTCCACGCGGGCTGCACGAACGTCATCGTGGCTCGCCGCCCTTGCCTACTCGCCGCAAAGCGGCTTCATTCTGCGGCGCGGGGTCAGGGGGCAGCAGGGCAGGCAGCCTTGGTTCACAGCGCGGCGACCACTGGGGCCGCGGCATCAATGGAGGTGCAATGACGGGAGAGGCGGAGCATCAGGGGAGCGGTGTGACGGCAGGGAGGAGAGCAGACATGAGAGGGAATGGCGATGAGATGGATCGGGGCGTCTTGACGCAGCAGGGTACGGTGAGCGTGGTGTTCGCTGGACTGGGAGGCCAGGGAGTCATCACAGTATCGGATATCCTCGCTGACGCGGCTTTCGCCGAGGGCTACGACGTCAAGAAGAGCGACATCCACGGCATGGCGCAGCGCGGCGGAGCCGTGTCGAGCGACGTTCGATTCGGCAGCCGCGTCCTTAGTCCGATGATCGCCGCCGGCAAGGCCGATTACGTCGTCGTCCTCGACGAGGCGCAGGTGAACAGCTTTCGCTACCGAGTCCGCCCCGGAGGGGAGGTCCTTGTACCCAGTCTGCTGCCCGAAGGAGCCATTCTGGACAAGCGGAGCACCAACATCGCGCTCCTCGGGCTGCTGGCATTGCGGTTGACCCTGCCCCCAAACAGCATCGAGTCGGCCATGCTTGCCCGGCTCAAGCCCAAGCTGCACGCGGACAGTCTGCAGCAGTTTCGGCAGGTAGTGGAGTCTGGCAGGAGTGCGGCCCGAACGGCGCTTCGAACGGCCAGCGGTGTTTGGAGCACGGGTGAACGGAAATCAACCGACGAGGCAGACGCCACTCGAAGGGTAGGTTAGGCAACACGAGGGGAATGATGCGGAGTGTCTGCCGGTTCTAGGCGCAGAGTCGACAGGGGAAGGAAATTCGCAAGCATCTTGGGTTCTGCGGGGGGCTCTGGTGACTGAGGGGAGATCGAGCGACTCGCAATGAACTACTGTAGTGATCTACTTCGACAGTGCATGACTGGTGGTCAACGGACCTTGGCGATCGAGCTCGACACGGGCAGGGAGGTGAGCTTCGGGGAGCTACTTGCGCGTGTCGAAACCTTGGCTTCCAAGCTACGAACCCGGGGACTCGGCCCCGGCAAGTCGCTGGTCATCCATCTCTACAACTCCATCGACGCCATGGTCGTGCACCTGGCTGCACAATACATTGGCGCCCGCTCCTGCTTCGTGGACGCCTTGGTCCAACCCAAGGCTCTCCCCTACTACGTCGAGATCACGGACTGTGCGCTTCTCGTGACGCGCTGTTCGAATCAGGAGCTCTGCGAGGCGGGGCTGGCCCAAACACCGGTCATACTCGCCGATGAGATCCCAGCACTCACCGAGCCGGCTCCGGCACGACGACCCGGCGCCCCCTACGACTGGCCGCGAGACGCGGTCTGCTACGTCTACTTCACCTCCGGGACGACCAGTGAACCCAAAGGCGTGATGCTGAGTGGCGCGAACCACGAAAGCTTCACCCGCATCTGCACACAGTATTGGCAACCGGTGACAGCCGAGTCGCGGCACCTCTGTTTCGTGCCGTTCTCTCATGGCTTTGGCACGATCTTCCTGGTGCCCTTGGCCTTACGCACAGGAGGGGCTCTCTATATCCTTCGCGCCTTCCACCCAATGCGCGTCATTGATGCCATCGCGCATCACGGCATCACCCACATCTACGGTGTCCCCTCACACTACCAGCAGCTGCTGCGCATGCCGGGCGCAGCAAGTACTCTGAGCAAACTAAAGATGGCTTTCTGTGCGGCAGCCAAACTCGAACACGAGCTCATGCTGCGCTGGGAGGAGGCAAGTGGAACCGTTCTCTGCGAGGGATACGGGCTCATCGAA
This sequence comes from uncultured Polyangiaceae bacterium, assembly GCA_964424695.1. Lineage (GTDB taxonomy): Bacteria > Myxococcota_A > Polyangia > Polyangiales > Polyangiaceae > JAEWRL01. Next base: position 16,622 of record CAYRKE010000032.1, read on the forward strand.
ACCTGCTGCGGCACGACTTGGCGGGTCGGCGTTCCTTCGCGCGGAACCGGGGACATGGGACCCTGCCCAGATCCGCACTTGGCAGAGTTCGCCATCTTCGACGAGGAGATGCGGAGGCTCGGTCCTGGAGAAACCGGACAGATCGCAGTGCGCGGCCAGAGCGTGATGCAGGGGTACCTCAAGCGGGAAACGCTGACCGCGCAGGTCATGGTGGACGGCTGGTTCCTGACAGGCGACGAAGGCCACATCACCGCAGACGGAGAGCTCTTTCTCACCGGTCGCATCAAGGACATCATCAACATCGCGGGGATCAAGGTTTCTCCCTTCGAGGTCGAGGCGGTGCTCCAGAATCACCCGGCCGTCGCAGAGGTGGCGGTTGTCGCCACCTCTGATGCTCTCTATGGCGAGGTGGTGAAGGCCTATGTGCGGCCGAGAGAGAACGTGGAGATCTGCGAGCGCGACTTGATTCGTTTTGCCAGCGAACGCCTCATCAACTTCCAGGTTCCGAAGCGAGTCGAGTTCCTTGACGCGTTTCCTGTCACCAACATGGGCAAGCTCGATCGCAAGAAGCTGCGCGCCCTAAACCCCGTTTGAGTCCTTCGAGGAGTCCAGCTAGGTTCAATACCTGCCCTGCGGATGAACGGGGCATTTCGAACGATCATCTCCCCCCGTGATTGGAGCGTCGGCGCCCGTCGTTCGCGCGCTCCGAGCGGGGCGGGGGTCACCCCTTCCATGGAGCCTTCGGTAGCGAGGCTCCGCCATTTCGCTTTCTGTTGCAGGGCAACGCGATGAAGACACAGACCGAGAACAAGTACGCAGTAGTTGGGTTGGGAGGCATCTTCCCGGACGCCAAGAATCCGGACCAATTCTGGGAGAACATCCTGTCGAAGCGGGTCTCGATTCGACCGATATCGGAGGACTCCGTCGAACGGGAGGTCTTCTATCGCCCCGAATGCCGGACCCAGATCGACAAAGGGGACCGAAGCTACACCGACCTCGTCGCGACGCTGGACTCCATCGATTTCGATCCGCAGCGGTTCCGCATTCCTCCAATGGTGGCGGCTCGCATGGACCGGAACCAGAAGCTCGCCCTGCTCGTCGCTGAACAAGCCCTCTCATCCGGAGGTCTCGACGGGATATCCCGAGACCGAGTGGCGGTCATCATGGGGAACACCATGATCGGCCAGACCCACCACGACACGGTGACACGGTTCGGATGCGACAAGTTCGAGTACTATCTGCGGAGAAACCCCCTGGTCGCGGAGCGGCTCTCGGCCGAGGAACAAGACGGTGTCATCGCGCAGGTTCGCTCCCGCGTCGTCGGCAACACCCTGGGGGTGACCGAGGACACGGCCCCGGGGGTCCTGCCCAACATCATCGCCGCGCGAATCTGCTCCGTCTTCGACCTGCGAGGGCACGCCTACGTGATCGACGCGGCGTGCGCTTCGGCGTTGGCGGCCATCATCGCCGGAATCCAGCAGTTGAGACTGGGCGAGTACGACGCGGTCCTCTGTGGGGCAGCGGACTTGCAGAACGAGGAGGTTGGGCGAGTTTACTTCTCTGGAATGGGTGCCCTATCCGCAGAAGGGTCATTTCCCTTCGACGAGCGCGCGAGTGGGTTCGTGACCGGGGACGGGGCCGGGGCGGTCCTGTTGAAGCGGCTGGATGACGCGATCGCTGCCGGGAATCGCGTGCTCGCGGTCATCACTGGCTACGGACAGGTTAGCGACGGTAAAGGCAAGGCCATTGCGGCTCCGAATCACATCGGCCAAGCCGCAGCCATCCGGCGCGCCTGGGAGATGGCGGGCACGCCGGTCGACACCATCGAACTGATCGAGGCGCACGGAACCGCAACCCAAGTGGGAGACTTGAGCGAGGTGAGCGCGCTCAAGCGCTGCTTCGACGAGCTCGGCGCAACGGGGGCACAGTACTGCGGGATCGGCTCGGTGAAGTCCAACATTGGACACCTGAAGAGCGCGGCCGGAGTCGCGGGATTCGTGAAGGCGGTGTTGGCGATAAGCCACAAGATCCTGCCACCCACGGCTGGGTTCCACACCGAGAACCCCAAGCTCCAACTTGCCGGCTCTCCCTTCTACGTGTTGTCCGAGCCGAAAGACTGGCCGGCAAGCGAGCACCCGCGAAGAGCCGGCGTGAGTGCCTTTGGTTTCGGAGGAGCCAACTACCACATCGCCCTGCAGGAGTACCGGGAGCAGGACTATGTGACGGGCACCAGAGGCGGAGGCGTTCCGCAGCTCGATGGCGACAGCACCGGCACCACGCCGATGTCCACCCCCGTCTCCGTCGCCTCACGCGGCCTCGGGATCGGAAGCTCTTCGTCGCCTGAGCTCGCAGCAGCCGACGGCGGGCTCCCACTCATGGAACCTGTGTGCTTCTCGGCGGACACCACCGCCGAGCTCGAGGCACAACTCGCCGCATTCCTCGGCGCAGTGCGTCGACCGGATGTCGCACCCAGCGAGTGTATCCTCGCCCAGAACCTGAAGGCTCGTTCCTCGCAAGCGGTGCGACTCGCCTTCGTCTATCGATCAGTCGAAGACCTCGAGGCCAAGATCCTTCTGGTCAAGGAATGGGCCAAGGCGCCCTCGTCGGCCCGGGCGCTTCGCGCCAAGGGTATATCCGTCGAGAGTGGCCCCCCCATCGGAATCCATCAGGTTGCCACCCTCTTTCCGGGCCAGGGCTCCCAGTACCCGGACATGCTGGCCCCGCTTCGACTGAGGTTCCCGGCCGCCTCGCAGCTGTTCCACCGCGCGGATGCGTGTTGGCGCGAACTGAGCGGGCACGGCGTCACTGAACTCATCGACTCATCCCAACGTGGCTTCAGCGAGACCGAGGCGTTGCTGCGCCTCACAGAGAACACCCACCCTGCCCTGGTGGTCTCGAGCCTCGCCTCCTACCGGCTCCTCGAAGAGATGGGCTTCGAGCCGGCGGTGCTGGTGGGACACAGCGTCGGCGAGTTTACGGCCCTTGCCGCGGCGCGGAGGCTGTCCTTCGCGGACGCGCTCGGACTCGTTCATGCCCGGGGGAGCGCGCTCGGCGCAGTACCCGCATCCGAGCGTGGAGCAATGCTTGCCGTTCCGGCGAGCGTCGAGGACACGATCACACTCATTCGCGAGAGCGGCACCAACCTGACGGTTGCCAACGTCAACGCCCCCCGACAAACCATCGTGAGCGGCCACGAAGCGGACGTGCTTCGGCTCATGGCCGTCTGCCAAGAGAGAGGCATCAAGTCCGTCCGGTTGAACGTCTCACACGCCTTCCACTCTCCGCTCATGGCGAGCGCGGAGCGTCAGTTCCGCGAAAGCCTGGCGCGTGCTCGGTTCTCGGGTGGGCGAATCCGCGTCATCGCCAACGCCTCCGGTCAGTACTACAGCGACTCGCCGAACGAAATGCGGGCGACGCTCGAAACCCAGATCACCGATTCCGTCCTGTTCTCGCGATCCATTCAGAAGCTTTACGACGACGGGATTCGACTCTTTGTCGAAGTGGGACCAAGCTCGGTGCTTTCCTCGCTCACCCGGGAGTGCCTCGGTGAACGCGACGCGATGGTGGTCAGCTCCGACAGTCGCCGTGGTGATAGCCTTGACGCCTTCTTCCGCATGGTTTGCAGCCTCTTTGCGGCAGGCGTCACCCTCGATCCAAGCGCCTTGACGAGCTCCGTGGGGTCGGGAGGGCATCCGAGCCCCCATCAGGTCTCGGTAGTTGCAGAGGCCACGCCCCCAAGGAAGAGCGCACTCGTGGCCAGCCCGCCCCGCTCGGACGCTCGAGTCGTGACCGTCAAGTCACACGGCGTTGTCGACCCGTCAGAACGTCTGCCCCTCGTTGCTCCGCCGCAGGTGGAGCCGGTGCGGATCGTCTACAGCGGAGTGTCCATCGGCTTGCCTGGCTCCTACAAGGAGGCGTTCCGAGACGACAACTTCGATCAGCTCTTCGAGGGTCACAACCTCATCGAACGTTTGAGCGACGTCGAACGCCAGCGGCTCGTGGATCTCAGCATCTCGAAGGTCGTGAAATCCGAGCAGGGGGCGACCTTCGCCACACTGTCGTCTCTCAGCGAGGTGATCCAACTCGCGGGCAAACTGGGGCACCTGGACCTGGCTCGAGACTATCAGCTCGACGAGAAGGACATCGCCAACATGAGCTCGGCCATCGCCCTCGCCGTGGCTGCCGGCTACGAGGCCCTGAGAGACGCGCAGATCCCGCTCATTCACGAGTACAGTCGAACCGCATCTGGCAACAGCCTATTGCCAGAGCGCTGGGCACTCCCTCAGGAGATGCAGCGACACACCGGCGTGATCTTCGCCAACGGATTTCCGATGGTGGATCCCATCATCAAGGAGGTGTCGCGCCACTTGAGCCATCTCTTCGGAACCAAGATTCGCGAGGAGCTCTTCGAGTTCTACGACACGCTCATCGCCAAGGTCTCCGACCGTAACGCTCGCAAACTGCTGGCCGACTGGTACTCGCTGAATCGCAGCAGGCTTGGTAGGGTCCTCGGCGAAGAGGAAGTCTACCGCTTCAATCATAACCTGATGACCCAGATCGCCATGCAGGCCAACAACCGCCTGGCGCGCTTCATCAATGCTCGTGGCCCCAACTTCCAGCTCAATGCCGCATGCTCGTCCGCAGCGACCGCCGTGACGCTCGCTGAAGAGCTCATTCGCGGGGGACGTGCCAAGCGCATGATTGTCATCGGAGCTGACGACCCCAGCTCAGAGTATTCGCTGCCGTATCTTGGGGCAGGATTCCTCAGCACGGGAGCGTGCTCCAACGAGGCCGATCTGCACAAGGCCGCGGTCCCCTTCGATCGACGTCGCAACGGCATGATCATGGGGGCGGGAGCCGTCGGAATCATCGTGGAGGCCGACTCCGAGTGCCAGCGCCGTGGGGTGGCTCCCGTGTGCGACCTACTGGGAACTCACGCCTTCAATACCGCCGGACATGGGAGCCAGCTCGATGTTCCGCGCTACGCCGAGGAGCTCGACGTGTTCATGACGCGCATGGAAGCGCAGCACGGCATCAACCGCAAGACGATGGCGAAAAGCCTGGTCTACGTCTCCCACGAGACCTACACCCCAGCACGCGGCGGCTGCTCCGAGGCCGAGGCTGTGGCACTGCGCCACGTCTTCGGAACCCACTGTGCCGAGGTCGAGGTCAGCAACACCAAGGGCATGACCGGGCACACCATGGGAGCGTCGATCGAAGAAGCCATGGCCGCCAAGTCGCTACAGTTCGGGAGATCGGCCCCCGTGGTCAACTACAAGGAGCCCGATCCGGCACTGGAGGGGCTCAAGCTCTCGGTCGGAGCGCCCGCAGACCATGAATTCGCCCTCCGCATGGCGGCCGGGTTCGGCTCCCAGGGCAACTACGTCCTCCTCGGACGCCGCGCGCGCGGTGAGGCGCGCATCGAGGAGCCCGCCAGATACCAGGCTTGGCTCACGGCGATTTCCGGGATTGAAGACCCCGAGTTGGCCCATCGAGGGCGAGTGCTGGTGGTGAAAGACGCGCGACCAGGCTCGGTCGTCGTCGACCGACCCAGAGTGGAGTCCTGCCGACCAGGAACCCGCTCCAGCGCAGCGCTTCCTCCGAATCCATCGCCAAGCCTCGCAGGCGTCGCCTCATCGCAGGGGCCAGCTAACACGGCCTCCACCACCCCACAGCACGACGACGGGGACGCTAAACGTGGCGAGCCCTCCACGCCACAGCGGGCCAAGTCAGGAATCGGACTCGATGCTCGAGCGGCCGTGTTCGAGGTCGTGTCGGAGATTACCGGCTACCCCCAAGAGATTCTCGAACTCGACATGGAGCTCGAATCGGATCTCGGCGTGGACACGGTGAAGCAGGCTACGGTTCTGGGTCACCTGGCAGAGCGCTTCCAGCTCCCGGATTCCGGAGGCGTTCGACTCTCGGATTATCCAACGCTTCGCAGTATCGTGGAGCTCTTTGCACGGCACGCTGCCGGACGCGAGACCCGAGCGCCGGCAGTCCACGCGCCCCCCGCTGCCGCCAACGTCATTTCGAACCGACCCCCTCTCGCCAGGATGTCCGATGAAGTGACCCCGCCCACCGGAGCCGAGAGCCGCGGGATGGTCGAGTCTGTCGCACGAGGTGCGACCCCGCAGAGTCCTGGCCCACAGTGTCCAGCGCCACAGTGTCCAGCCGCTCCCGGGAGCCTGGCCTCGGCTGGCGACAGCGCCGAGGTCGTGATGGCGATCATTTCCGAGGTGACAGGCTATCCGGCAAGCGTCCTCGATGACGACATGCAGCTCGAGTCCGATCTTGGGATCGATACCGTGAAGCAGGCAACGATCCTCTCGATAATCGGCGAGCGGCTAGGAGTCGAACGTGACGAATCGCTTCGGATGAGCGACTTTGCCACCATCCGCCAATTGAAAGCGTACTTCAGTACCCGTGGGACGGGGGCCGAGCTCCCGCCGACGTCGGTCTTCCCGAACCCCGAGGAAGAACCGAGCTGTCACGGGGGCACGGCGACGGACGCAGGAGTGGATGGCGCACTCCTGGACCCGGAGGGGGCAACCGACCCAAAAGCACCATCCTCTCGGGCAAAGGCGCCTCCCCTGTTGAGCGAGGAAGAAATCAGCCATGAGCTCTACGCCATCATCGGTAGCCTCAGCCCCTACCCAGCAGAAATGCTCGAACCGGAGCTCGAGCTGGACGACGACTTGGCACCTTCGCCGACCGAAAGAAGCGCCCTCGACGCAGCCCTGCGCGAGCGGTTCGAACTGCCCAAGTCGTGGCAGATCCCGAGGGGTGTCACCCTGGGCGGACTCACCCGGGCGCTCCGGGAACTCCAGAGCTCCCGGGCCGCTCTCGTCGGCGGCGTACAGTGGCTCGGTAAGCAGACGTTGCTGCTCTCTCCGGCCCCCGCCGAGCCAGGCCCCGAACCGCACTTGGCCGGCAAACACATCTGGGTTCTGGGTGACGACTCGCGGTGTGTGGCGGAGACTGTGCGAAGGTTCGAGGCCTTCCAGGTCGCGTCGGTAACCGGGGTCGTCTTCCCGACTGGCGGCAGCGTCAGCGAGATGGACGGTCTCCTGGCACCGTTACTCGCAAGCACGAAGCCCCATCTGGTCGTGGACCTCACGGCCTGTCCTGGTTCGGGCGATCTCCTCGACGAGGAGCCAGCGGTCGCTCTCGCGAACATCTCTCGTGCATCAGACTGCAGATTTGCGCTGTGGAAGGCCGTTCTGGGTGGATCCGCCTTGCCCGAGCGCATCCTAGCCGTAACGGCATTGGATGGCGCTTTTGCGCTGGAACGAGACGAGGGGCGGGCCAGCGTCAGCGCGCTGTACGGACTTCACCTCGGCTTCTACAAGGCGCTGCGCAAGGAATTCCCCGACACTCGAGTATCGATCCTCGATGTGCCCCCCTCGAGCTGGACCGGAGACGCGAGCGGGGCTCTCGGGCTCGTCCGCCAGGAGATCGAGACCACCGGCCCGGGCGTGGAGATCTGCTACGTCAATGGTCAACGACATCGGATAGCGACGACCGACGGGTGCTGGCAAGTCGCTGGCACAAGCCCTGGGTTTGGTGCCGACGAGGTGGTGCTTGCCACCGGGGGTGGCTCTGGCATCACGGCGAGGATCCTCCTTGAGCTCGCTCGCCAGCGTCCCGCCAGGTTCGCCTTGGTGGGACGCACGGAGCTCGACGAGACCGCACGCGGGTTCCGGTTCGACGACGAGGCGGCTGTCTCCTCAGAGAAGTCCGCGATCGGGCAACGACTGGCGGCTTGCGGACAGCGCGTGACGCCACGCATCATCGAGGAGCGATTGACGCGACTCACCCGAAGCGCTGAGGTTTTCGCCACCCTGGAGGAGCTCGAGCGACTGGGCAGCCGCGCGCGATACTACCATGCGGACGTCACCGATCCCGGTGCCCTCGAGGCGGTGGTCACCGATGTGCGGCAAGTCCTCGGTCCCATCACCACGATCCTTCATGGAGCCGGAATCGAAATCAGCCATGTTGCTCAGCACAAGTCGCAAGATGAGTTCCGGCGGGTCCACGCGGTGAAGAGCGTCGGCGCCTATCAACTCGGTCGGATCTGCCGGAGCGACCCCCTTCGCAGGTTCATTGCGATATCCTCCATTTCCGGGCGGTTTGGCAACCTGGCTCAGCTCGACTACTCGGCCGCCAACTCCTTCCTGGATGTCATGGCCCGCATCGAACGACGACAGGGCATTCGCGCACTCAGCCTCGCGTGGTCGGGTTGGAGCGGCTTCGGCATGGCGTGGCGCAACAGCTTCGTGCGGGAACATGCAGAATCCTTGGGGTTGAACTTCATCGATCCCGGAGCTGGCGCAGCCGCGGCCGCTCTGGAGATCGCGGCAGCCACCGGCCCCGCGGAGATCGTCATTCACCGCGGGCTCGGTGCGGTGGCAGACCGAGAGATGCTCGACACCGACCTCAGTCATCTCCCCTTCATCGATTGGGCGGAGAGACGAGACGGCGCGGTCACGGCCGCGCACCGCCGCTTCTCTTCGCGCCGGGATGGACTTCTCGATGATCACCGGTTCGCCGGGCTTCCCTTCATGCCCGGAGTCGGCTTCATGGAGATGATGGCGGAAGCCGTGTCTCTGGCTGCCTCGAAGCGGGCATACCCCATCGTTTACAGGAATCTGGCCTTCTTGGACGCGTTCAAGCTCTATCGCGAAGAGCCCCGAGACGTTCGCGCGGAACTGACGCCAGGCTCGAGCCGAGGACAGTACGATCTGTGCATCGTGTCTCCATTCACGCCCCGAGTCGGTGGAGGAGCAGAGCTTCGCGCCTACGCCAGGGCCTCGGTGGAGCTTGGCGGCGTGGCCCCCGAGGTGCCGCAGCTTGGCGATTGGGCGGTTCCGTGGAACGAAGAAACGGACTACGGGACACTGCTGGCGCGCGCGCGGAACCTGCAGCAAAACGTCCGACTGGGACCGCTCCTCAATGACGAGGGAGGACCGTCGTCCGCTGCCCGAGGCTCTCGCGTGCGACTGGGGCGCGAGGGAAGCGAGACATTGGTGATGCTGCCTGCGGCGCAGCTCGACCATCCTCGCTACCCACGCGAAGAGTTACTGATCAATCCGGCGTTCCTGGACGCCATGCATCAGGCAGGAGCCGTGCTAGCCATTGCGCTGACCGGTCACATCTTCCTGCCAGTGGGAGCCGCCGAGTTCGTTGTCTTCGACTCACCGAAGCAGGACGAACGCTATCGCATCGTCGTCAGGATCAAGGAGCTACGCGACTCGGAGGCCACCTATGACATCGTGATGCTTCGCGACACCGGGGCCTGCTGTGCCGCCATCATCGGCTCCAGCTTTCAGCGGATCAGCCAGTAGATGTCGGACAGCGAAGAGCTCCGCGCGCTCATTCTCGGACTTGAGCAGCCTCGAGGCCTGACCTGCGCGGTGAGGCGGATCAGCCCGGCCGAGGACGGCGAAGCCCTGGCCCGTCAGGCCCGGGCCTGCCTCGAGGGTGGGGAGTTCGCTCTGTTCGAACGTATCCGTTCGCACAAGCGCAGGGCAGAATTCTGCGCAGGGCGCGCGGCGGCCAGAGACGCTCTGTCGCGCACCGAAGTGCCCCTGCCCTGCGGGTCCGTGGAAATCCTGCGGGATCCCAAAGGGGCTCCGCGCATCGTCTTGAGACCCTCCGCCCCCCCAGGAGGCGGCCCCAGGACCCGGGATGTCCGAAACGGAGGCGGTTGGGAGCCTCCGTCCAAGCTCCCGCACCTCTCCATCTCACACTCCGGTGAGTTCGCGATCGCAGTCGCGGCGCCCTGGCCCGTCGGAGTCGACCTGGAACGTATCGAAGACCGACCAGAATCCCTGTGGCGCCACTTCCTATGTGAAACCGAGCGGGCGGTCTTGAACGAGCAGCCCGCGGCCGACCGAAACCGACTCAGTAACCTGCTCTGGGCTCGCAAGGAAGCCGCCTGCAAGGTTGGGGGCTGGGGGGCAAGCATCCCCTTCCGCGGATTCGACTGCTCGTCGGAGTTAACGGTGATCGAAGGGAGGAGGATCGCCTTGTGCTCGGCGACGAGCTGCGGGTTCGCGGTCGCACTTGCATATGAGGTCGACCCTGCCATGCGAGGTTGCCTGCACGGCGAGACCACGCTAGGGCACACCCACTCTGGAGCGAAGTTCGCCCAGATCGGCCCATGAACCCTAGTCCTGCCAAACCCGAAGAAACCACGCTGGCTCGCGAGCACCGCCTCACTCCGTTACTTCGGAGCGTGACTCGGCGTAAGGTGGACTCGACGTGTCGGGGCGCGCCAAAGGTCCGGGAGGCGCTCCATGGATGAAGCCAGCTCGCGCTTCGTCGACCAACTTGCCCTCGAGAGGCTGCTCGCCGACAAACTGTCCAAGGTCAGCCATCGGCCCCAGGACAGCTTGGACCGGCTCCTCGCACTTGGGGTGCCGAAGCCTCAGATTTCCGATGGACCGATTGAGGTGCGCCCGGGTCCTGATCCGTCAACCGTAAGCATCCGAACCGTTGGAGAGTCGCAGTACGCAGAGAACGAGTGGTATCGGATCGTAGCGCGCCCGGTGCCGGAACCCAAGGGGGCCATCCTTTTAGTCCATGGGCTGTTCGAGAGTAACCGCGGGCTCTACGACTTCCTCATCGGCGAGCTGGGCCGCCTCGGATACTCAGTCTACCAGACCACCCTCCCCTTCCACTACGAACGCATGCCGAAAACGAGCGTGTTCAGTGGCGAGTACTTCTTCAGTGCCGACCTTGGAAGAACTCGCGATTGCTACTTCCAGGCGTGCCGTGAGCTCATGGAGACCGTAGGATGGCTCGAATCGGAGATCGACGTCCCGGTCTACGTCGTCGGGTTCAGCATGGGAGCCACGGTGGCACTCGGTGCGGCGGCCGCCAGCGACAGGCTTCGGGGGGTCTGCCTCGTCAATCCGGCCGCCGGTCTGTCGCGGGTCTTCTGGACCTCGCCCCTTTGTCAGACGATCCGGGCCGACCTCGTTGCCGCCGGTTTCTGTGAGAACGACGTCACGCGGTTCGTCTCGTCCTTCGATCCTTTCGCCGCAGAGCGGGTGACCATGGATCGACAAAGAATACTCATGATCTACGCGCTGTTCGACCAAGTCACACGGCCTGAGCAGTACGAAGCCTTGATCGCTCGTTGGCAGCTTCCGGAGGTCCGTCGCTATAGGGCCGGACACCTCAACACGCTGAGGGTGCCTCGGCTTGCGGCTGACATCACCAGGTTCTTCGGTAGAATCGCAGCGTCGGAAGCCAAGGAATAGCCATTTGGACAGCTACCAGTTCCCGGAAACCCGTTCCACAGCCAGAGCGTCTCGGACACTCGTGAACCACGCCCCAGAGTCATTGGTGAAGGTCGTGGCCACGGCGACGGCACTGCCCGAACGTCGGATCAGCAACGAGGACATCGTAGCGACAAACGGCCACAAAGTTGCGGCAGGCGTAATGGCCAAGCTCGTCGGCGTCAGCGAACGCCGGGTCGCAGACCACGGCGTCGTCGATTCCGACTTGTTGCTCATCGCCGCCCAGCGCTGCCTCGCGCAGGCGAATCTGCGCCCGGAGGACCTCTCCAAGCTACTCGTAACGAAGTTCTTGGGAGACCGGACGCTGCCGCCAACCGCGGCACTGCTCCAGCGAAAGCTCGGCACCAGCCTGGCCTTTCAGGCGTACGACGTCGATGGTGGGATCAACGGGTTCCTCCAGGCATTGGACGTCGCGGCATGCAGCATCGCACTCGGGGACGGCCCGGTCCTGATCGTCTCGGGAGGCGTCATCAATCGGTTCGTTTCGCGGAAGGATCCGCGAGTGGCGTTCCTTTTCGGAGACGGGGCCGCTGCCCTACTGCTCGAGCCTGCAAGTGAGCCCCACTTCCTGGCGCGCTACGCGTTCAGCAACCACGAGTTCGTCAATGACACCGTCGGTTTCTCTCTGCGTGAGCACATCGTCAAGGATGCTCACGAGACCAAGCGCTACGACTCGCTATTCGAGCTCTATCGCCAAGGTGACTGGAAACGGGCGCAAGGCTTTGCCTGCGAGGCGATGACACGAACGACGGAAAGCCTGCTCCACGACGCAGCGATGACCTGGGACGACGTCGATCTCGTGCTGCTGACGGAGAATCATCACAAGCTCTGGCGGGCGGTGCTAGGCCATCTCGGAGTCGAGCCCAGCAAGACGCTGTCACTTCTGAGCGGGCGCGGCAACACCATGTCTGCCATGCTACCGATGCTTCTCGACGAGGCGATCCGCACGCACCGGGCTGTAGCCGGGAATCACGTGATGCTGCTTTCGATTGGCGAGGGTATCAGCGGGGGGGGGGTGCTCATTCGTCTATGAACATTCACTTAACTCTTGGAGAACGGTTTTGGACAGACAGGAAGTATTCGCACGGGTAACTGAGATCCTCTCCAGATACCTTCGGCTCAAGCCCGGTGAGGTGAAGCCCGAGAGTCACGTAGTGCGTGAGCTCGGCGCAGATTCCCTCGCGATGGTGGAGCTCGGCTTCAAGTTCATGGAGGCGTTCGGCATCGGCATGATCACGCCGGACGACTCGCTACTGATTGTCGACAATCTCGTGGAGCATATCGCTCAGCAGATGAAGAGCGCCACGGCATCATGACCGACGTGATGGTTGGGTCCGCCAAGCAGTACCCACCGGGGCGCGCGCTGGCGTCGGTGCGCCACGCCCGCGTGATTGCCACCGGTTCGGGCGTGCCCGAGGAAGTGGTGACCAACCAGGCCCTGATCGACGAGTTTGGCCTGGTCGCCACGGATCGAGCCGTTCAATACTCGGTGGGGATCACCGAGCGGCGACGAGCCCGCTTCGACGTCGAGTCGTCCTTCTACCTGGAGAACGCCGCCCGGCAGTGCCTGGAACGTGCCGGGATCCAGGCTGACCAGCTCGATCGGATCATCTACGCGCGGCTCTTCGGTGATCACTTCGTACCAGCGACCTCGCTCCGAGTGCTGTCTCGACTGGGCGCGCGCCGAGGTATCCCGGTGATGGACATGTCGGCGGCCTGCAGCGGCGTGATGCACGCCGTGGAAATGGCGCTTGGGTTCATCAACGCCGGCGACGACTATGTGCTGGTGCTCGGAGGAGACCGCGCCGCCCCAAACACCCACGGAGGCGTCGCCAAGGACACCCGAACCGTGTTCCTGAACGGCGATGGCTTCGCGGGAATTCTCCTCGGCCACTCGAAGGAGAAGCGCTTCCTCGCGCGGTACTTCTACACCGACAGCGACCTCAGCGAACTAGCCTATATCCCCTTTGGCAGCGAGCTCTTGAACAAGACTGGCGATTTCGGCCCGCAGATGGCGGCGCTGACGATGCGCGATGGGCGCCCAATCCACCAGTCGGTGCTCGATTCGGCTCGCATCATTTCGGGGCGCCTCTTACAGATGGCCGGGCTCACCATACAGGACGTCGACTTCGTCGTGACCAGCGATCAGACGCACTTGGTCTGGCAGGCCCAACTCGAACTCCTCGGGGTTCCGCAGAGTAAGAGCATCAGCTGCTTCCACAAGTATGGAAACACCGTGGCAGCCATGGTACCGCTCAACCTCCACGAGGCGATCGTCACCGGGGCACTCCGCCCGGGCATGACGGTCTTGATGATGGGGCACGGCGCTGGAGCCAGCGGCGGCGGTTTCATCTTCCGCTACTGATCGCCTTGGATCGGCCCGCGCCGGGCGCCGCGGTGCGGAACCTCGGGGGCGGGCCGGCATCGAGCACCACGCGTTCAGTGAACACTCGCCGCTCTGCGCCAGAAACTCGGACGCCAGTAGTACAGCACGGTACGGTCTTCCGGCCACGGCGCGCTCTCATCGGGCTCCTCGAAGGAGTCGGCCTCGCTGATGGGGCGCCAGCCGGACTCGAGCGGTTCGTCCGCAGCGGCCTCTCGGACGTCTCCAGCGAATCCCTCCTCGATGGCCCCGAACCGCGCAAGGTTGCGTTGCGCATCGAGAAGGGATACGGCGTTGGCACCGCCGGCAAGCCGTGGCCATCTGAGCTGCGTGGCATCGTCCTCCCAGAAACAGATCAGGCAGATGTCGAAGGAACCGGGGGGTTCGGTAAAGACCAGATGGCCGCAGCACGGACAGGGATAGGCTTTCTCGCTCATCGCGCCGCATTCTAGCACCTCGTCGGACTCTCCCTCGACCTGCTCGGTGAGCTGCCACATGGCGGTTTGAGTCGGCCGACCTCTTCGCTGTTCGCAACAAAACCGCGCGGCCAGCGTCGATCCCTAAATGGGGCCGTCGTGGCGATGTCTCTAAGTGCTGCATGACGACAGAGAGCCACGCGTTCACCACTTGGATTCGCGCGCCGTTCACGACCAGTGTCGCATGTTTCCTCTTGGCCTGCGGAAACAGTGATATCGACGGCAGAGACGCTTCGATCGGTGCTGCGGGCCAGGGCGGCGGAGCCGGCGACGCGGGGACACGGAGCACAGGCGGAGATCCTCAGACCCTCGGTTCGGGCTCGGCTTCGAGCGACGCCCCCCAGATCACAGGGGGCTCCGGCGGAGGCTGGGGAACGTCAACCCAACAGGACGCGGGCTCCGGCGGCGACAGTGACGCTGCCCCGAGTGGGGGAGCGTCCAATGCCGTGGAGACTGGCGGCCTCGAGGCAAGCGGTGGACGCCACGGTGCCCAAACGAACGGGGGCAGCGCCACTACGGGCGGCAGAGCCTCCACCGGCACAGGCGGCAGAACCTCCGCGGGAGGGAGTATCTCGGCGGGCGGCGCTGAGGTCCCGCCGCACGGGGGCCCAGCCGGCGGAGAACCGCAGGCTGGCCGCGGCCCGCTCGACGGCGGAGGGAGCCAGAGCGAGGCAGGCACCTTCTCCAGTGCAGGAGGGACGTCATCGAACGACACGCCGTCCGCAGGCAGCGGCGGTACCCCAACGACCCAGGGCGGCGCGGCGGGAACGGCTGGTTTCGCAGGTGGGACGGAGCCAGACGACGAGGCCTGGCTTTCCGAGATCCTGGTGCCCGAGACCGGCGCACTCCTCGGCCTCTACTACGGAGACGAGAGCATCGCACGAACGGGCGAGAAGATCGGACGCGTTCCTCCGCTTCACCTGACCTACTATGCGTTCGAAGACGACTGGACGTACGGCCCCACGCTGGATGACCTTCGCAACGGGCGCATCCCCTTCGTCAATTGGGAACTCTACGGCACGGAACTGGCGGATATCATCGCCGGAGACTACGACGACATGCTGGCGGAGCGCGCGGCCGCCGTCGCTGACCTGGGGACCAGATTCTTCGTGGATTTTGGCGCCGAAATGAACGGTGAATGGTCGCCCTGGGGCGGCGCGCAGAACGGAGAGAGCGCCGAGATCTACCTCGCCGCCTATCGCCATGTCCACGATGCCATGGTGGCCGGAGGCGCCACGAATCTCATTTGGGCCTGGTGCCCCAATGTCACCGATGAACCGCGCGCCGCGTGGAACGCCGCGATGAACTACTACCCCGGAGATGACTACGTGGACTGGACCTGCGTGGATGGCTACAACTGGGGCGGGCAGAGTTTCTCTGAGGTCTTTCGGGACATTTATCCGACGCTCGCGTCGCTCGACAAGCCCATCATGATCGGCGAGATGTCGTGCACGGAGGACGGCGACAAGGGTCCGTGGATCGACGCCATCGTCCCAGCCATCAGAGACGAATTTCCCATGATTCGCGGACTCATCTGGTTCGACATCGACAAGGAAGAGGATTGGCGGATCAGTTCGTCGCCCGATGCCGAAGCGGCTTTCGCTCGAATGGCGATGGATCCTTACATGAACCCGTGAGCCATGATCTGCAGACGCCGTGTCGCCATTCGCCCGGGTGGTGGTCCGTGCTTGGCCGATGATGCGGCGGCGATGCTGCCCGACTCGGGAAGCTTCCCGGCGGTACGATTCAGGGTTTTTCAGCGGTGATGCGCAGCCAGTCCACCGTGAACAGCACGTCCTCGGCCGGGAAGTCTGCCGCACCATCCCGAGGCGCCCAGTGAGTCTCGGGGTGCCAGAGGTTGTACATGAAGAACAGAGGCTGCTGGGGAATGCGCGCAGGATCATCCAGAACCCAGGCCGTCCGCTCCACGCCATCCAGAACAATGAAGAAGCGGATCCGGTCTGAATGCCACTCGAAGCCGAGCTCGTAGAACGTATCGGGATCCGGGAATGCTGCGTTCGCCAGGGTGGGGTCGTTTTGGGTGGCCACCAGGGCGTCATCGCTTGGCGATGGGGTGTCGTACATATCGCCCGATGAGAAGTCGATGGCGCGAGTGAGCTTCCGGAAGATCTCGTTCCCCTGGGCGTCGACTTCGTAGTCCGTGAACACGGTGAGGTAGCTGAGCTCTGGGCTCCCGCAGAGCACTTGCCAGTCGATCTCGAACTCGTCCGTCAAGGAGTTGGAGTTCAGATCGCCGGACCCGCCCAAGTAGCCAAGCAATGCACTCGCGACCTCTTCGCTCGACTCGCAGCTCCCGAACTTGACACGCGTGCGAAACGTCCCGAAGCCGAAACGCTGGTTCGATTGGATCTGCGTCACGAAGTCCGGGCCCGCGTCGTCCTGCGGTTCTGCGTCGGCATTTCCTGGAAAGCGCAATACGGCAGCCGTGGCATCGGACGCTCCAAGGCTCTCGAGCCCGAACTCGACGCTGCCCCCCGGCAAGACCACTCGTTCGGTCCAGATCCCCTCGTTGTCCGCGAACTGGGTCTCGAACCCGACTTCGGCTTCTCCCGCGGCGCCGCTGGTTCCCATGGCCCCCGCCCACCCGCCACCCACTCCAGCCGCGCGACCCGACGCACCGGCGCGGGACGCAGCGTCACCGCTCGTTGCCCCTGCTCCGGCTGCCCCATAGATGACCCCCACGACTCCCTCTTGCGGCGCGCAAGACGCAAGCCCCACGACATGCCACGCCCCCACGACGGCGAGCACCGCGCGCGCGAGGGCGGCGCGGGGTATGCCGCGCGCCGCCCGCTTCTGCCCCACAAGGTGGGCGGGCATCGACCCGTCGGTCCCCCCGCCGCAGTCGACTTGCCGAACCCTGATCGGATCAACGCTCGGCGACGCCGCGGACATCGGCAGCATGAGGACTCCTTGGATAACGACGAAGGAAGGCTTCCGCTCGCTGCTTGGCGGCGCCTCGAGCCCCGGACTGGGCGAGCACCTGAATGGTCAACGCTTCGCGCTCCTGACCCAAGGTCCCGTGGGGGAAGCGCCGCCGCGCCCGTTCGAGGAGTTGCAGAGCCCGAGCGCTGTCACCCGCTCGATACGCTTCGCGCGCCGCCAACAAGGCATCGCTCTCCTCTTGAAGGCGGCTCCCGAGCTGCTCCGCATCCTCGTCGGAGACTCGGGACCCGGGCTCCGCTGCCGGAGAGCGTACCGCAGTGCCTGCGCCCTGCCCGGCTCGCTCAGCTGCCTCCCCACCGACCGCGGCTGGTGAGGCAGCATCGCCGAAGCCGACCCCACTCGTGGCGAGTGTGTCAGTGTCCCCGACCCGAGCGCGGCGTGGCCCGAGCACGGCCATCGGCGGACGCGGCGCTTCGTTCGCGCGCCCAGGCCGTGCCTCGTCCTTGGCTCGGGTCGTTGCCGCGGTTGTGGAGACGATTCCCGGACGGCGCGCGGTTTCGTCTGCGACACCGTGCCCCCGCATGGCCCAGAGCCCGCCCCCCACTGCGCCGCCGACCACTGCCGCAACGACCAGCACCTTGATGGCGGGTGCGGCGGTCGCAACCGTCGCGGTCGCACCGCCATCGGCACTCGGCGAAGTCACTCCTCCGTCCCCATTCGGAGCAGTGCCAGCCCCCGGGATTCTGGACGCAATACCCGACCAGAGCGCCTGCCGCTGAGCCTCCGGCATCCTCACCGCCTGCCCGGCACACACGAGCTCTTGCTCGAAGCTAGTTGCTTCGGAGCCGCTTTCTCCACAGCGCTTGGGCTGCCTCACGGCCTACCTCCAGCACGCGCGCATTCGCCGCGACGCTCCACCTCGGCACGCGCCAGCGCGAGACGAAACGCTTTTCGAGCTGCCTGAAGCCGAGAGTAGACGGTACCGAGTGGGATCGACAAGGCCTCGCTGATTTCCTCCCCCGTCAGGGTCTCCAGCTCGAACAGAACGAAGACGTTGCGCAAATCGACCTCCAACCCGCTCAGAATCTCCTCCAGCAATTGCACTCGGTCGTTGTGCTCGACCGCCCGAGCCACGTCGGCGCGCAGATCGACGGAGTCCTCGACGGGAGCTGGGCACGCTTGGCTCTGCGCCTGCCGGATTCGTCGGCGCCGATCCCTGGCAATGGTTCGACAGATCGTGAACAGCCAGGTCCGAAGTGAGCTCCTGCCCTCGAACTGGAAGAGCTTCGTGTGCACCGTCAGGAAGACGTCTTGCACCCCGTCATTGATGTCGCAGTCGGCGACACCCAGGCGACGCAAGGTCCGCCACACGAAATCCGCGTGGGCCTGATAGATTTCCTCGAGATCCATGGCGTGACGGCTGCAACCTCATTAGAGGCGGGGCCCGGCGACTTTCACCAGAAAATCCTCCTTGAGCCAGTCGCGGTCACTGTCGTGACGGCGCGCTTCGCCCCGACCGCTCGGCTGAACGAGACCCAACTGCCTGCAGACTGCAGCAAACACGGCGCTACCGGAACGAGACGCCGACAAGCAGCTCAAACCAGAAAGACACGGTCGGGGTTTGCCACGCAGATCCGCCATTTTCCACGGCGAAGCCCTGCCGGCGCGTTGGGATCCAGAGTTTGGCCGTCGCCCCCACTATCCAAGGCGACCAGAGGCGCTGCTGTGCGGCCGCCCCGGCTGCCACCGCGGTCCAGAGCATATCGTGGGTTCGGTCCTCGTCGTATCCGATCCCACGGCCGCGCAGACGGCCCACCCCAAGGGAACCGCACGGCCCGAACTCGACGGGAGTCGTCAGCCAATGCCAGCACCCGCTGACGCTCCCCATCACCAGGGAGCTCTCGACGCCCCCGCCACGGTACTCCGAGCGGGAGGGAGGCAGGTACCCGAACGATCCGGCGAGCACCCACCGTTGGATCGTCAGGGACAGCTCCGTTGCCAGCACCGGTGAGACGGATGGCCCGAAACCCGTGGCCACGCCGCCTCCCGCCAGCACGTGCGCCTCGCGACCACTGCCATCCGGTGGCGGAGGGTTCTGAGCAGCGTGGCCCGTACCATCGCGTTGGTTCGAGGGCGAACGCCTGACTTCTCGCACCGGCACCAAGGGCTCGTCCTCCGGAGGAGACGTCGCCGGAGGCTCGAGCTCCCGATCCAGCACCAGTGCGATGGCGACCCCCACGGCCTCGGACAGAGGCTCACAGCGGCGGCTTCGATCCGTCAATACCCGAACCCCCTCCTTGGTGCCGCGGAAGTCCAACTCCGCAACGTAGGTGCCGTCGGCGTGCCGAAACCGCACCGCCACTCGAACGGAAGCGCCCCGCGTGGCGTCAGCGCTCAGTGAACGCTGCAGGATCCTCTCGATCCGAGCGGTCAGGGCAGCGCCGTCAGGACACTCGAGGGCGTCTTCGGTCCGTTCGACGTGGAGCTCGGCGCCGGCTGCCCCGCGGCTCTCGCCGGGCGCGGCCACAGCGTAGGGCAGCGGACTCCCCGCTCGTCCCGCGAGGCATGAGACCAGAGCTAAAGCGACGAGGCGCGGCCCCCCCCGCGGCGTGGTCACGAGCCCAGGCGCCGGAAACCGGGATGAGCCCAGCTTCTCGGAACGTGTACTGGCGGCCGCTGGACTCATGGGTTGGATCAGGTACCCCATCCTGGCTCAACCCCGCAACCGGGCGTGCTCCCTGGCTTCGGATTCGATGAACGCCGCGATCATCGCGCTGCTGCCACCTGGGCGTGGCCGGCGCCATGGCCACCCCAACCTCGAGTACGGCGGCGACGGCGGCTACCAGATGCTGAAATTGAAGGTTCCCCCTCCGTACCAGCCACTCAGCTCATCCATGTAGGCTGGCACGATACGGTAGCCTCCCTGCACTTGGATGAAGACGTTTCGCGTCGACCAGACGTAAAGACCAAGGTAGGGCGTCGCCTGGAACGCGTGGTCCAGGTCGTCGGAGACGATTCCTCCCAATTCCATCCCATAGTTGGGCACAAGCCAGGTTCGCCTTGGGTTGCGTTCGAGCGAGAGATCGAAACCCAATCCATATGCGAGCCCCAGAGCGTCCGCGCTGCCGCTCGGGCTCAGGAACTCGGACTTGAGATAGACTCTCCCATGGCTGGGGCCGCGATTGTCGTTGTCGTGGATCCATGCGGCAATCAGCAGCTCGATGGAGGGTCCGTAGAGCACACCGATCTCATCGGCAGACCGAGTTCGATGGGCGGCGTAGCCCGCGCCGGGGATCAGAAAGCTCTCCCATTCGCGCTCAGTGTCGTGCGCCCGGCCGGTCGCCTCAAGCCCCACCAGTGTGGCCAGCACAACCCAAGGCACCGTCAAGATTCTGCATTTACTGGATAATATGCCGTAGCGTCGCGATTCTGGTCTCATAGCTCTCCTCCTGAGGATTCGACCAATCAGACGACATGTTTAACCAGTTGTATTCACGGCCGCCATTCATTTCGTGAAGTTCGGGCAGCCGACTCGAACCGATACTGCTCGTCGGGGTGTGGTCGAAGAGCGGATGGACCAGCTTGATCTCGGTGATACTCGCCTTGCCCCCGTACTCCATGAACAGGTCCGTGCACCCACGCCCCTCTGCGCGCTCCCGCGTGATCGTTCTTCCACCATTGAGCGCCGGTTGCAGGAACGCCATCAATCCACAGGCGGCTCCATCGTTCGTGTCGCTACCGTCAGGCTCACGCCAGTCCGGCAATTCGTCGTCTTACCCTCTGACCCGGTGTCACGCTCGGTGACTTAGAGAGCGAGGGCACTGGTAGAGCCGCGCTTCGAGTTCAGCTGCAGCGAGTGTCTGGGCCGGTTCCCGGGCTCACCAGACTTGAAGAGTCGGTCGAAGCTCACCTTCCTTCGGGAACTCGCAACCGAGCGTGCTCCCTGGCTTCGGATTCGATGAAGGCCGCAATCATCGCGCGATACACGCGCTCGACCACTTCCCTATCGGCCCCACTCTCGCTCGCGAGTGCCCGAACCTTTGCAATGACCTGCTCTACTCGGGCAGGCGCAGCGACCTCCCGGGCTTCTTTCTTGAAGCGGGCCGCCTGCCGCACGTATTCGCCTCGTTCGGCCAGCAAGGTCACGATCTGGCGATCCAGACGGTCAATCTGACTGCGCACCTGGTCCAGCGAATCGCAAGGAACGGACATGCGCTGAGACAACCATGAACGTCCGCCTGCTGGCAAGGACACGCCTCGCGCCAACCCCGGATTGCACTGATCCCCCTGCGCCCTCCGCAACATGCGGTTCGGTCGCGAGGATCGGTTCGCCTGTCGCTCGTGAGCCTCGATGTCCGCACTCGTCGCGTTGCGGTTGGGAGCCGCGGGATCGTCGTAGCGAGCCTGTCCCAGGATATCTACAGCAGGAATGGGGGTATCGGCGGGCGCGCGGTCGATGCAAGGGGAACCCGCGCCCCAACGCAGCTCGAACGCACCTGGGGTCGTGCTGACGAAGAGCGGATCCTCACTGAAGTGCGCGCCGGCGCCTTCGATCCATCGAGCGTGGCGTTCGGAAGGAGCGACTCTGTCTGGCTGATCGCACCGATGCCGCGCGCCCTACCTCTGCTACTGGGCCAGGCCACTTCGGTGGAGGTTGCTAGCCCCCTCTGGGGCACTGAGGCACAGGCGCATCGTCCGGCCCTGAACGCGCGTTCCGCCCGTGCGGGCGCGAGTTCGGTGGCTCGTCACGCCGCCGTCCCGGCGACGCAGCCCCCCCGGAAATGCGGTGGGCGACTTTGGGTAGCACGAATATTCAATTTCGTGCTACCGGACGCTGACATGCGGATCGGTGTTCTCCTAGCCTCCTCTGGGGCGTTTCTGCTCGCTGCGGCGGCGGGTGCCCCGGCCTGGGCCGAGGGCTTCATGCCCGAGCACGGCAAGGTCAACACCGGGGATGCCACTCCGGTGGGGGAGAACCAAGTCGAGGTCGAGATGAGCTATTCGCCGAGTCGGGCCGTACAGAATGGCTGGGGCTCCTTCGAAGACTCGGCGCTGGCGCGCGAGCACCTGTTCGCGCTCGCCGTAACCTGGGGTCCGTCGGACAATCTCGACTTCAGGGCGGAGACTGGCTACGGATACGCGCACGAAGGGGGCGACCAGAGCAGGCATGGCCATGGGCACACCGACGGCTCGCTCGGAGCACGCTGCCGTTTCCTCGCACTCGGACAGCTCGATCTCGCCGTGACGACGAGCTTGACCCTGCCAACCGGAGAGCATGGTGCGTCCAATCGGCTCCCCATGAGCCAACTCTACTACTCATGGGGCGCGACACTCGTGGCCTCCGCCGACGCGGGCCGCGCCACAGGAAACCTGGAGCTCGGCCACACTCTGCCAATGGGCGAGGAGCGCGGGCGAGAACGCGGCACGAGCCTGGCGAACCTCGCAGTCGGCTACCATTTCCTCGACTGGCTTCAGCCCGAGGCGGAGCTGAACTTCGAGCACGGGTTCGCCAAGGGAGGGCCTGACGCCAACCAGTTGGCGGTTACCCTGGGGCTCGTGGTTCCTTGGGGTGATGGCCATCGGATCACCGCTGGCGTCCAGCAGGCAGTGTGGGGGCAACACTGCTCGGCATTCACAGCAGGCTCAATCGCGTACAAGGCCGCATTCTAGGAGGGATTTGCCATGCACATGTCTGATGCTCTAGTCTCTCCTGCCGTGGGCGCCGTCGGTTGGGCTGCGGCCATCGGGCTCACCGTCTATGCGGGTCGACAGCTCCGAAACACGCAGGAATCGGGCCGCCCAGCCCTGATGGGCGTGCTCGGCGCCTTCGTGTTCGCCGCGCAGATGATCAACTTCTCGATCCCAGGCACTGGTTCTTCGGGACACCTCGGGGGAGGCTTGCTGCTCTCGGCCCTCCTTGGCTCCCATGCCGGATTTCTGGTGATGGCCTCCGTACTCACGGTGCAAGCCCTACTCTTTGCCGATGGTGGCCTGCTGGCGCTCGGGTGCAATATCGTCAACCTCGGGCTTTTCACCTGTTTCGTAGCCTGTCCCCTACTGTTTCGGCCGCTCGCGGGCTCCACCCCGACCCGACGGAGGCTGGGCGTGGCCGCGGTGGTGGCAGCGGTCGTGGGTCTCCTATTGGGGGCCTCCGGCGTCGTGGTGCAGACCGTCCTGTCGGGGATCTCCCAACTCCCCTTTGGAACCTTCGTGGCCTTCATGCTCCCCATCCACGTGGGGATCGGTCTCGTCGAGGGGCTCGTGACCGCCGGGGTCCTGCTCTACGTGTGGAGAGCGCGGCCGGAACTGGTACGCCTCGCCACTCCGGCCAACCCTGCTGCCCGTTCGCTGCGCCCCCTACTCATCACCTTCGCTGGCGCGGCCGTGGTGCTGGGGGGAGCGATATCCTGGTTTGCCTCGACGCGTCCCGACGGGCTCGAATGGTCGATGGGGAAGGTGTCGGGGATCGAAGAGCTCGCCGCCCCCGGGGATGGGTTATACGGCAGGCTCGCCCGCCTCCAAGAGAAGACGGCCCTCATGCCGGACTACTCCTTCGGCTCAACGCCCGAAGGCCCCGAGGGCTCTGAGGCCGCGCCAACGTGGCCTGCGCCGGACGCCGCCACCTCGGTATCGGGTCTCGTGGGCGCCGGAGTCACCCTGCTGCTCGCCCTGGCTGTCGGCTTTGGCGCGCGCCTCCTGCGGGCCCGCACCAAGGACTGTGCTACCAAGGCCTCGTGACGCACATCGAGCGCGCTCTCTCCCACGTCTCGGCTCTCGACGAGCTTGCGCGGCGCCCCACACCGATCGGGAGGCTCGACGCTCGTGTAAAGCTGCTCGCCACCTTCGCGCTCCTGATCACCATCGCCTCTTTTGGACGGCACGAGCTCGGGCGTCCGCTTCCCCTGCTCATCTACCTCGCCGCGGGCATGGCGCTGGGAGACGTCCCTTGGGGCGTCGTGCTCACTCGCGTTGCCATTGCCTCCCCCTTTGCCCTCATGGTGGGGATCTGGAACCCCCTCTTCGAACCACTACCGCTGCTGCCTCTCGGCCCCTGGGAGGTGTCGGCGGGTTGGGTCTCCTGCCTCAACATTCTGGAGCGTTTCGCGCTGGCCATGGCAGCCGTGCTCTTGCTGGTGGCGACCACTGGGTTCGACACCGTGGCAGCTGCCATGGGGCGTCTCGGGATGCCTCGGGTGCTGGTAACCCAACTCATGCTGCTGTACCGCTATGGGTTCCTCCTGGGCGCAGAGGCGTCCCGCATGCTCCGGGCCCACGCCCTCCGCGTGCCGGCCCACCCCCGCCCCACCCTGCATACGCTCCGCTCACTCCTCGGGGAGTTCCTGCTGCGCTCCATCGCTCGCGCCGAACGAGTCCACGTGTCCATGCTGTGTCGCGGATTCGACGGAGAGGTCCGGGGCACCGCCCGGTGGCGGGTGAGCGCGGGGGACGCTGGGTTTCTGGTCGCCTCCATAGCCTTCTTCGCCCTGGTACGCGCCGTGGACGTGCCCCGCTTGCTCGCGAGTCTCCTCCTATGAGTCACCACATCGTTTCCATGCAGGGTGTCCACTACGCCTATCCCGATGGGCACTCGGCCTTGAAGGGGGTGGACTTCACCATTCATCACGGTGAGGCGGTGGGGATGGTGGGAGCCAACGGAGCGGGCAAGTCCACGATCTTGCTCCACCTGGCCGGGGTTCTCCTTCCAACCCAGGGGACTGTCCGGGTCGGCGACCATCCCGTCACCCGTGACACCCTAGTCGAAGTGCGGCGTCACGTTGGACTCGTATTCCAGGATCCAGACGATCAGCTCTTCATGCCCACGGTGGGTGAAGACGTGGCCTTCGGCCCGCTCAACCAGCACTTGCCTCTTGAAGACGTCGATCGACGGGTGGGGGCGGCCCTCGAGCGAGTCGGGATCCCTCATCTCCGCAACCGGCCACCGCATCGCCTTTCCGGCGGCGAGCGCCGTTCGGCAGCGCTCGCCACGGTGCTCGCATTGCAGCCCGATATACTGCTCTTGGACGAACCCAGCGCGAGTCTCGATCCAGCGTCGCGGCGTCGACTCATCGGATATCTGAAGTCGTTCGAGCATACGAGGATCGTCGCGTCCCACGATCTCGATCTAGTGCTCGACGTGTGCGAACGCACCCTCGTGCTCGGTGTCGGAAGGGTCGTTGCGGATGGCCCCACCGACAAGCTCCTCGCCGATCGAGAGCTGCTCGAGGGGGCCGGACTCGAGCTTCCCCTCCGACTCCAGGGCTCGCCACTGATTGGCTGAGCCACGTCAGAGCCGCGGCAGCTACGTGCTCTGGCCCCAGAGAGCCGCGAGCTCCAACTCGACGGCCTCAAAGGGCTCGATTCGAGCGCGATCGTCGCCTTCGTGAGTCGCAACGAAACGGTAGGTCTCACCGTCCAATCGAAACACCTCGACTGTCTGCGCGCCGGGCTCGACGAGCCACACATGGGGAACGCGCTCGCGAGCGTAGATCCGCATCTTGGGCCCGCGATCGATGCGTCGGGTTGACTCGGACAGCACGTCGCAGACCCAATCAGGGGCGAGCGTCACGAAGGCAGTCGAGGGCAAAGCTGGCATTCGTTCCCTTCGCCACCCCCCGAGATCGGGGACTACGATGTCAGGTTCCGCGCCCAAGTGAAGCTCCGGCTCATCAATGAGCCACCAACCACCGGGACCGCCTCGGCCTCGCTGGAAGGGAGTGCCAAGATCCATGCCGAGGACAGCCGCGGCAACCGCGTGGGGCATCGACGGACGGGGATGCAGATGAAGCTCGCCATCGATGACCTGAGCGAGCTGCTCACGGGGCGCGCGGAGGATGTCTTCGTAGGTGGCGCGTCGTCTAGCAGCTTCGGCCATAACTTTGGCAAGTATAGTCCTTTGGCAACCATTCGCGAGGGGGGGGCAGTCGGTCGTGCCGCAGGGGAGTCTCGAGTGAGCTTCACGTCGCGCAATCGCTTCGACATACGAGTCAACAGGACGCAGGGGCAAGTAGGTCACGTGGCCAGCCTCTGGCACTCGAAGTAAGAGCCTTCCGGTGGAAATGCTCGGGACGCGATTGACATGGGCACCTTGGGCCGCGACCCAGCCCGTCAGGGCAACCTCGTCGAGTCGATCTCGAGGTAGGTCATGGTCGGAATCTTGCTGCCGGTGATGTACGTCACCACGACCAACGTATCGCCGCGCGCCACCATCACGACCTCCCGCGTCTGAGCCGATCCCGCGCCGCCCATTTCGAACCGGAAGTGGGTGTATGCGGGCTCCGACTCGGTAACGCGTGCCACCACGAGCTCGGCCGTCCCTGTTCCGCGAGTCTCCGTCCTGCCGCAGTACCACATGGGCAGCTCGCCGGAGATCCGTAGGCTCTCAAGTGCATAGGTGCCCTCGGACGAGGACGTGACCCACGCAGCAAACGTCGCACCAGACTGAGTGCGCGCCAGCCCGAACGCAGAGCTGACTCCGCTCACCTGCTGGCTGCAGGACGACTTGCCCAAGCAGGGATCGCTGCTGGGGTGATAGGTGTAATCCCCGCCCGGACAGTCACCGACGTCGCTGGCGTCTCTCCAAGGCGCTCGTCTGCCCAGCACAAACCGTCCCAGGTCAGCAGATGCGGCAAGTAGTCGGGACCAGCAAGGTACGCCAGATACCCCAAGCCATCATGCACCATCGCGACGTTGCCCAGGCGGTCCACACGGTAAGGATCATCGGATGTGGTCACGATCTTCGACCTCGTCCACCCTGCGTCGGTCTCTCGACGCGCGGTGAATGACTGAGCCTCACCAGTGAACAGCCACCTCGCTCCGCTGGGGTCGGTGATCATCGCGCTGTCCAGGATCGGGGAACCGGCCCTCCCCAGATCTGGGTCAGCCAGTTCCGGTACATCCTGGACACGACTGTCACCTGCTCCTACGAGCATGAGTCGCGCCAGAGCTTCAGTAGTATCGGAGCCCTCGCTCCTGGCCCGAACCATCACCACCGCCCCGTCGGCGGTCGCGGAAATCCACGGCTCATCGGGGCGTGACGCACACGTGAGGTCAAGAGCTTTGGTCAGAGAACAGTCGTCACTCCCGCAGGTGAATGCCGGATCGATGTCCCGAGCGACGACACTGCAGTCCTCCGACGGGGTCGGCGCGCTGACGTCTTCCTGGTCAGAGCAGACCACGTCGAACGCCTCCTCGCTGCCGCCCGTCGGGAAGACTTCAGCGTCCTGCCCACCGGAGCCAGCCCCCGCGGTTGCCGTACCTCCCGTCGAAATCGTTGGTTCACGCGCGACTCCGCCGTCGCAAGCGGATGGGCCAGAGACCGCGAGAGCGCTGAGCAACCCCGGGAGGAGAGCCCGAGAAAAGTACCCAATCGCTCTCAATGACGACATATGGGATGTAGCATCCTCACACGCGTCGCGTCCGCGCATCAAGTGCCTAGGCAGCTCGGCACCTGACCCATCGCGGCGCGCGTGGCGCCCCCGTGTCCCGACCCATATCAGGCAACTCCGTTGACGGCCTCCTCCCGCGACCGGCGTGCCCGGCGGTTGGCAATCGTGTTCATTGCTCGGAATCGACGCTGCCTTGCGGTGGTCGCGGTGACCGATCGCTGTAACCAAGGCTGCCCCGTCTGCCACGCGAGCTCGACGCCCGGAG
This sequence comes from uncultured Polyangiaceae bacterium, assembly GCA_964424695.1. Lineage (GTDB taxonomy): Bacteria > Myxococcota_A > Polyangia > Polyangiales > Polyangiaceae > JAEWRL01. Next base: position 44,344 of record CAYRKE010000032.1, read on the forward strand.
CGACGGGCACTGGCCTCAGCCGCACGCGTCGCGACGGTCCAGACAGAGCGCGTAGTCTCCGGTGTCGCAGCAGTAAGGGGTGCTGCTGGCAGGATCGCAGTCGGCATCCTCTGAACAGAAGACAGCATCCTCGCAGCTAGCGGAGCATTCACCGTAGACGGCCCCCCCGGTACGACAGCAGACCTGTGAGCCCGCGCAATCCTCAGGACCGTCACACGCGCCGAACTCGAAGGCGTAGCAGGTCTCCGTGGCCGGATCGAAACAGTATTCGCCTTCGTACTCGTCGAAACAGCAGCGCTCCTCGGACGCACACAAGATGCGATTGCAGTCTATGCCAACCAGACCGCATTTGCCGTCCTCACATTGAGCGCTCGGCGCACAGACCGTGCCACATGCTCCACAGTTGTTCCGATCGGTGTCGAGGTCCACACAGGAACGATTGCAGCCGGTGAGCGAGCCGCATTGGCAGCTGCCGTCCTGGCAGATTTCGCCGGCCCAGGTATTACAGGCCTCTCCACACTCGCCACAGTGGAGCGGATCGGTTTCGAGGTCCACGCAAGAGCCGTCGCAGCTGGTGAGCTGCCCGCAATCGTGCACGCACGCGGCTGCAAGGCAGACTTCACCCGCGGCTCGATCGCACTCGACGCCGCACTCACCGCAGTTCCTGGGATCCGCGTCGAGATCGACGCATTGGTATCCACACTGTGTCCGATCGCCGCAGTCGGGGCCGCATGCGCCCTCGCTGCAGAATCCCCCGATCCAGGGATAGCATGGGGCACCGCAGCGGCCGCAGGAGTCGTAGTCGGTCGCGAGATCCACGCAGGACCCGTCGCAATTGGTGAGTTCGCCGCAGTCGTTTCCACACGCACCTCGCAGACACACCTCGCCCGCCGATAGGTCGCACGCCGCGCCGCAGCGTCCGCAGTTGTTCGGATCGGTTTCGACGTTGACGCATTCGCCGTCACAGTCCGTGAGTGGCTCGCAGCCCGTCGTCGTGCCTCCGTGCCCGCCCACGCCGCCAGTGCCAGAACTACCGCCGGTCGCGAACCCAGCGGTGCCACCCGTCATGGAGCCGCCGGTGCTGACGCTTCCGCCCATCGCACTGCCGCCGGTCGCGAACCCACCGGTGCCGCCCGTCATGGAGCCGCCGGTGCTGGCGCCTCCGCCCGTCGCGTTGCCGCCGCTCGCAAGCCCACCGGTGCCGTCCGTCCTCGGGCCGCCGGTGCTAGCGCCTCCGCCCATCGCGTTGCCGCCGCCCAGGGAGTCGTCTCCGCCCGGTCCTGTTCCCGTCCCGCCAGACTGATCACCGTCGGTCTGATGCGGCGCGGCGCCTGCCTCCGACGCATCGCCGTCGCCCGCCGCCTGGCGGCCACCCTCGGCGCCCGCAACGCCACCGCCTGATGTACCGCTCCCGCTATTCCTTGAATCACCACCGCAACCGACCAGCACCGTGCAGAGCGCGACGACCAGCCCGCCCTTCAGAACCCGGGGGGTGGCTTGGGGGAATGGAGACAACCGCCATGAATCGTCGGTCGTTGAGCTGAGCATATCGCCGCGGAACCATGCAAGGATCCTGCCAGCACGCGGTTCAGACCACTGAGCCGTAGAATGCTGGCGTTCGGCAGGGATTGTCCTGGGCGCTGTGAAGTGTGCCAGGACCGCAGCGGAGCTGGATACTGGCACAAAGCGGCATGAAACAGAGTATCGCTGGTCATGCCAGGCCGGCGGAGCTGTGCGAGCGCTGATTGCCGTCCGATGGCGTTGCCGTGAACCCGCCCCGCGGCTACGCCAGGCCATCGGAGCTGTGCGAGCGGTGGATAGGGCGATCTCGGCAACGGCTCGGTCGCCGTCCCCACCCGGGCCGAGAAACAGACCGAATCCACCCGCTCGAGCACGCCTCCGTATCCGTCGATCATGTGCCCCAAGTCCTTGACGCCCCCGTTCACGCTTGATGGCCGACATCACCAGACCGCCAAGGAAACCCATCAGGGTAATCATCTGTGCCATGGCGGCGGACGCTGGCGGCCTGAACGGCGTGAGCCAGAACCTCGAGGACTCAATAGACCCGCGTTTAGCAACCGAGTGTGAGGCGAAGCTGGCTTGTTTGCTCTTGGCGGATAGCTTGGCACGTATCCCTGCAGAGACGGATCACGGTCGGGGACGACTCGTCATTGTACTCCCACCCGATCCCGGCGCTACAGCCGATGGCCTTCGCCTGCACCTCCGCTCTGCCATTCGCGCGGTAGACGCTGACATTGACCAGATTCTTGTCGAAGACCCGCGCTGAAACCGACACTGCGACGGCGAACGCCGGTCAGCGCCGACTCAGAACGGCAGTCAACTTGATTGCCGCTTCAGGAGCCCTTCCACTTGCTACGAGCAGGAGCGGTCATGGTCGGCGCGCTGGGTTCAAGGCAGCATCACCGTGAGCGGTGTCGCGGACGACTCGAACCCGATGCGAACGCCGCACTGTGCCCCCTGATTCGCCCCCCGGTAAAAGACGTCTCCTTGGGCATCGACGCCGCAGACGTGCGCCTATCCCCCAGATGTCGCGTCGCTCCCCCTCACCTTCGGCCACGAATCCCGGGATGTTCGCGATCGGTTGTTCCAGAATCGCGCTCGGTGATTTAGGGGCCACCACGAGTAGCCCGAGAAGCGGTCCGAGATCAATGCGCCGACACCGGCTCCCAACGTGGCGCGCGCAGATTCCGCCGAACGCTTGCTGTGGATGGCGAAGAAGATAACGAGCGGAGTCACCACAACCCAGAGCCAAGCCCGCACTCCAGCGACTCTCCAGCCCGCCAGCGTCTGCGTTCGAGCTCGCTCTCAGGCACGAGAGGCCGCTCGTGCTTGGGATGCCCTGGCTGCGCGCCGCGCTTCTTGCGGCTGGGCTTGCGATGGCTTCGCTTTTTGAACGTCCGGTTCCTGGGCTGTCGCTCACTACCCGAAAGCGGAACGGCGGAGCCAGCAACCGCTGGCGCAGTGCTGTGAGTCCTCACGTCATGACACGCCTGCGCCATCGCCCACGTCTCGACGCCAGGCGCGCCCGTATCTTCGGTGCGCCCAACACACTCTCGCCCGGAAGCCGTAACACTCCGTTCCGCCTGACTGTGACGCCCTACGGCTACCCGCTCTCCGGACCTTGGGGCAGTGAACGGATACCGTGGAAATTGATTCGCTCACGTCAGCCGCATTCCAGAAGTGTTCGGAGCTCTCCGTCGAGCTCGCCAAGGTCGAATACTTCGAAGGGGGCGCACTCATCCCAAACAAGTCTCCCGGCCGGCTCACGTTCTCGGACGTGACGCTCGCGCGCGGGGCGACGCAGGACCGCAGCCTCTTCGACTGGGTCCAGAACGTCGCCATCACGTCAGAGGCCTCGACCTCACCGACGTGAACTACAAGCGCAACCTCGACGTCGTGCAGCAGGACCGCGAAGGCGTAACCCTGCGCCGCTGGTCGCTCTCGCGCTCGTGGCCGATCAAGTTGTCGCCCGGGAGTCGGACAACGAGAGCGACGAGAACGTCACTGAGTCCGTCACGCTCACGCACGACTTCCTCGACTTGGTGCAGTAGCGATACTACTGTCCCCACCTTCCCGTGAGGGGGCGCCACCCCTCTAGCTCGAAGAGCTGGGCCTGGATGACCGAGACATCGGGGCGAAATGCGATGTCATGGAGAAGCCGAGGACGAGCGATGCGGTCCATACGAAACGTGCGTGGTTCACCCTTGTCAATATCGCGCGCGAGCACGTACCATACGGGCGGCTGAACGAGAAGGCCGTGGGGCTCAAGTCGACGTGTCGTCCTTCGCTCATCGCGGTCCGTGTAGTGGAAGCCCAGGCCGATGCCCTTGGAGAACGCTTCCTCGAACAGTCGCAGCAAATCAGGCGGGGTCGACGCTGCGCTTTCGCGCACGGGCGGCGTCGCAGGCGGCCCGATGATGACCCGCCGACACAGCGCGCGTAGCGGGCGGGCCTTCGACGCCGGGAGGCTCGCCAAGAGCTTCGACATCGCCGAGTCGGCAGCTTCGCCCCAGGGAAGATCGCTCGCTGCGTGAGAGAGGCGCGCGCCCAGCCAAAGCCCCACGATCTCCGCGAGCGACAGGTGGACTGCCGCCAGCCCACGAGCACCTTCGAGCCGGAGGCCACCACCCCGTCCCGCCTCGCCGGTGATGGGCATGCCGTGCTCGCGCAACGTGGCGATGTCGCGAAGCAGCGTTCGGCGGCTAACGCCGAGCTCTTCAGCCAAGTCTCCGACCGTCGTGGCTTCGCGACCACGAAGCAAGTCAGCGAGTTCCATCAAGCGATTCGCCCGCGTCACAATGGTGCCAGTTTCTGTCACCATCTAGAGCTATGTCAACGGTCGGCCACAAAGGCCGCGTAAGGAGCCGAGCGATGACGATCGGAGTGGTGGCGCCAAGGGGAAACGTCGGAACACATGTGTTGCGGATGCTGGTGCAGGCCGGCGAGCGACCGCGCGCGCTTCTCCGCGACCCGACCGCGCTCAGCGCGGACATAGACGACGACGTGGATGCTGTTCCCCTCGATGTCTGGGTCGGAGACACGGTGCGAGAAGCCACCCGCGGACTCGATGCCCTCTACTGGGTCAGTCCGACCGCGACGGACGGCGATCCAATTGAAGCGCATGCTCTCGCCGCGCGCCACGTCCGCGCCGCGATCGAGGCGAACGGAATCAGGCGAGTGGTTTTCCAGTCCAGTGTCGGAGCGGAGAAGCGTCACGGCGTCGGCGAGATCGACGGGCTGGCTGCGACCGAAGTGGAACTGGACGCCAGCGGAGCGTCGGTGACGCATCTACGTTGCGGGTATTTCTTCACGAACCTGCTGATGGACATCGAATCGATCCGCGGCGGCGTGTTGGCCACCGCGATGGACATCCACAAGCCGATGGCCTGGGTCGCTCCCGTTGACATCGCCACGGTCGCTGCAACCCGCTTGCTCGCCGACACTTGGACGGGTCGCCACATCCAGGCCGTCCTCGGCCCTGAAGACCTCTCCTTCACTCGCGTCGCCGAGATTCTCTCCGGAGCACTGGGGTACCCGGTGGTTGCACAACAGCTCAGCGATAACGATGTCCGAGGTGCGCTCAGCCAGGTCGGCATGAACGACAAACATGTCGAGGCGATCGTGATGATGGCGGCCGGGATTAGGGATGGTTTCGCTCCCGAGACCCCGCGCACGTACAGGACAACCACACCAACGACGCTCAAGAGCTGGGTGGCAGACCACCTCGCCTGAGTCGGGACGAGGCTCCCGGATCGGCCAAACTGACCCTGACCACGGTGTCGTTTCATCGGTCTCACTGGGTGGTCTCCTTCTTGGTTGACTTTGTGCGATTTGCCTTCTTTGAATTTCGGTAGGTGTCCCCCACGAAGCGAACGACGTGGGAGTGGTGAAGCAATCGATCCATGGCAGCGCTCGCAAGGAGCGGATCGGGCAGCAGGCAAGTGAGCTCGTCGACGTTCCGGTTGGCAGTGATCACGAGAGGCGGCTTCTCGTAGCGCTGACGGATGACTTCGTAGAGGTCGAGTGGTTCCTGTCCGACAAAGGGACGTAGCCCGAGATCGTCAACGACCAGAACGTCAATCTTGGCAAAGCGGGCGAGTCGTCGTTCATAGATTCCATCACCGCGTCCAGCACGAAGCTGTCGAAAGAGCTCCTCAGCGGGGATGAACTGGGAGCTGTGACCTGCCCGGCACGCTCTCGGAGCAAACGCCTGAGCGAGAAAGCTCTTGCTGAGCCCGGCCGCACCCAGCAGCAGAATGTTCTCGGCACGAGGCACGAATTGACAGGTCGCTATGTCGATGATCTCCGCCTTGGGTAGCTCTGGATTGAACTGGAAATCGAAGTCCTCGAGCGTGCAATCCTCCTCGAACCCAGCACGTCGAACTCGTGGATCGAGTCGCTTGGTGTCCCGTCGATCGATATCGTCTTGCAGCAAGCGCAAGAGGAACTCGACGTGGGACAGATTGTCCTCGATAGCTTGTCCCTGTCGGAGCTCGAGGGTCTCAAGAAGCCCGCTGAGGCGCAGCTTTTTCAGGATAGTCCGCAGGTCAGCAAGCAATCCCATGGTCCACCTGCCACACGTTGATTGCGCCATGGGGCATCGGGTCCGTACTCTGGATCTCGCTCGCCGCTGCAGAGCGCAGGTTGACACGCTCGCGACACTCTTCGCCAGCACGAGCCAGGACGGGAGAAGCGTCGCCCCATGCGTTGCTTGCCAGCGATGGGGCGGAATCGGCCTGAGGCGAAGGACAATCGAACAGTGAAAACCGTGCCGGAGCGGAGTAGACAGCTGGGTCAGACTCGAAGGTGGACCCAGCAGGCTTGGGCAGGCTTGGGCAGGCTTGGCAGAATTGCATCCGAGCTTCACGAACCTCTCGCGCTGAGCGTCAAGGAGCCAGCCCGTGTATCGCTCCGACGTCAGCGCCGAGGCCTGGCGCACACCTTCGCGTCGAAACCGCCGCTCGGCCCCTTCCCCTGCTCACCTCGACTCCACTAC
>CAYRKE010000033.1:0-5607 GCA_964424695.1 uncultured Polyangiaceae bacterium
TGCTCCGACTCCCTCTATGTGCACCTATCCGCGTTTGGGGCCGTGAACGGATACTATTCCAGCTCGAAACTAGCGGTCAGGCGACCGCTGTGCAGGATGGAGGCGATGGCTGCTTCGTCGAATAGGGCCAAGCGTTCGATTTCCGCATGGTTGGGCCTGAACGGACCGGGGTGGATCAAGCGGTAGCTGTGCACGAGCTCGGTTTCCACCTGGGAACGGCGGAGCCAGCGATAGAGGAAACTCACCCGTGCCGGATCCACGGCAATACCGATTTCCTCCTGGATCTCCCGCAGCACGGCATCGTCGATGCTTTCTCCATACGCGACGTGGCCCCCCACAGAGGTGTCCCAGCGTAGCGGATCGATGTCCTTCTTTCGGCCTCGGAGCTGGAGCAGCAAGCGCCCGTCGGGCGTTTCCACCAGGCAGTGCACGACCGGGTGGATCAGCTCGGGATGTCCGTGAGCTTCGGATCGAGCGATTCTGCCGATGACCTCGCCAACCTCATTCACTCGGGGAAACCACTCTTCGGCCATGCCTTCAGGCGTGGCACGAGGAGGGGGCTCTGTCATGTCCTGCGTCGGCGAGGTGCAGCCGAGATCCGCTGCGCAGAGCACCGAACGACTCGGCATCCTCTTCGTGCCAGCGGGGCTGCCCCGACCTCGATTGGTATCCGTTCACGCCTTGCATCGAGGACCGGCCGCGATCCGCCTGGCGCGGCGGGGGTCCCCAGACTTGGGGTTCCTTTCGGGCAGAAGCCCGAGTGGGGAAAGCCTGGGGGGTTGCCGCTTCGCTCCGGTGCTCACATACCCACGTGCGCTCCGCTCTGGTGCTCGCTGCGCCTTGCGCGCAAGGCGGCTTGCGGCCGGGGCCTCCTGGGGCCGTGAACGCATACCTCGATTGCGGGAGCGACTTCGCCTACCAGACACGGTGTCCCGCTCGGTGGTCGAGGCTCACTCGGGTCGGGGCTTGCTGCGCTGTGGGGGGGGGCGGCCGAGCGGTGCGCCAGCTGGTAGACTGCCTTCCTGTCGACCGAGCGCCCCCCTCGTTGACTGCGCGAGTCAGCCCGTCCGGGCCACGTAAAGACATGTGGTCATTCCATCTGTCGAGTTTTTTCCTGGACTCTTGCCGTGAGGCGACGCGAATTTGGCCGCAAAAGGCGGAGCCGGGCTACGATCCCTCGGTCTGGAGGATGTCCCATGAGCTGCGAGATTGCCGACAAGAACCCGAGGCCCGTCCGTCACACGTCCCGTCTCCCTTGCCAGGTCGTGCGCGAAAGGGATTTTCGGCTGATCGCTGATCGGATCGAGAACCTCTCGTTGAGCGGCATGCTGGTCAGGTCGTCCGGCCCGGTACTGACCGGTGAGCGTCTCATCGTGTCCTTCCAGCTTCCGCACGCTGGGAAGTGGATAGACTCCGAGGCGCTGGTAGCTCGGGTCATTCACGGACGAAGGCGCGGCGAGCATGGGCGTGCGCTCGGACTCCATTTCGAGCTCCTCGAGTCCCACGCGAGGTGGGCAATCGAGCGCCACTTGAAGAAGATCCCGGCAATCCCGCCGGGCCGCCCGCGGATGACGGACGAAGGCGCGGGGAGCGAGATTCTGGCCGAGCTCCTGCGTTCTCAGATCCTGACCGCGAACTGATCGGGCGCTGAACCCGATCTGGATTGCGTCTTGGACCTAGCTACCGGAGACACGCAGCACGATCTTCCCCGTGTTGGCGTTCTGTTCCATCCGCTCGTGGGCCTTCGCGACGGCCTCGAAGTCGAAGACCGAGTCCACGACGGGACGAAGCCTGCCTGCCTCGAAATGGGGGAGGGTCTCGCGGATGAAGCGTTGAGTCATGGCAATCTTGTCGTCGAGCGAGCGAGATCGCATGACCAACCCCAGAATCTGTTGGCGCTTCATCAGCAGGAGACCGAGGTTGACCTCAGCCTTGGCGCCTCCCAGAACGCCGATGACCACGCAGCGCCCCCCCAGAGCCATACAGCGGGAGTGCTTCTCCCAGTATGGGCCGCCGATGAAGTCCAGCACGACACTTGCGCCGCGACCGGACGTGCGGTCTCTGACGATCTCCGCAAAATCCTGGGTTCGGTAGTTGATGACGACCTCTGCGCCAAGCTGCTTCGCGACGTTGAGCTTTTCCTCGCTCCCTGCGGTGGCAAAGACTTGAGCGCTCTGCAAGTGGGCTAGCTGGATTGCTGCGGAGCCGACACCACTCGCCGCGGCATGGACTAGCACTGCCTGGCCCGGTTCGAGCTGCCCCAACGCGAACAACGCCTCGCGCGCCGTGAGGAAGGCTTCGGGAATCGCCGCTGCGCCCACGAAGTCGACGGCGGCCGGGATCGGGATGGCCATGCGCTCGTTCACCACGACCTGCTCGGCGTATCCTCCACCAGGTAGGAGGGCCATCACGCGATCCCCGACCTTCAGACTGCCGACGTTCTGCCCCACTTGGTCGACGACGCCGGCACACTCCAGGCCGAGCAGCTCGCTCTCGCCAGACGGCGGCGGGTACTTCCCGCGGCGTTGCAGGAGATCGGCTCGGTTGAGCGCGGTTGCACGAACAGCGATGCGGACCTGCCGTTCGCCTGCGGTTAGATCGGGTAGGTCGCGAATCGCAAGACGATTCGTGCCGCCAGGTTCAGTAACGACGATGGCCTTCATGAGGAACCGATTGGGGCTTGGGTGCGGGAGTTGTGGGTTGATGCTCTAGACGCGCTGCGAGCACAGATGGGCTGCTCCGATGACTCCAGCCTTGTCTCCGAGTGTGCTCACCAGAAGCGGTACGCCAGCGAGCGGGGGTGCATAACCATAACGCTGCATCTCTCGGCGAAGACTGGGTGCGAACAGGTCGAAGGATGCCGAGACTCCGCCGGTGAAGACGATGGCGTCCAGATCTAGGACGTTCTGAATGGAGCAGACGCCGATGGCGAGTGCGGTGCCCAGGGCGTCGAAGGTCGACAGTCCGGCAGCGTCACCACGCCGAGCCGCCTGTGCAATCTCCAGGATGGTGGACGTGGCGCCGCCGGCCTCGCGAAAGTGACGGAGCAGACCGTTCGTGCCGGCATAGGCTTCCAGGCAGCCTTTGAGCCCGCAGGCGCAGGGGGGGCCACCAAACCGGTCGATCGCGATATGCCCAAGCTCCCCAGCGAACCCATGCGTTCCACTCCAGAGCTTTCCGCCGAGGACCAGACCGCCACCGATTCCGGTGCCCAGAGTCAGCATCGCGAAGCTTGCGTATTGCTGCCCATGCCCAAAAAGCTTCTCTCCAAGCGCTGCCGCCGTCGCATCGTTGTCGACCGCCACTGAACAACCCAGGCGGCGCTCGAGCTCTGCGGCAATGGCAACCCCCTCGAAACCAGGGACGTTCGGAAGTCGCCAACACCGGCCGGAACCGTCCACTTCACCGGGGATCGCCAGTCCCACTGCTTCAGGAGTGGCCTCGAGCTCACGCACAGCGTCAGCTACCGCATTCAGCACCTCGGCTGGTCCGTTCGCGTCGCGGGTATTGCGCACCGAGGTCGCGAGGATCTCGCCTCCTCGCACTGCGGCGGCTTTGATTTGCGTTCCCCCAAAGTCAACACCTATGATCATTTGCCGGTTGCTCCGTGTGGTGTGGGCGCCTCGCCCGATCGGCGTTCCAGCTTGCGAGATCGCCCTTGACCGCCCTTGATGTCAAGGCCGATCGGGCGTTCTGCGTGACGGAAGTGGCACTGTTCTCGACGAGCCGGCTGGAAGGCGTTAGGGGATGCGCACATGGAGGAAAGGTCTCGTCGGTTGTGCGGCCTGGTCCTGGCGAGCTGTCTTGGCCATTTGATCGTGGGGCTCGGGGCGACACTCGTGACGGGGATGCGGGCCTGGCCAGTGCTGAGGCTCGAGCACGAACTAGCTTTGCCGGCAGTCTCGGTGGCGCTGCTCGTTTTGGCCGCCTTTGTGGTTCAGGGCTCCACCGCTCTGCAGGTCGTTCGAGGGAGACAACGCGGTGCGTGGATTATTGGTGGCGCGTTCATCCCGGTCGCCGCGTTGGGGTTTCCGCTGGCCTTTGGCGCCCTTCGAAGCGCCGGAGCGGCTGCCTCTCTCGTTCCGCCCTTGGCTCAGCAGTTGGCCTACGTTCGAGAGGCGGGCACCGCGGTCAACATCGTGCTTTCGGTCAGCACCACGTGTTGTCTGCTTGCTTCCAACGCAGCAGTGCTCTTTGGAGTCATCGGTCTCGCAAGAGTCGATCGTGGCGGTCGAGGGACAAGCGCTCGGGTCGCAGTTTGCAGCGGCCTCGCCGCTCTGGCGTTCGTCGGGGTCGTCCAGGTGACCTGGCACCCCATGCGATGGAGCTCCCTTCCTGCGGGTTGGCTGCCGGCATTCTCGGGGCTTGTGGCCTCGATACTCGCGGCGCACGCGTTGTCCGGGCACCACGTGGCCGAGGATACCCTGCGGGCATCCCTACCTCCCGGCAAGTCACGGAGCCAACGGATGAGGCACGTGGAGTCCGGTCGAATCGTCGGAGCGCGCCTCTCGGATCTTCAGTCGGTTCTGCTGGCTGTCGTGTGCGCAGCAGTGGCCAGCGCAGTACTCTCCGGCATCGTCACCGAGGTTGCCGCGTTCCGTGGAATGCTGCTGGCTGCCGGCGATGTGGAGCTTGCGGCGGACACCCGTGTGACCAGGATCCTGATGGCATTGGAGTACTTGGGAGTTCCCATTTCTGTGCACGTTGTGCACGCGCTTCCGGCGCTGGCTTCCGCGTTTGCGGTTGCTGCGATGCTACCGTCGCGTTGGCTTGCTGCAACCCGTCGCTCCGCGCCCGCGGTCGTCGCGAGTCTCGGGGGGGCAATACTCGTGGTATCGGCCACGCGCTACCTCTCGCTGATGGCGTCGGAGCAGGTCGAGCGATTTGGCGTCGGTTACGCCGAAGGAGTGGAGCGGACCTTGCTGGACATACGGAGACCCTTGCCCAGGCCACGTGGGCCGCTGGTCGTCCTGGATGGGGACTCGATACGGGCCGATGGCCGCGTCCTGCCGTTCCGCGAGCACGAGTCATCGGAGGCGTGCCAGCGGGTCGCCAGGAACCTGCAGCAGGTGCTGGGCCGCGCGACTGCAACCTACGCCGTTAGTCCCGAGGTACCCTATCGCAAATTGCGGTGCCTCGCCACCGCGTTGAGCCAAGAGTCCAGCGAGATACGCTGGCTCGTTGCGCCAAGCGCTGCCTCGTCTGTCCCCCCCCCCTGGCGACGGCTTGCGGTGCCTTTGGGGGCCGTGAGCACGCAACTGTGGCGTGGGGAGACCCGACGTCCCAGTTTGCGTCTCGAAGCGGCGCAGTGGGTCCTGACGATCGCGGACACGGAATCCCCTCGCATTTTGCGGGGTACTGTCGAACAGCGACTGGGAGAGCTTCGCGGCTTGGCGCCCAAGACTCGGCGAGTGGACGTCGACGCGGACGGCGAGCTCGGCTCGGACATCGTGCTCAGGGTTCTCGCCCATCTCAGCACCACCACCACGGTCGCCCTTCAGGTCAGCGAGCGACGCGACGGATAGCGGGCCGCCGTTCGGGCTCGGATTGGGTGAGACAGGTGCTGGCTGAGACAGGTGCCGGTGCAGGGGCTCGAGTTACGTTCCG